>NZ_JABXYX010000266.1 GCF_017982655.1 Brasilonema sp. CT11 | reverse complement strand
AGAGGGAAGCCCTTTAACGTGGGTATGCAGCGGTACAATGGCGGTTGACCATCTTCAATGCCGGGTCGTGTACTGCGGCCAGAACGCGCTTTTTGACCACGCATACCCTTACCAGCACTAGCACCTTGACCGGCTGAAACACCCCTACCTAAACGACGGGGACGCTTCTTTGAGCCTTTTTGAGGACGAACATCGGTTAGTCTCATAAAGAAAACCTTGTGTAAAATTTAGTCATTTATCATTCGTGAGCCACTACAGACACTGCTTTGTTGGCGCAAGCCTCCGCAGGACTTGGGGCGTAGCCGTGCTAGTGAGCTACAAAAAATACACGCACCAAAGGTATACCCTGAGGGTCATTTGTCATTTCTATAAAAACAAAGGATTGAGGACAAATGACTTAAATATAAAGATTTTCAACAGGAATACCCCGGTCTTCGGCGACTTCTGGAAAAGTTCGCAGGGTAGATAGAGCATTAACTGCGGCTCTAGCATTATTCAGAGGATTGTTTGAACCGAGTTGCTTAGCTAGAATATTGCGAACTCCTGCTAATTCCAGTACTGTACGTACAGCACCACCAGCAATTACTCCAGTACCAGGTGCTGCTGGTCGCATAATCACCTTAGCACCACCACCAATCCCATCAATTGGATGGGGGATAGAGTTGGATTTTGTCATGGGAATTTCAATCAGATGCTTTTTCCCATCAGCAACGCCTTTTTTTACGGCACCAATCACATCTGAGGCTTTGCCTACTCCCACACCAACTTGACCGCGTTCATTTCCCACAACGACGATCGCGCGGAAGCTAAGTTTTTTACCTCCTTTTACGACTTTACTCACCCGTCGGATTTGGATAACCCGCTCTTGCCATGTGGTTTCTTCTTTTTTTGTACGGTTAGCTTTACGACGACCAGTTGCCATTTTATTTACCTCGTGTTAGGAGCCAATTGTCATTTGTCTTTCTTTAACTAACGACTCATGACTCATGAGCAATAACTCATTTAAAAATCCAAACCAGCTTCGCGAGCTGCTTCTGCTAGTGCTTTGACGCGACCGTGGAAAAGGTTCCCACCTCGGTCAAAGACGACTTTGCTAATACCTTTTTCTAAGGAGCGAACTGCGATCAATTTGCCGACTTCCACCGAAGCTTGACAGTTTGAACCGGAAGCTAATTTTGATTTTAAATCTGGTTCTAGAGTTGAGGCTGCCACTAAGGTGTGATGATTCGTATCATCAATAACTTGAGCATAAATATGTTGGTGAGAGCGAAATATAGCTAACCGTGGACGCTCAGAAGAGCCATCAACTTTACCACGAATGCGTCTACGGCGACGTTCCCTTGATTCTTTACGAGTATGTTTCATTTTTACTTCTTGCCCTTACCACCAGTCTTACCAGCTTTACGTCTGACCATTTCACCGGCGTAACGAATACCTTTGCCTTTGTAAGGCTCAGGTGGGCGCACAGCGCGAATTTTAGCAGCTGTGTTGCCTACCTCTTCTTTGTCGTAGCCGCTGACAATAACGTTAGTATTATTTTCAACTGCAAACTGAATCCCTTCTGGTGGAACGATTTGCACTTGATGGCTATAGCCCATGTTCAAAATCAAATTACGACCTTGAACTTGCGCCCGGTAGCCAACCCCTTGAATTTCCAAACGACGTTGAAACCCTTTGGAAACTCCCTCAACCATATTGGCAACCAAAGTACGGCATAAACCGTGCATTTGGCGGGACGTACGAGATTGATCGCGAGTGTTAACCTGCAATATTTCTCCTTCTTGGGAGACTATGACATGAGGAGGCAAATCGCGAAAAAGTTCGCCTTTAGGGCCCTTGACTAACACTTTTGTGCCATCAATGTTTACTTGCACCTTAGCGGGAATTGTAATTGGGCGTTTACCAATTCGAGACATAACTTTTAGTCCTTTGTGCTTTGTGCTTTGTTTGTTGTCTGTTGTCTGTTGTCTGTTGTCTTTTACGAATGACTAATGACTACCAAACGTAGCACAGTACTTCACCACCCAAGTTTTGACGCCGTGCTTCTCGGTCAGTCATAATGCCACTTGATGTAGAAATAATGGCAATACCGATACCACCTAGTACTCTTGGTAGTTCTTTTTTATTGGAGTAAACACGCAAACCTGGTTTACTCACCCGCTTAAGGGTGGTGATTAGGGGTTGGCGATTTTTACCCTTGTATTTCAAGGAAATCACCAAATTGCGCCCAATTCCTTCTCCTGCATCTTCAAACTCACCAATAAAACCTTCTTCGCGCAGCACTTTTGCGATGCTACGAGTCATTTTAGTGGATGGCACTTGTGTTGTTTGATGCCGCGCCATATTCGCATTGCGGATGCGCGTGAGCATATCTGCAATTGTGTCGTTAACCGCCATCGTTTCCTCTTTAGATGAACTTATTGATCCCGAAAGGGCATTCCCATTTCTTTAAGTAAGGCGCGACCCTCTTCGTCAGTCTTTGCTGTAGTGATAATGGAAATATCCATACCACGAATTTGGTCAATGCTGTCATACTCAATTTCTGGGAAAATGAGTTGCTCTCTGACACCTAGAGTATAATTACCGCGACCATCAAAGCTTTTAGGACTAATACCGCGAAAGTCCCGGATTCTTGGTAGTGCTAAACTAATGAGACGATCGAGAAAGGCATACATTCTTTCGCTTCTTAAGGTGACCATAATACCAACTGGCATACCTTGACGAATTTTGAAGCCCGCGATCGCTTTTTTCGCCCGTGTCACGACTGGTTTTTGGCCAGTAATTGTGGCAATCTCGGTCAAAGACGCTTCCAACGCTTTCGCATTTTGAGATGCTTCCCCCAAACCCCGGTTAACAGTCACTTTTTCCAACTTCGGCACTTGATGAATGTTGGTGTACTGAAACTGTTGCATCAGTTTGGGGACAATTGTTTCTTGGTATAAAGTTTTCAGTCTTGTGGTTGCCATAGTTTTTGTTCTTTTTATCCCTGGTCTTGGTCAGGGATTACTGTCCTTACTCTTTATCTATTGTCTTTTGTTTTTTTACTAATGACCAATGACTTTCCAGGTTGGCCAGACGCGACTGTCTTAATCTACTCTACGGGGGTATTTACAAGTCAAAAAACTGTAGCCTAGCACTTGCTTTTACATGCCCACAGATCCGCTTTCGAGCACTGACTCATTATTTATCTATAATTTCGCCCGTTTTCTTAAGCATTCTAACTTTCTTACCTTCTGCAGTGAAAGTGTAGGAGATGCGACTGGCAACATTTTGCTTGGTGGAATAGAGCATAACGTTGGAACTGTGGATTGGGTATTCCTGAGTCACAATACGCCCAGATTCACCTTCTTGCTGAGGTTTTACGTGCTTAGTTTTTATATTTACACCTTTAACAAGCACTTTACTTTCTTGGGGAATTGCTTTGATAATTTCTCCAACTTTGCCTTTATCTTTTCCGGCAATAACTTGCACCGTATCCCCAGTTTTTACGTGCATTTTGAAAAATCTAGGTTGATCCTTCTTTTTATTTGCCACTACAGCACCTCCGGAGCCAGAGAAACAATTTTAGTAAAGTTTTTCTCACGTAGTTCTCGTGCGACTGGTCCGAAAACCCGTGTTCCTCTGGGATTACCATCTTTGTTGATGATAACTGCGGCATTATCGTCAAAACGAATACTCATACCGCTATCTCGATGGGTATTATGACGGGTGCGGACTATGACTGCTTCTACAACATCAGACTTCTTCACAGCCATGTTCGGCTGGGCGTCTTTGACGACGGCGATGATCCGATCGCCTATGAAGCCGTAACGGCGGGTTACCGCCCCCCCCACACCGGGGGACAACTGGTTTTGTGGCCCCCCCATTTTTTTCACATTTAAGGAAAGTTTGGGGTGGGACAACAACCGT
>NZ_JABXYX010000265.1 GCF_017982655.1 Brasilonema sp. CT11 | reverse complement strand
TTCACCACGGTCGATGGCTGCCATCACTTTTGAGCGTAAGTCATCACTGTAGGGAGCGGGCATAGGAATATTTAGGATGTTCTGGATCTTCCTTAGTATGCCGCAACCCGAGTGGCAATAACTATACAAGAAAAAAATGCCCAACCTTGTTCCAGCCCTCTGGGCTGGACGACCTCCACTCATTAGCTGATACCCAGCACCTCTTGTAACAACTTGCGTTCTTCAATAGGTAGTTCTAGCAAGACACGTCTATCGCCTTTTGTTTCCCGATAGCGGACAGCAGCATTGAGAAGCCGGAGGGGAATTTGGAACTCAGGACGATTTCCCACAACTACCTGCCAAACTTCCAGCCATGTTTGTGCTGCTTTGTCGCTTACCATTTCTGACATCAATGCACTGATGGTTTTTTCTTGCACAAGTCCCTGTGCTAATGCTGGGGCGACTTGGTGTTTGTTGTAAAGTTCTACTAGGGTTGTGATGCGCGTTTTCCATAACGCTGCATCGTTTGTGCTGTTGAACAGAATACAGATAATTAACTCGGCATCCTCAGCATCTGGTTCAGCCACCTCGGCAAAGCGGTTAAGCGCATCGTCTAATACGGTGATGCCTTCGTCCCAATGGTTCAGACCCAACAGCGAAAGAGCACGGTTGAAGAAAACATAGAAAGATAGTTCACCGAGTGCGATCGCCTGAGTGCAGAAGATCAATGCTTCATCATAACGTTCGAGATTAATCAGTACCCTGCCTCGAACGTCCCAAGCCAAATCATAATTGGGGTCAAGTTCAATTGCTTTGTCAACAGATGCTAAAGCTTCCTCGTGACGTTTAAGGTAGTACAAAACTACACTTTTTCTAAACCAAGCCCAGGTAGAATTGAGATTAAGCTCAATTGCTTTGTCTAAGGATGCTAAAGCATCTTTGTAGCGTTTTAAATGAAACAGTACCCAGCCACGCTTAGACAAAGCCCAGGCGAAATTGGAGTCAAGCGAAATCGCTTTGTCGTAGGACACCAAAGCTTCTTCATAGCGTTTGAGATAACCCAGCAAATCGCCTCGCTTAACCCAATCCCATTTATAATTGGGGTCAAGCGAAATTGCTTTGTCGTAAGATGCCAAGGCTTCTTCGTATCGTTGGAGTTTATCTAGCACATCACCTCGCTGACCCCAAGCCCAGATATAATTGGGGTCAAGCGAAATTGCTTTGTCGAAAGATGCCAAAGCTTCCTCGTAGCGTTGGAGTTTATCAAGCATGTCGCCTCGGTTTGCCCAAATCCAGTCATAATTGGGGTCAAGCGAAATTGCTTTGTCGTAGGATGCCAATGCTTCCTCGTAGTGTTGCAGCTTGTCCAGCACATCGCCCCGCTGACACCAAGCCCAGTCATAATTGGGGTTAAGCGAAATCGCTTTGTCGTAAGATGCCAATGCTTCTTCGTAGCGTTGGAGTTTTTTCAACGACCAGCCTCGGTTCGCCCAAGCCCAGGCATAATCAGGGTTAAGCGAAATCGCTTTGTCGTAAGATGCCAAGGCTTCCTCGTAGCGTTGGAGTTTGTCGAGCATGTCGCCTCGCTCACCCCAAGCCCAGTCATAATTGGGGTTAAGCGAAATCACTTTGTCGAAGGATGCCAAAGCTTCCTCGTAGCGTTGGAGTTTGTCGAGCATGTCGCCTCGGTTAGCCCAAGCCCAGGTGTAGTTGGGGTTAAGCGAAATCGCTTTGTCGTAAGAAGCCAATGCTTCTTCGTAGCGTTGCAGCTTGTCGAGCACATCACCTCGCTTACTCCAAGTCCAGGCAGACTTGGGGTCAAGCAAAATCGCTTTGTCGTAAGCAGCTAAGGCTTCCTGATAACGTTGAAACTTCTCTAGCAACACACCTCGGTTGCGCCAAGCCCAGATATCATTGGGGTCAAGCGAAATGGCTTTGTCATAGGATACTAAAGCATCTTCGTAGCGTTTGAGGTTGTTCAGTATCAACCCTCTTCTCACCCAAGCCCAAACATAATTGGGGTCAAGTCCAATCGCTTTGTCCAAGGATACCAAAGCATATTCGTAGCATTGGAGGTTGTCTAGCACATCACCTCGGTTCGCCCAAGCCCTGGCAAAATAGGGGTCAAGCGAAATCGCTTTGTCTAAGGATACCAAAGCATTTTCGTAGTATTGGAGGTTGTTTAGTGATTCACCTCGGCGTCCCCAAGCTTTGGCAAAATTGAAATCAAGCGAAATCGCTTTGTCAAAGGATGCTAAAGCTTCCTCATAGCGTTTAAGACCATTTAAGCAGCGTCCCTGTTCTAACCAGTCCTCTGCCTGACCACGAATTAATACCAATTTCTCTGCATATCGCAAAGCATTAGCATAGTCTTTCTTCTCAAAGCAATTCTCATACTCCTGCCAGTACGCCGCCACGCGAGGATCTTCATCATCGTCTTCCATTGCTTGAAGTGCATAAAGCACATATTCTCGCTCTACCACAGCATCAGGTGGAAGCGGTTCTAAACGTTGCTGATACCTAGAATGATTTCGTTCGTAAGGAAAGTCATCAATTCGTGCGTCATTGAACTGTTGTGCTAAATCATCAAACCATCCATTATTCTTGATTTCATCAATATCGTGTCCCAACCGCTGTTGCAACTCTGTGCGCGTGTACCAAATTCGCAAAAAGTCAATAAATAATCGTATCGGTTCATCCCGTTGCTTCTTCACCTCCAAGCAAAACCGCATCAGCGGTTCGTGCAGCTCATAAAATGACTCACGCCCAATAAATTCAGAATTAACATAGCCCTTCTCGCGCAAATCCTTAAGTTGACTTGATGCTGTCTGATGAGTCATAAAACAGCGTTGGGCAATCTCCTTCACACTAACAGCACGGCGGCGGTCAGCGAGAAACTCAATAATTTTTCTTTGCTGCTGCGAAAGCCATGACATCCGCGCTTGATAGTAAGGTGTCAAATCATCTAGCATCCGCATGAACGGTTCTACCAGTTCATCTAGCAACTTGCGGGTGAGGAACTGCGAGAAAATAACATAGACGCGGGGGTTTCCACCAGAAAGGTGATGGATGGCGCGGACGCGATCGCGTCCCGTTGCCGTTTTAATAAAATCTTCTAGTTCCCTATCCCCTTCTAATTCAGCAATATGCCTCAACAAATCTACAGCTTCATCTAGCGTTAACTCCTCTAAATGATGAGGATAAAAGAAGTTATAAAAGGGATCATCTTTGCGGATAATACCATCAAACAAACTTTGTGCTGTTGCCAGAATTGTTAAAAATGAATAATTCTGTATATAAGCCCGCAGTTGCTTTTGCCCAATATCACCTAAGCCGTTAAACACATCATCTAAATTTTCCATCAACAGCAGCAGCGTGCGTTTACCAACAAATTCTCTGAGCAATGCTGCTGCTGTATGTTCAGCTTCTTGTTGTGATAACTGATATAGTGCTTCCACTTGCTGATTTAACTTAGCATTATATTCTGCTGGATATTCTTTTTGTAGCGCTCGAAATATCCGCAACAGCAAATCTAAAAACGATGTAACGCCCCACTCTTCCTCTCTTAACCATGCGATGACTAACTTATCCTGTAAGTCTTCCATGTTGGAGACGCGGTGATACATCAGTGTTATCATGTGCGTTTTTCCGATACCGCGCATCCCCAGCAACAGGCGAAAATGTTTATTTGCTGTTAGTGCACTTTCACGAATCAAATCAACTAAATAATCTGCCAAGTTATGACGCTGGACAAAAATTGCTTCCAAAGTTTCTGCAGTCATCAGACTGGGGGTGAAGCGAGAGAGGAAGGTGCTTTTCATGTTCTCATACCCAGGACTTACGCAACTGTCACAAGCAATGGCGCAGCGTAGCTGCGCCGCACGCCAAACAACTAGGTGATAAACATGGGAACATCAGGACGTTTTAGTTGCTGAACTAAATAATTTGATAACAATCC
>NZ_JABXYX010000264.1 GCF_017982655.1 Brasilonema sp. CT11 | reverse complement strand
GCGATATTCCAAGCAGGCGCTTGGGATCAAAACCTGACAGCAAACTGTCGGTAATCGGCGAGTTGAGGTCGCGCGGACCAAGGTACTTCTGCTCAAATCCTGGGGGACCGAACTTGTTGAACTCCGGGGAGTTGCCTGCCGCCAGCGCCTGCGCTTCATCGGGCAGGCTGGCAAGGGCGGGCAGACCGAAGATTGTGTTGATCGTCTCGATCACCGAGTTGTGATCGCCCTCGGCGTGCGAGACAGCATGCGTCCGCGCGTAGGGCGAGATTAGGATCAGGGGTACGCGGATGCCCCGAGAGAGCGGCAGCCCGTTGGGACCGTAGGACAGGATGCGTGGCGGGACGTGGTCGTAAAAGCCATCCGACTCGTCGTAGGTGATGATGATTGCGCTTTGCTGCCAAAGCTTCGGATTTGAGGCGATCGCGTTAATCACCCGAGCCGCCATTCCCTCGCTGAGTTGCCGATCGCTGTAGCCCGGATGGTCGTCGTCGCCCGCCTTCGCCGCATTAATCGCCGCAATCTCATCCGCAGGCGTGTTAGGATTCGTGATCGCAGGTTTCAGCCCCTGCTGATTCGTGTAGCCGCCGCGAATGTAGAACACACCGCCTTTAGGCAGAGAATTGTTGGCTGTATCGGTGAAGAAGTCATTCAGCCCACGCAGGTTTTTGCTTATTTCGGGTGTATTGGCGACATAGCCGAAATACTGCGCGCCGTTGTGATGAGTGACATAGGCGTTGTGCGAGGCGACCCCGTTCGTGTCGGTCGGCTCAAGATTGTAGCCTTCCTGATACCAGCGCCAGTTGACCGGCTTGGTTCCCACCTGCTGGATAAAGGGGATGTCCTGCTGAATGTCCGGCAGATCGAACGAAGGATTTTTGTTGCCTGACAAAACCATCTGAATGTCACGCCCCTGGAAGGTAAGGGGTAGGCTGGCGAAGGTCAGGTTCGAGGCGATGTTAGTGTCGGCGTAGCTTTCGTTCGTACCAGCGGGTTGCTTGTTGTCCGTCGTAGTGTCGAACTGGGAGCCGTAGAAGGGCTGCGGGTCGTTGACTATCGGCGGTCCCTGCGTTGTGCCAGTGTGACTGCCTACGGTGTAGGATTGTCCTGCCGAGCCGTGCTTGACCCACTGCGTTTCACCTGACTGCCCCGCGATCATTGCCACAGCATTCGGGGTAGAAGGTGTATCTTCGGTCGCGAAGATGTTGTCGAAGATTGTGAAGCGGCTTGCCCACTTCCAGAAAAACGGAATGGTGTCACAGTCGATGTGCGACATCACAAGGCGCGCAAACTGCTTACCTTCGGCAACGTTAGCCGCCCCGTCCTTCGATGCAAAGCGCGTGTACTCGTCGGAGGCAAACTGGTCCATTTGTGGTTGGTTATTCACCACATGAATCTTGTTCGCCAGCCCAGTGTGCGAGTGATCAACGCTGTCAATGACACTGGCGTTCTGCTCAGTCCCGATCCGGAATGGCTGAACCGTGACCGTCATCCCGTTGGCATCCGTGTAGCTCTGGGTGAAACCCGGCGTTTTATCAGCAGAACGAGGTGTGCGTCCGTCCGAGTAGAGTCCGTTAACACCTGGAAACGTGCCGTACTCGTTGTCGAACGAGTGGTTCTCGTTGAAGATCACGAAGACGTACTTGATCCGCTCCTGTAGCAGCTTCGTGAGCACCTTCGGCGGCAGCTTAGATTCCTTGGCTGGATCATTTAAGTATCGAGCTACGTCTGGCCCAACGTCCGGCTGGGTCGTGACCATCGGGGACTTTTGCCCAGACTGATCCGTGGTCGCTTCGCCTGCCAACGTGACCGGGACGACACAGTTGTGCAACAGCGAGACTGCCATAGTCAGAGCAAGTTGGGATTTCGTAAATCGTCTCCAACCCCATCTCCTTGGTAAATTCGAGCCAGCTAGTCCCGAAATCATTACACCAATCGATGCACAGCCAAACCATTTGTTACGAATTTTGCTGCTCATATTCTTCTTGTTTAAAATAAAAGTTTCTAATGATAGATAAACGCTTAGGACAAGGTTTATTTTCGACTGTGTTAGTTAAGCAAAAATTAACAAAAGATTATGACCTCATAGTGAATTTTACCTTGGGGAAATTTTTCCCCAAGGTAAGGAGCGTTGATCAAGAGTTAAGTACAAAGAGTAAGGTCTAAAAGCCAGACATCAAGCCCTTTTTAGTTCTGTGAAGCTTAGTAGTTCTGGATAATACCGCTCCATTTCATCAGGCAAAGATGTCATCTGTTGCAACTGTTGCTGACTCAACTTGTAAGCTTGAATAATATTAATCCGGCTTAAGAAATCCAAATCGTGGGAAATGAGCCAAAGCGTTCCTTGGTACTCATTGATACCCTCAATTATCTGGTCAACTGTTTCAATATCCAAGTTATTCGTTGGCTCATCAAGAATCAGCAGGTCGATTTCTGAAATACTAATGATGGCGATCGCCAACCTTGCCAACTCACCTCCACTCAACACCGATGCGTTTTTGTTAACATCATCCTCTTTAAAAAGGAAGTGTCCCAACTGCTGGCGCAAAAGCTGATAATTGAGATTAGGATTAGCGGCTTGCATGTTTTCCAGAATCGTCTGCTTTCGATTTACCAGTTCATAAGTTTGGTCGAGGTACACAGCTTTCATCGCAGGAGCAAGTAAAATCTCACCTGACTCCAAAATCGCTGTTGTATTCTCCATTTTCAAAATTGCCTTTGCCAAACTAGATTTACCTGAACCATTAGCGCCAGCAATAACTATTCTGTCACCAGAGGACACATGAAGCTGGATATTCTCAATCAGCAGGTGTTCTCCTACCTTGAGATTTGCACCTTGAATATCAATGAGATTTCTGTGTTTTTGACTTCTTTGTTGTAGTTGAAGACTCGTCGCCTTCGTTGTTTTTACTTTGGTTTCTGCAAATTTTTGAGTAGCTTTCTCTATAGCTGCTTCATGTTTTTGTTTTGCAATTCCTGCTGTAACCTCTGCTTTTCGTTTCATTGCTCCAGCGACAATTTTAGGAATGCTACCCGCTAGTTGACGACCTTTTTGGCGAGATTGAGCGGCTCGTGTTTGTTCCTGCAACGCTGATGCTTTGGTGCGTTTGAGTTCTTTTCTCGCAACTTCGTGTGATCGCACTCTCGCCTCTAATTCTATTTCCCTTTGCTCTCGATACAGCGAAAAATTTCCTCCGTAAACTTTCACACCTTCTGGTGTCAGTTCCCAAGTTATATCAGTAACTTGGTCTAGAAAAAATGGCTTGTGAGAGACAATAACAAACGCTCCATCAAAGTCGTTAATAAAAAACCTCAAACTTTCTAACGCCTTTAAGTCCATATGATTTGTTGGCTCATCCAGCAGTAACACCTTTGGTTCACTGGATAAACCAATAGCCAGAAATAGTTTTGTAAGTTCTCCACCACTCAAATCAAAAAGTGGTAAGGATAAGTCAAGCGTCGTGCTGAATTTCGATTCTAAAACATCTTCTATTTTCCACCATTCCTCATAAATAGAACTTAGAAAATTGACTACCGTATCTGCTTTGATATTCTGTTTTATGGTACTGATTTGAGGCAAATAATAAATACTTCCCTGACGTGTAACAGAACCTGTCTTCGGGCTAAGTTGACCTGCAATAATTTTTAACAAAGTGGATTTTCCAACACCATTGGAACCGACTAAAGCAATGCGATCGCCCTGATCAATACTTATTTGGACACCTTCAAATAAAGTTCGGGTTGAACTGAGTTCGTAAGCTAAATTCTCAGCTAAAACTATTGATTTTTTCTGCATACTCAAACCTCAATATGACTAAATCACGCCTACCTATCGAACGCGCATAATAGGGGCGAGCAAACAGAGCTAGCCACACACATATTTAGGGCTGCTTTTTGTAGAGATAAATTTTGAAAAGTATTTAGCGCATGGCTGCTTTTTACCAAACCTGCTGAGTTTTTGGTCATTTAT
>NZ_JABXYX010000064.1 GCF_017982655.1 Brasilonema sp. CT11 | reverse complement strand
CGGGGGACAACCAAACAAGACATAACTGCACTGACTGTGCCAGTTGAAGCGAAAGATGTGACTGTGCGAATTTCTGCCAGTGGTATAGTGCAGCCTGTTCAAAGCGTGAACATCAGCCCGAAAAACTCTGGAACTCTGGTACAGTTGTATGTTGAACAAGGCGATAAGGTCACCCAAGGGCAAATTATTGCCAAGATGGATAGCGCAGATATTCAAGCACGAATCGCTGAGGCTCGTGCAAACTTAGCACAGAACCAAGCACAGTTGGATCAAGTCGTTGCAGGGAATCGTCCTCAAGAAATTGCTCAAGCAAAAGCACGTTTAGCACAAGCAGAGGCGCAACTTGCTCAAGCGCGTGCAGGAAATCGTCCTCAAGAAATTGCTCAGGCACAAGCTCAAGTAGATGCCGCTCAAGCAAAGGCGAAATATACAACCGAACAACTCAAGCGTTATCAATCTCTCTACCAGCAGGGAGCCGAGAAAAAACAATTGCTCGACCAAGCCATAAGTGAAGATAATGCTGCTAAGGCGAGTTTGCTAGAAGCTGAAAAACGCCTATCTCTACAACAAATTGGCACTCGTTCTGAAGAAATTTCCCAAAAAGAAGCAACAGTTGCTGAATCACGAGCAGCTTTGCAATTATCACAAGCGGGTTCCCGTCCTGAGGAAATTGCCCAACGTAAAGCAGCTGTTGGGGCTGCTCAAGCTAAGTTAAAAACAGAGCAAGTAAATTTAGACAATACGATTATCCGCGCTCCGTTTTCCGGAGTTGTCACCCAGAAGTACGCCAATGTTGGTGCGTACGTCACACCCACAACTTCCGCTTCCTCAAGTGCATCGGCAACTTCTAGTTCTGTTGTTGCTGTCGCACGCGGCTTAGAAGTTCTGGCGAGTGTCCCAGAAGCTGATATAGGTAGAATTAAGCAGGGGCAGCAGGTAGAAATTGTCGCCGATGCCTATCCTGATCAAGTATTTAAAGGTCATGTGCGCTTGATTGCTCCTGAAGCAGTCAAGGAAGAAGGTGTCACATTGTTCCAGACCCGGGTGGCAATTGATACTGGTAGAGACAAACTGCGTTCTGGCTTGAATGTGGACATGACCTTTTTAGGTGATAAAGTACAAGATGCCTTACTAGTGCCAACTGTAGCAATTGTGACTGAGAAGGGTAACACAGGTGTCTTAGTACCAGATGCAAAAAATAAACCCCAGTTTCGTCCTGTCACAATTGGAGCACAGGTCAAAGACCAAACTCAGATTTTAGAAGGAGTTAAAGGGGGCGATCGCATCTTTCTCAACCCACCTGCAGATTACATGATTCACAAAAAGCAGGAACAGGAAAAGAAATGAACATCCTAGAAAGTATCAAGATGGCAGGGAAAACCCTGGTGTCGAATAAGTTACGTAGCGCCCTCACCATGCTGGGTATTGTGATCGGCAATGCCTCAGTGATAGCCATGATTGGGGTTGGTGAAGGAGGGCAAAAGTTTGTCAAAAACCAGCTAAATTCCCTAGGATCAAACGTCTTGTTTGTCATTCCTGGTAATCGTGAGACTCAGCGTATCAGCAGGAAAGTGGCGAAAAATCTAGTGCTGGAAGATGCGGAGGCGATCGCCTCTCAAGTGCCAACAGTAGCAGGAGTCGCGCCGGAGTTAAACGGCAGATATGTAGCCAATTACCGTAACAGAAATACCAATGTCAATATCATTGGCACAACTTCCAGCTTTCCGAAAGTACGGGAGTTTGATACTGCAAAAGGTCGGTTTTTTACCGACATTGATATAAAGCGCAATAATCAAGTTGTTGTACTAGGTGCCAATTTAGCAGAAAGATTATTTGGTACTAGTAACCCCATAGGTCAGCAGTTGCGAATCAAAAATGCTAGCTTTCAAGTTATTGGTGTCTTAGAAGCTAAAGGCTCAAGCTTGGGATCTGATTATGACGAAGCAGCATTGGTACCAATCACAACCTCAGCAAATCGACTTGTCGGACGGAATTCTCCCTATGGCATTGCATTAGATTACATTGTTGCTTCTGCTCGTGATAGCAACAGTGTTGATGCGGCAGAATTTCAAGTCACCAATTTGCTACGCCTGCGGCACAAAATTATCAGCGAAGATGACTTTACCATCCGCACTCAGAAGGATGCTTTGCAAACTGTTGGTCAAATCACAGGTGCTTTGACAATTATGCTGGCTGCTGTAGCAGGTATCTCCCTATTTGTCGGCGGTATCGGCATCATGAATATTATGCTCGTCTCCGTGACTGAACGCACTCAAGAAATTGGTTTACGTAAAGCTATTGGTGCAACTCAGCAGGATGTTCTGTCACAGTTCATCATAGAAGCGATCATTCTCTCAGCAGCAGGTGGGTTAATTGGCACTGCGATTGGTGTGAGCGGCATTATGGTAGTATCAGCCTTGACTCCACTAAAAGCAGGAATTTCTCCTGTAGCAATTGCCCTTGCAGTTGGTGTTTCTGGTGGGATTGGTTTATTCTTTGGTGTTGTTCCAGCGCGTCGTGCGGCTCAACTCGATCCAATTGTGGCGTTAAGAAGTGCTTAAAAGAATTTAAAACTGAGCAGGTGACTAGAGCAGCATTGCCCTATTAGGTAAACTGATAGTGGGTTAGGTTAAATTCGGTTAAAAATTTATATGCCAAATACTTTATCACTGACTGACTCCCGCGTTCCCAATCCGGGAAATCAACCAGTGATTATTCGTTTAGAAAATGTTTTTAAAGTTTACGGTAGTGGCGAAGCTGAAGTGCGAGCACTTAATGGTGTTGACCTCACTATAGAGGAGGGTGAATACTGTTCAATCATGGGACCATCTGGTTCTGGTAAAT
The DNA here is from genome assembly GCF_017982655.1 of Brasilonema sp. CT11. GTDB lineage: Bacteria > Cyanobacteriota > Cyanobacteriia > Cyanobacteriales > Nostocaceae > Brasilonema. Next base: position 40,641 of record NZ_JABXYX010000064.1, on the reverse strand, counting down.
CCACAGCAATGAATATCATTGGTTGCTTGGATCGCCCCAGTTCTGGACATTATTACCTGGATAAGCTTGATGTCGCTCAAATGAAAGATACAGAGTTGGCAGAAATTCGTAACAAAAAACTGGGATTTGTATTCCAACAATTTCACCTTTTACCTCAGCTGAGCGCTTTAGAAAATGTCATGCTGCCGATGATCTACGCTGGTGTGAACGGTAAGGAACGACGTGATAGAGCAGCAGAAGCCCTGAAGCGAGTAGGCTTAGAAAAGCGTCTGAATAATAAACCAACTCAACTGTCTGGTGGACAGCAGCAACGGGTGGCTATAGCTCGTGCTATTGTAAACCGTCCAGTCTTACTGCTTGCCGATGAACCGACAGGCGCACTCGACTCGCGCACAACCCAAGAAGTATTGGATATCTTTGGTGAACTCAATGCCAGTGGTATCACTGTTGTGATGGTAACCCATGAACCAGAAGTTGCTCGTCAAACACAGCGTGTTGTTTGGTTTCGTGACGGTGATGTTGTACACTCTCACCTGAGTCCTTCTGATCTTGGTCATTTGGCGGTGTCTTAGCTTGTGAATACTACTCCATCAATAGCATTGAGCTTATCTACAATCGCGATACGCGGAGCGTCAAGTCTATGACTAACGTCACGCTAGTCCCTAAGAGGGACGCTGCGCAAACGCTATCAACTTATCGCCTTTTTTTGATAGTTGTAAATCGAACACCACAAGCATGGTCTAGACTGCATCGGTCGTAGCTCTAGTCAATACAAATTCCTCCAAATCGTGATACTTTCCCTTCCAAAAACCATACTGTTTCAGAACATCTTGGCTCTGAAAACCTAAGTTTTCTAGCAACTTTTTAGAAGCAATGTTGTCTAGCATGACCTCGGCAATAATGAACCGTAAGCCTATTGTCTCGAACCCAAATTGCAAAATAGCACGTAACGCCTCAGTTATAGACTTTGCTATTAATTCGCTAGGATGCGTTAAGCTTGCCTAACGCACCATCACCCCCTAGTGATTAAAGGCTTGAGGTTTTGCCAGTTTGGGCTTGAGTTTCAATTGGCTTAACGTCGCTGTAACCCATTTCACCGACAACTGTCCGCAAGACAGACATTTGTTCTTCAAAATCCAGTGTTTCTATTTGAGAAAGCACATTGTTAACTGCGTCAGTTGGTTTGTAGTTTCCTGGGATGTCAACGACTTGATCACCCATGTTTTGTGCCCAAGCAAACCAGACGAATAGCTGGTTGTTTTCTTTGATTGCACCATATGCACGAGAAGATTCAGAATCTTCACGGTTGACAATTTGTCGCATAATTGTCAATTGTTCATCCTTAGACAATTTATAGTAATCGCCCAAGAGTATTGGTGCTAGTTCTGGTTCTGCGGCAGGGGGAGCAGCGGGAGTAATTGAGTCACCCATTTTTTCATACACAAAATACAACCAAGCCAGTTTGGCATCTGTATCTAAGCGGTTAAATGTCTCTACCACTTTTTGAGTTTCATCGCTTAGGGCTTGAGGAACATTTTGATCGTAACTTGATGTCATAATTTTTCTCCAAGATTATTTTACAGATCAAACTTAGGCGTATCAGAGTTTGATCATCAATATCGACCACCAAGAGAAAGAGTTTTAAAAAATGCCAAAATAGGCTTTTATCTGCCTTTTAATAGAGGTACAAATCTATCCACAGATGCCAATAATTGAAGAGTTGCCTTTGATATAATACCAGATTGATAAAGAAATACTTGCAGGAGTTAGTCATGCCTGACGAAGTGAAGCCCAATCCATCAGAAGCTCCTACCCAGGATGCACAATTAGCCGCTGAAAACATCGCTAGTGGTGAAGAAAAAGCACCAGGCGTGGATATAGAAGAAGATTATCAAGCTGCGCAGCAATTGAGCGTCAGTGGAATTGATCGCACAGGTGAAGGTGCCAAAGCGGCTGAAGAGGCGACTGCACCTAAGCAGGAAGTGCGTGAATCGGAATAGACAAAAACACAAGCCAAGGAAACTAGTAATCCTGGTGATTACATAGATATGGCAAAAGATGTTGGTGGTTCTAAAACTGAAGCTGTAGCCAACGTTAGTGATGATTTGGTAGAAAAAGCCAAGGAAAAGGGTCAATAAAACTAATATTGGCTGGATTTGATAACAAAATCAACTAAGATAAGTGTTCAATCTGTATTCAGCGTTATTTTACTCTTTTCTCATTCCTATACATCATATGGGAAGATATTCGGGAGGATTGCTACCTCCCGATATTTCTGATATAAATAATAGTTTATATTAAGCAGTTAGTTCACAATTCAACTAAAAATTAATGCAATTTATCACCTCTAACAGTTGACTTGGGTGATGAATTATAAAATCTGGATTTTGTTTTGCTAATACTTCCTGTGAGTTGAACCCCCAAGTCACTGCAATCACCTTAATATTTGCTTTCTTTGATGCTTCGATGTCTCTGGTTTCATCTCCTACATAGATAACTTCTTGAGGTTTAATCTGTTTTTGCTTTAATACATTATTAATTATTGTTGTTTTACCGAAAATTGTCACTCCTGAAGAGATAAACTCAAATAAGTTATCTAAATCATTGACTTTAATAAAAGCTGTCACATTTTCTAAAGAATTAGAGGTTATAATTCCTAGCCTATAACCTTCATTGTTAAGCGCAACTAAAGCTTCTTTAATTCCTGAAATTGGTTTTAATTCTTTAATTTTAGTTTTTAACTCAGTTTTTACTTTTTTGACCAAAAAAGGTATTTTTAAAATTGAAATTCCTGAGTATTTAATGATTTCCCTAGAGCTTAAGTTTCTCAAAAGGCTAAGCTCGTCTTGGGTAATTGGTATATATCCAAACTCTCCAGCTAAACGATTGGCAATACTTACCAAGGCATCTACTGTATCAGCAATTGTGCCATCAAAATCAAAAATGATTACTTTCTGGGTCATTCTTTAGCCTGTGAAAATGCGTCTAAATTAGCACGGGCATTCCGTCGCAACATATCTGGCTTAATCCGTCGCAACGCTGATGCCGAAAATTGTCTATCCCACTCTTGATCTGAGATTTGGGCTAATTCTACCAGCTTGGGCGCAAGATTCCCAGGATACGGTTCAAACTCTGCAACATCTGTTTGTTTGGCAAAACGCTGATTCCAAGGGCAAACTTCTTGGCAAATATCACAACCAGCAACCCAGCCTTGTAAGTGGGATGTCATTGTTTGGGGCAATGTTTCATTGCGATTTTCAATCGTATGGTAAGCAATGCAGCGATTAGCATCGACGACAAACGGTTGAGTAATAGCACCCGTTGGACAAGCGTCAATACAACGAGTACAAGTACCACAGTGTTCTGCATGTGGGCGATCGCTCTCTAACTCCAAATTCGTCAGCACTTCCCCTAAAAAGATCCAAGAGCCATACTCCTGGGTTATCACGTTTCCGTTCTTTGCAATCCAACCAAGTCCAGCTTTTTGCGCCCAGACTTTATCTTGCACAGGACCAGTGTCTGCATAGTATCGTGCTTGAATTCCTTCATCAAGTCCTTGCAGCCAGGTTGTCATTGCCTTAAGTTTTTTGTGCATGACTTTATGGTAGTCTCGTCCCCAAGCATACCGAGAAATTTTTGCGTATTCCCTTGTTCCAGGACGTTGATGATCTGTGTAGTAGTTGAGGGCGACACTAATGATCGTTCGCACCTCTGGCATAACCTTACGAATATCTTGGCGCTTAGGATTTGCCATCCATTCCATATCAGCGTGATAACCCAACCTTAGCCAAGTTTGCAATTTTTGGATCTCGTGTGTTGTACTTTCTCCATCTATCGCAGCAATCCCAACCTTTTGGAATCCCAACTCTAGGGCTTTTTTTTCACCTCACTGCTATTTGTTCGGGGGGATTTATTCATTTACTTTCTTTTAATTTGCCCTATAGATAGTTTTCCTATTCTACCCTATTGAGTCAAAGTTGTGACTGACATGGGGGTTGGTCTACTAACACGCTACATGATTTGTGATCGCCTAGAAAATATACCTCAAAAGTTGCTTTCGAGTCTGGTTGCTTTTGTATTTCAATGAATGAATTGTTAGCTATCGTGATACAGGTAAATTTATGACAGGTCATGAATCTACACCCACAAAAGTAGAGGAAAATTTCCAGATTTCGGGAATTACAGAACCAACTGTGCTGCATTACTTTCAAAGTTTGAATGCAGGAAAATTTGAGGAAACAGCTGCTTTGTTTGCAGAAGATGGTGTTATGCATCCTCCATTTGAATCTGGGATTGTGGGACGAGATGCTATTACTCGATATTTACAACAAGAGGCTCAAAACGTGAAAGCTTACCCCCGTGAAGGTGTCGTCGAGACTTTAGAGGAGGAGCAAATTCAATATCAGGTGACAGGCAAAGCACAAACTTCTTGGTGTAGTGTTAATGTCTTGTGGATATTTATCCTCAATAAACAAAAAGAAATCCATTATACAAGAATAAAACTTTTAGCCTCTCCCAAAGAATTACTCAATTTGAGGCGATGAGTAAGCACATAGACATAAAAAAACCGAACTGAGTCTTGTCTTGCGCTCTATGCCTATGGCTAACGCCACGGCATACGCGCAGCGTCTCCGAAAGCGAGTGCGGGCAAGGCAGGGCTATTGAGATACGGCACGCCCAGGGCAAACCGGCGCTTGACAGCCTCTACGAGAGACTTTGGCAGAAAATTAGTTAAGCAAAGGCTCAGCTCCGTTTTTTGCGGTCGATTCAGTTAGTGCTGTAGACACCAGCGAACACAGGGTTGTACGCCACTTGCCCGACTCATTAGGCGTATTCCCAATTAAGATGTCGTCTTCAACAGACGATCTAAAGTTTCTTGGTCAAATTTCAATTCCTAAATGATTACAAGCAAGAAATTAAATAAAGGTAGCAAAAATTCTAATTATTGTTAATATTTTTAAAAATTTATGAATTTAGGATTTAAAATTGCCTGATCTATGCTATAGCACACAGAGTGTTATTGTTAAGCGCTGACTTTGGTGGTAATCGGCACACTCATCTTTTGTGGCAGAGCTAGAGCAGTTATTATTTATGCTGTAGTGGTAATTTTCGGCAAGGTGACTTCTAGCTTCAAACAGTTACCACCTTCAACCTGTAGCTGGTACTCCACGTTGTCCATCAGACGATGCATGATTAGCCAACCGTAGCCACCTTCTTGTTGATCAGTAGGATTTGGGGGCGAATAATCTGATAAATTAAAGCCTTTGCCATGATCCCAAACTTCCAATGCAATATCCTGGTCTTTCAATTCTAAACGAATGAGAACTGGTAATAGTGGTTGATCCTTATGGGCATGACGTACCACATTAGAGTAGGCTTCCACCAAAACTAAGCGCAGGCGACTTGATTGCTTTGACCAATCAACTGAACCTTTAAACTGAACTTCCAAGCAACCGACCAACCAGTTTTCTACGATGGTTAAAAACTTTAAGTCACTTGGTACATGAAGCTCGCTTTTCATCGCTTACAAAATCTCCAGCGAAAGTATAGTTTGGTCATCTTCTTGGACTCGGTTGTCTGCTTGAATACGCGCTAGTAAGTGGTTAAGATGAAGTGGTTGAGCTTCCATCTTAAGTAGTTGCCACAGACCCTCTTGATTCAGCATAGAACGCTTGACTCGCTGGGCGCTATCGACGAATTGTGCACCAAAATCTTTAGTATTTAATACTTCTGCTTCAGTAACACCATCACTAGCTAGCAGCAGGATATCTCCGGGAGCAAGAATCAACTGACTAGACATCACCTGCCATGCAGGCAAGATACCCAGAGGAACGCTACGTACCTTGAGATATTTGGGTTTTGTTTCTACAGTCTCTCGGTATGACCAAACCAAGGGATATATATGTCCTGCGTTAGCATAAACTAGTTCCTTGGTATTGGGAGTATAGCGAGCTAAGACGACGGTGATAAAACAATTGTTACTGATCAAATCATCGCTGAGAGTATGGTTGAGATTTTGCATTACCACATTTGGTAGAGGCGGTGATTCCTGGGACAACTCTCGGCGCAACACTGAGATAGCACTAGCCATGAACAAAGCCGCTGGGACACCCTTACCAGAAACGTCTCCCACAGCTAACCACAAATCTCCTTTAGGATGGACAAACACTTCAAAAAAATCGCCTCCCACTTCACGAGCAGGGTAGCAACAGGCTTGTACCCTCACACCCTTGATGTCCGGCATCGTTTGACGGAGTAGGTTGTTTTGAATTTGGCGAGCAACTTCCAACTCAGCGCGGATTTGCTCTTGCTTGTGATGAAGACGTTGGTAAAGTTTTGCTTGAGAGAGCGCAAGAGCTGCTTGTTCAGCAACACCTGTAATAAGCTCGATATCTTCTTGTTGCCAAGAACGAGCGTGGTAATGTTGCTTGAGAGCAAGAACAGCAAGCAGATTTTGCTGCCATGTTAGAGGCACAACCAATTTCTGACAAGCTTTCTCATCGTGTATACTTAGGACTTTTTGTGATTGACGAGTTTCAAGAACTTCGCGAATCAAAAGATTTAGGCCGAAATCACAACTCGAATCTGGGAATTTTGGATCTTGGTAGCAGAACTGGTCTTGTGTTAGGCGATCGCCCTCCACAGGTCTGAGCACGCAATAACTGGCTTCAAAAGTCTGTCCTACTGTTGCGACAATTCTTTGTAGCATACTGTTGTAGTCCAGAGACTCTCGAATAGCTGTTGTAACTGCATTAAATAAAGATTCTCTCCGCAAAGCGCGACTCAACTCTTGTGTACGTTTTTTGACGACTCGATATATATCCGCTGCTTGCTCAACAACCGCTTTGAGTCGCTCTGGTTTCCAAGGTTTAGTAATATACTTGAAGACCTGACCAGAGTTTATCGCCTCTACTAAATCTTCGACATCAGTAAAACCAGTGAGTAAAATCCGAATTGTATCAGGAAAGCGCTTCACAGTTCTACCCAGAAATTCTGTGCCATTTATTTCTGGCATTCTTTGATCAGAGATAATCACAGCCATCTCGCCTTCTTTATCCAAGATGTCTAAGGCAGTGAGGGCATCACTTGCTTGATATACCTGAAAATCTCGCCGAAAAGTACGGTAGAGTAAATGTAGGTTGTCAGGCTCATCATCCACCACCATGAGCTTGAGCTTTCCTGTCTCTATCTCAGTCATACTTAATTTGACTTTCCAAAGACTTTGATACTAACCCAACAATTTGCTGTTGCCATCTGATCATTAAAGAACACTCGACAAAAGCAAAAGTAAATAAAATTCATCCACTTTAAACTCATGATTTCTCTAATTTATCAAAATTTTATCGAAATTCTAGTAAGTCCCCTAAGAGTTTTCCACCGCTGAATGTAAACTCTATCCCACTAGTCCAGAACGTAATGCGCGAACCGCTGCTTGTGTACGGTCATCGGCGCATAGCTTGTTCAAAATATTTCGGACGTGTGTTTTGACAGTTCCAACTGTGATGTAAAGCCTTTCCGCGATTAGCGCATTGCTACAACCTTCTACAATCAATTGCAAAACTTCTAATTCCCTTTCTGTTAAAGTATAAGGATCAATTGTATCCAGGGGCTGATTTTCTTTATCTGGGCTACTATCAATAGACATCTGTAAACTAGTCTTATTGTCTAATTTTGTGACTTCAGGCGAGTACGGAGTTTGTTGAGCTTGTTGCAATACAATTCGGGCGATCGCTGGATCAATCCAAGCATTACCGTTATACGTGACTCGTACCGCTTCAAGTAAATTGTCAAACTTAATATCCTTCATACAGTAAGAGTCGGCTCCTGCTGCAAAAGCAGCTAGCACCGCTTCTTTATTATCCTGTAGCGTCAAAATCAATACTTTTGTTGCTAATTCTTCCCCATCATCTGTAGATTTGATCTCGCGTGTCAGTTCAATTCCATCTTTGTCTGGTAAACCAATATCTACAATGGCAATATCTGGTTGTAGTGTATTTAACATTTTTAAACCCTCGACACCATTGGTCGCTTCGCCTACAACTTCAATTTCTTCCTTTTGCTGGAGCGCTGTCCGAATACCCACACGGGTCAAATCATGATCTTCAATTAAAACAACACGAATTTTAGCCATAGTCTATTACCGCCCTTATACTCAAAAGCTATAAAATTGAGTTTACAAAAAAGTCTCAGAAGATGCAGTGTAAAGATGCCTGTGGAAAAATATAACAGAGCTTTTTGAGTTAGACTAACATATAAAGGCATCCCCTTTTTTGCCACAGGTCTTTGATAAGATACTTGCCCGCTTAAGCCTCCACAGCTTCTGTGTTAGATAAAAAAACACCGGAGTTTATAATTATGCTTCTGAAACATTAGCTTTAACAAGAAAAACAAAAACGCAAAATGTTTCTTCTGCTTAAGAGTAGTACCTGATATAGATAGATTGTATTGTGCATCCTGAGTTCTATAGGGAGTAGCCTAACATCTAAATAGATACCACAAGTTATGCTGCTTCATTTTTCTTGAAACTTAACAGGAGTTCCTTGCCAGCCTGCACTAGGTTACGCGTGAAGTCTGCCGGACAGCATCAATCTTTGTAAAAGCGCGAGTTTCACCTCTTATGAAGTTTTTTTGCTACGGCAAGATTTATAACTCTGACTCATAAGTTTTTTCCGGCGCAAGTCCTAGATACATATCATGATTTATTTGTACAGTGCGTAAGTTACAATGCTGAGTTTTGATCTACTTTTTGGAATCTCCGTAATTTACCGGAGAGTGCCCTCGCAACATCTATTTTGTAAAATTCCCTCACTTAAACTTCTGGAAACAATTTGATAAGCTATTGTTCTATCTATGTAGTTGGTGCGAGGCTCATAAAGAATAGGCTATGTCTAAACTGCCTAGAAAGTTTTCAGTCTTGGGGTTACCAGTTCATGTGACAACTGACTATCCAAGCTGGTTGCTAGAAGGTTTGCAGCAGGGTACAGGAGTTCATGTCGTCACTCTGAATGCAGAAATGACCATGCAAGCAGAGCGGAATTCCTCCCTAGCAAAGATCATACAGACTGCTGAGTTAGTGGTTCCAGATGGAGCGGGGGTTGTTCTCTACCTGCAATGGCTGTTGCAGCAAAAAGTCCAGAGAACTCCCGGAATTGAATTAGCAGAAAAACTTTTGCAAAAACTTGGACAGACACAGACTAAGGCAAAGGTATTTTTCTACGGAGGAGCGCCGGGTGTAGCCGCAAAAGCATCAGAGTTTTGGCTCTCTCAAATTCCAGATTTGGTCGTAGTTGGTACTCACTCTGGCTTTCATTCACAACAAGAGGAAGAACAATTGCGACAAACTCTTGTGCAACTACAGCCACAAGTGATTTTTGTTGGTTTAGGAGTTCCACGTCAAGAGTTATGGATTGCTAATAATCGCCATTTGTGTCCTCAAGCAATATGGATTGGTGTTGGAGGGAGTTTTGATATTTGGTCGGGGATAAAAACTCGTGCTCCTAGTTGGCTGGGGGATAACAATTTAGAATGGCTATATCGGCTATATAAAGAACCTTGGCGCTGGCGAAGAATGTTGGCATTGCCTGAATTTGCCTTGAAAGCCTTAATTTATCGGTTTTTTCAAGTGTCAGGAGTTGGTATAACGTCAAATTTGTAAACTATTGTTAGTTGTCCACCATCCCAATCCTAAATCATTTGTAAAAAATAAGATCTCCGACTTCGTAAAAGTTGTCAGAGATCTGTGTCTCTCAATTTATGCGCTACGCGCAGGCACTTTCACACAAATCAAATTGCTATACCTACCAACGATTAAGTACTCAGAAAAATTTTCTACTGCCAACAAACTTGTTTTGAATTCAAGGTTGCTAGATTTCACTTGGGAATACTGATTGTATTCAATATCAAATCTAGAACTATTATTCCTCCAATGCTACTATTAACCAAGCGAAAAGCTCCTGAAAAATCCGTCCTGACTCAAAACAGCGAAACAAAACAGCAAAATGGTAATGTTGAATTCATGGTGCAATTGCGCTCTGTGTCGAAAACTTATGCCAATGGCTGTCATGCTCTTGCCAATATAGACTTGGAAGTCAAAAAGGGTGAATTTTTGTTTGTCACAGGAGCAAGCGGCTCTGGTAAATCGACGCTTTTAAAGCTGTTGTATGGGGATGAGTTACCAACACAGGGAGATGTGATTGTTAATGAGTACAATATGGTACCTTTGAGGGGCCATCGCTTATCATTTTTCCGCCGACGCATTGGTGTTGTGTTTCAAGACTATAAACTTATTTCTCGGCGGACAGTGGCGGAAAATATTAGTCTCGCGCTAAAAGCTCAAGGATACACGCGCAAGGAAATTCAAAGGCGTTTAGAACCTAGTTTGAAACTGGTGGGTTTACATTCCAAAGCAGAATGCTTTCCAAAACAGCTTTCGGGTGGAGAGCAACAACGAGTAGGTATTGCACGAGCAATCGCGGGAACACCACCCATTCTTTTAGCAGATGAACCAACTGGAAACCTTGATCCAGATAATTCTTGGCAAATTATGCAGATTTTCCAAAAGTTAAATTCTTTTGGAGCAACAGTGATAGTGACAACCCATGATGAACAGTTAGTCCGCAGGTGCAATCATCGAGTGATGCAAATGCAAAATGGGCGGCTTTATCCAAGAATTTAAAAGTAGAGTTTTCTATTGACATCCTCTCTCAAGCGAACCGAAGTTTGGTGAGGGATTCCAACAGTCCAGTGGAAAAAAGCTCTACAAGAGCCGCAACTGTTCGTTATGTGCCAACGTTCGTCGAATCAACAGGCTCAGGCTGGCTTTGTTCTAAAAAGACACTTGACTCAATATTTAGGCCCATTTCCGCCAAATACTATGATTGCACATTTGCTGTTGTTGTTCCCAGGAATTTGGCAAAACCTCAGTTATCTTCCTCTGTATGTGCGCTATATGGGAAACTGGTTACGCAGTCGTAGCCACGACAAAGCCAGCCTTGTTTTAGTTGTTTGTTATGTGTCCTGCTTAGTCGGGAACACCATGAAAGCTGATTTTATCTTTAAACAAATTCGAGAGAAAATTTTTGGATATCGCTCCCCCATTTACCAACGATCTACCTGCAGCCAAGACCCCCAGAACTCTGGCGGTTCTTAATAAGGAAATAAAGATGTAAGGAGATAGATCAAGCAGAAAAATTGATCAGATGTCCTACATCCTTACATTTATATTCCGTTTTAATAAAACACTTCCATCAATTGCACACAAAAGTTTTTATAGCGTTGATCTTTTGAATGAAATACACATCTAGTGTAGGGCGGGCATTGCAATGCTCAACGCCCTTCGGGGAAGACCTCCGGTCTCGCTGCGCTTTAGACCTCTGGGCGTGCGCAAAGCGCATACGCCAGTCGCCTCTGTCGGGAAACCCTCCTGCAGCGCTGGTCTCACCAGATGCCGTGAGAGCGGAAACCCTCCTAATGCGCGCTGGCTCCCCTACTTAATTAGAGAGTGTATTGCACCAAAAGCAAACTGCTATAGATTGAGTTGTTAATAACAGAAACTAAAATCATCAATGGTGAATTGAGCATCAAAAGCGGAGAAGGTAATACGGTGAATTTCCTTTGCTGATACTGATAATAAAGTGTTCGGAGATCCAGTAGAGTCAGAATTAGCAAGATTTGCTCCTGGTAGTACCGTTTGTGTCAGCAGTTGCTGATCGCGAGCGTATGCTGAAAGCACAAGCCGCTGTGAACTGGTGACAAAAGCACTGACAAAATGGACAGGACGTAGAAAAGTTGCTTCTATATATCCATTTTTAGGTGCTGCCATTAACACTACCAGGCCAGAATGGGTAGGAAATGCTGGGTTTGAAGGCTGTATTGCGATACAATTCTTAAAAAAAACTCCCCATTGCTCATACTGTCGCTCCACTGCTTCAAAACATCTCAATTCTTCCAAAGTTAAGTAGACGCACGTGGGTACTGATACGACTTTGGTGTCAAGAACTTTTTCCACTTGGGTTTGCGAAACTGGAAATTGATTTTGATTTTTAGAATCAAATTCATTACGAGAGAATTTATGGTCTTTTATGGTTGATTTTGTCTGGGATTGAAGACTAGCCTGCTTTGCCACGACACCCCGCTTTGTCATTATCTAGAGAACAGTTAGATGATTAACGACATAAAAATTCATTGGTTTTGATCAGCTGCATAGGATTCTAGGTACAAAAACTAGTTGCCCAGCTAGCAGCATGAAGCACACCCAGGTTTACTTACTTAATATATTCAATGAGTGTTTACACTTTTCTGGACGCTTACTCATATCAGTGATGTTTCTGATAGAGCACTACCACAAATTAATGTCAGTTATGACACTAGAGTTATATTTGCTATCAGTAAGAGATCTGTTTTCAGAGTCTATTTTTCCAGATATCTAAAAGCACAAAAAAATTAAAAAGTAAAAATAGTTACATAAATTATTAAAAGTCTGTAGATTTTACAGACACTTCATGAGACGTCGGAATGAGGAGTGTGTGAATGTTATCTGTAAGCGTTGGTGAACTACTGATAATAAATTTGGAAATTGGAAGATAAGAAGATAAAAAAGTAGGGGGTTGGGTTTGAAATAGACAACCCCGACTGCGTTACCCATTCATACCCAAGAAATATTTCTCTTTAAGTTGGTGGTCAGTCGCTCTGGTTTAGTTAGATTTGTAGCTTAATGATAAGGGCGACTGACCACAAAAGCTCATGGCAGGCATATTCGGTTCATATTTTCTGAAGCGGCAGTCGCTCATAGAGGAACCTCCAAAGGCACACAGGCTCCTCATAACTGGACTGTCTTGTCCTAACTAACAAATGTAAGTTAATTTTCTTTTAATCTGACATCAATAACAGTGGCATTAAAGTTGTAGTTGAAACCATCTAACTCAATTGGCATTCCAATTTTTACTTTACTATTACCTAGAACTGGTCCTTCGTCAGTGATTTGTGCTTTGCCTGCTAAAGTCAAACGTAAATCTTTACTAAAGTTGTTTGATCTGTCTGGTTCTGGCAATTGTTTAATTGAACCATCAGGTTGAGGAACTAATACAGTTCTGGGTAACTCTTCCACAGATTTAATATCTATTTGACCATGAGGTTGATTGCGGATAATAACTTTAGTTTTGCCGCCTTTTTCAAACCCCCCTTGTGTGTATAACTGTTTCGTATCCGCTACGTTTAATCCCCGAACGATTAAGTCCACCTCGATAGGTACTGTTTTACCACCAACTTGAGCAACGGAACCGGAACCGCCAGGAAAAATAAAGATGCCAACTATCACTAGCAGAATAACAAGTGCAGCACCTAAATCCAGGATGTTAATCTTACCGAATAAACGACCTTTGGAATCTATAATAGCCATAACAAATCTTTCCAAATAAGAGTAAAGTTCGTGATTGTGACAGTATGCTTTGTTAAAGCACAGACGATTCTCACTGACTGCGTTAGCAGTGAATGTGCTTAGGCGTTACGATCATGCGACAGTGTATCACAAGTTCCTAGTTTTAGATGGACTTTTTGCTATTTTAAGTTGCTGTCCCACAGAACATATCTCCCTATGCAACTTACACGCTTAGAAATCCGTCTGATTGTTTTATATTCTTTCAAGCCTCTTTTCAATCCGGATTTGTGATGAATAGGAAACGCTTTTCTATCAATCCCCGTTTTTCTCAAAAACCCTGGTTTTACCCATTCATTTCGGTAATTATCGCCACACTCATCTGCTTAGTAACACCTGTGACGGCAAGAGCGATAGATGCAGGGCAGTTGTTGCCTTTTCTTATTCAAGGAGTCCAAGCTATTGAGCTGTCTAATATCTCTCCTAGCCAGGAAGTTGATCTTGGCAAACAGATCAATAAACAGTTGATGAGTGGTCAAGTGCGGCTTTACCGCAATTCTGCAGTGAATGATTATGTAACGCAAGTTGGTCGGCGTTTAATACCTAATAGCGATCGCCCCAATCTCCCCTATACTTTCCAGATAGTTGAGGATGAGAGTATTAATGCTTTTGCTACCTTAGGGGGGTTTGTATATGTCCACACTGGTTTGCTGAAAACCGCAGACAATGAAGCGCAATTGGCAAGTGTCCTCGCTCATGAAATTGGTCACATTGGTGGACGGCATGTTATTAAACAGATGCAGCAAAAAGCGCTCGAAAGTGGTCTATTGACAGCAGCTGGCTTAGATCGCAACCAAGTCGTACAAATTGGAGTACAAGTAGCACGAAATCTTCCGCGCAGTCGTCAAAATGAATTTGAAGCTGATCAAAGAGGATTAAGAACTTTGACACGCACTGGTTACCCTCAGTCAGCGATGGTTGACTTCATGCAAAAGCTACTGAATAAGAGTTCTAATGTTCCCTCATTTTTGAGTACTCACCCTGGAACAGGCGATCGCATCAAAGCTTTGCAGAGTGCTATTAACGACCAACCGAGAAGTGGGAGTGCCGGTTTGGATAGTTCTAATTATCAGGCAAACATCAAAGCTTTGCTCAGATAAGTTATTATGAGTGCTCCTCATGTCGTTTGTTTGCTACTAGACTCGTTGCTTAGCGGAACTTCTAACCTCGACTTTCGCTGGATTGACAACAGTCACTGCTTCTTTTAAAGGCAAGGTGCGGAAACGATGATTATAAACATTTGCCTGATAAACAAGTTGATTTGTAATGTCTAGTCCTGTCAGCCACCCGCTTCGGGGATGATAAGCGCCAGTATCAATATCTAACCATCCTTGTCCTTGTGCTAATTTACCAGGATTCACGTCAGGTAGCGTAAATGTCATAGTATGACCAACAATAATTAGCTTATCAGGAAGATAGGGTTTTTCCATACTGTGAAATTTATCGCGCACCCAGCAAAGCTGTTCTACAGTTTGTTCTGCCATCGGAATTGAGGGATCAACACCCGCATGAGCCAAGAAAATATCTCCTAAATCCAGATGTGTAGGTAAAGTTTTCAACCATTCCAGATGCTCATCAGGTATTGTGGCTTCTTGATAACTGGCTACCGTTGCTTGCCCTCCACTGCATAGCCATCCTTGTACGAGCGAGGTGGAAACGTGTCTGTTGGTAAAAATGTTTAATAACATTTGCTCATGATTCCCCAACAAACACTGGTAGCAACTATTCTTGACAAAACTCACGACTTGTGAACTTTGAGGACCACGATCAATTAAGTCTCCAAGAAAGTAGACTTGATCATCTGATGTGGGAGCAATCGCTTCCAACAATGTCATTAAACCTTCATAATGACCATGTATATCCCCAATAATAATTCGACGGTAGCTAGTTGCGCTCATTAGCTTTTTGGTTGGATAACTTTACCTAATACTGGTGCTACAGTGTCAGCCCGGTTCATTTCGTAAATATGGCTAAAAAAAGCTCATAAACATAAATGTTAATACCATTGCGACTCATTCAAGTAAGCGTATATAACCACTTTAACTCGCTGTGAGTAAATACCGTTGTATTATGGCAAACAATAAACTCACAGATGTGAAAGCGATCTGGCGCTTGGTACAGTGCCAGAGGTAATAACTCACTCCTCACGTAACAACCAAAAGCCAGTGTAAGTCATCCCAGAATCATCAGGTTGTACTAAGAAAAAATGTAGTCCACGGCTTTGCTGCTTTCGTTGTTCATAGACTTTGGCAGCAGTTGTCACTTCTTTATCTTCAAATGTGCCAACAATCCACCTGTCAACTAAGCCAGCTTCTAATACCAAACCATCAGGTGCGCCAGCAACGTAATTCAACGCCACAGGATGGACTTGTTGCAACCAGCGTGCCAAACGCATTGATTGCCTTCCACCATAAATGACAACACCGGGAACGGGTGTTGTTGATGCTAAACCGAGATTAATAGGTAGGAGATATTCTGGCATTTCTAGAATCGGGATGGGGCGATCGCCAAATATTTCTGCCACATCACCAGCAGTGAGTGAAGCAAAACGCCATTCTTCTCCCCAAAGATTTTCTGGTAATGGCATTGGGGGTGGTTTGTCCAAAGATATAGGATATTGCTTTTCTTGCAACCACTGTTTTAATGCTAAGGTGCGGCGCGTTGGTTCAACACAAATGCCTAAACTGCGTCCAGCTTGTTCTATTAAACTTAAAGACTGAGGACGAAACACTTGAATGACATCTGGTAGTTGTTCAAGCGCGGCTTTGTGAAGTTGAGAACCAACCCAACTTGAAGAAGCTTGTGACTGTAGACAAGTTGCTTGATACTCAAAACTACGAGTCGGATCGCAAATCAGCAACTCCCACATCACTTGTCCAGATGCTTCAGTCTGGGGACGACGATAAAAATCAGCTTGCCAAATTTTCATGAAAGGTACGCATCATAACAATTCAAAATTCGCTCATCACCGAAGATTTGAGCCTCGCTCCGCGAGGAGCTATCGCTTACGGAGGAAACCTCCCGCAGTCGCCACAACGGGGGGAACCCCCGCAAGGCGCTGCTCTCCGCTCAAACTTCTCTCAAAATTCATGGTTGCTGAGCGCAGTCGAAGCAAAATTCAAAATGAAAGACAGTTTCAATTGGGGATTTAAACCCCAACTGAAACTGAGGTGCAATGACTTGCACTCTACCTCAACAAAATAACACCTACACTTGTTCAAAACCTGTTTCGTTCACTAGTTCCGAAATCCTAAGCAGACTCAGGTGTTGTACATTCGTGAAAACCATAGATGCTCCTGCGTCTATCAATTTTTCAGCATACGCATCCCGACGTGCTAGTATTTGCTGTACATGAGGTGGTAAAACACCAACGCCAATCCAAGTCCGAGAAGGTTCTTGCAAACGCGCTTGCTTCACCGTGTACATATCAGCTACTGTATCTCCTACATACACTACTGGCGTTAAATGCTTATCATTTTTATTGTCGGAAGACTCTAAGGAGCGCACAGTGGCAAAAAGTCCAGTCGGGTTTGGTTTACTTGGTGCATCTTCCATTGCGATTAAGACTGGAGACTTCAACCCAAGGCGTTGTTCCAAAATGTAAGTAGCAGAACCGCGAGTTGCACCACTGAAAAATCCCCAGGGAATCTCAGCTTTTGTTAATTCTTCTAGATATTTAGAGTCTAGCAATAATGGTTCATTGCAGATATATCCTGTGAATTTGTCGGGATCACATCCTCGATAACGTGATTGAAAAAAGGTGACAATGGCATTGTAATCGAGTTGTAATTGCTCGCGCGTGTAAGAAAGAGTTTCAAAATAGCGGTAAGTTAATTCTTGAGATGCTTCCCAATCGTTATTCCAAACACCTTCAGACTTGAGCCGATCTATATCGAGTTGTGTTGGGCGATACGCTCCTTCTGTAAAATGCTCTACAGTATCTGCGATAGCCCGTCGATAAGAACCACTGACATCACGTATAACACCATCAATATCGAAAACCACTATCGCCTTTGGTGAGAGTTGTTCAGTCATAAAATGCGGAGATTGTTGATGAGTTATTAGGAGGCTGTGCACTCAACGCGGGTTAAGCGTTTTGTAGCACCTGCCGTTAATTAGTCATTAGTCAATAGTCATTAGTCAATAGCTATTAGTTACAACAAGCAATTTTCCTTTTCATATTTCATTCTCTTGACTTGCGACTTTCCACTCTTGTTTGGAAATCTGGTAGATATTGCGTTACAATAGGCGATCGCAAAGTTAGTGAGTGTTGCCCGGATACTCCCCGGAGGTGTGATTGTCGAAATTTATTTTGAAAATACTGTGGCTAGATGAAAACGTAGCCTTGGCGGTTGATCAAGTTGTAGGCAAAGGCACAAGTCCTTTGACTAAGTACTTTTTCTGGCCGAGGAATGATGCCTGGGAAGAATTAAAAAAGGAGCTAGAATCCAAACACTGGATTACTGAACTAGATCGGGTGGAGTTGCTCAATAAAGCTACAGAAGTTATTAACTACTGGCAAGAAGAAGGCAGAAACCGCCCGATGGCTGAAGCTCAGTTAAAGTTTCCTGAAGTTGCCTTTACAGGTAGCGCCTAAAGTTGTGTAATTCACCCCCTGCTGTTAAACAAGCTCCGAGAGTTTGTTAGTTTTATCCCTGCTGCCAATAACCTGAAGTTGTGCAACAGGGCTAACATTTTTTATGTGTTTACATCACACAAGAACAAAATTAATCCAAAATTAAATTCTCTATCTGAGTGGCTTGTGTTGGTAATGCTGTAGTTAAAACTTCGCTACCTTCTTGTGTGACTAAAACATCATCTTCAATGCGGATTCCTCGCACATCGCTAAATTCAGATAGGCGCTCCCAATTTACAACATCCTGATACTGTAACTGTACATTCGCATTATTTAGAATCGCTGGAACTTGATAAAATCCTGGTTCAATTGTGACTAACATTCCCGGACGTAAGGGGCGATTTAAACGCAGGTAGCTTAAACCAAAATGATTGCTCCTTGTACGTCCCTCTTCATAACCTGCTAAATCTCCCAAATCTTCCATATCATGAACATCTAAACCCAACAAATGACCGATTCCGTGGGGGAAGAAGAGGCTGTGGGCGTTCATTTCCACTAAGTCTTGCGGATTTCCTTGCAAAATGCCTAAATTGACCAAGCCCTCTGCAATCACAGTACAAGCGAGTAAATGTACATCTTGATACTCAACACCAGGGCGCACTTTGGCAATACAAGCATCATGAGCCGCTAACACAATATCATAAATATCTCTTTGGGTAGATGAAAACTTACCACCCACTGGCCAAGTACGTGTGACATCACCTGCCCAGCCTGTCTCTGTCTCAGCGCCTACATCAGCAAGTATCAAGTCGCCCGGTTGCAATGAGTGGTGATATTGCTCGTTGTGTAGAACTTCTCCGTGAACAGTGACGATACTGTTGTAGGAAGTCGTCATGTTATTGGCGATGATCACTTGTTCCATCGCGGCACGAACTTGTGCTTCAATTTGAGCATGAGTTGTAGCTGCCATGCCAGCTTTGTGTGCTTCTACAGTCACAGCCGCAGCTTTGCGTAATTCAGCTAATGCGCCATCGTCGTGAATCAGGCGTAACGAGATGATTGCTTTGGCTAACTCCAAGTCAATGTCTTGTGGTGACTTGAGCGGCAAAACCCATCTATTCAGAAGTTGCGACTGTTGTGTCCAAGTGGCAGCGTCCTGTACGGCAATTGTTGCGGCTTCTTCTGTCCACAATTCTAATTCTGCCATTGGTTTAGCAGCATCTGCTCCAATTATCTGAGCAATCTCCTCACGATCAGGCATTTCTCCATGCCAAAGAGCGCTTTCTGGTTGAGGATCATCCATAAACAGTTCTAGCTTACCTGCACTCAGGCGAATTGCTGCGTTTGGCAGTGGAAGTCCTGCAAAGTAGAGGAAATGACTGTTTGCACGAAATGGAAAGACGTTTGCTGGATAATTACGCGGACTGGTAGTTCCTGACCAAAGAATTGCCGGAAAATCAATTAGGTTGGCGAGTCGTTGGCGTCTGTCGCGTAGAGTTTCGATGAGGGAGCTAGAGGTTTTCAATATCATAATCTTGGAAATTAAAGCAAATGTTTCAAATTTTTGTCAGTTTCCAGAGCAAATGAAGATTTTTCAACAGCCAAAATTTTGCTTAAGATTACGTTGAAATAAAGATATCAATGAGTGTGTTTATCACTATATTTGTATAGCGTATTTGTTTTTTGAAAAAATGTCTCTTAAACAAAAAGTAAGCGTCAGTCCTAGCTCATCCTCTAATTGGTCTATTGAGCAATTGCCTGGATTGAGTCAACAAGAGCAAGCACAACTGCAAAACTGTGGAATTACAACCACAGCCGCACTCGTTAAACAAGGGAAAACACCTGCGGATAGGCTAGTGCTGGCAAATAAACTACAGATTCATCTTCAGTATGTCAATAAATGGGTAGCATTGGCTGATTTAGCTCGTATCCCCAGTGTAGGAACACAATATTGTGGATTATTGCTGCATGCGGGTATTGCTTCTGTGGTACAGTTAGCAGCTACCCCCATTCACAGATTGCACCAACAACTTCTGCGCTTGGTTGTAGCAACAATGCAACGACGCGATTTGTGTCCTTCGATTGAGCAAGTTCAACAGTGGAGTCAACAAGCGAAAAAAGTCCTGAGTGATGAGCGATGAATTTAGTACGCAAAACAAGAAACAGTTAACTGTTAACTCATTACTCTGTTGCCAAGACTCCATTTAGGAAGATATCAGCCAATCCTTCTGCCATTTGCTGCATTTGTTGGGGTGAGGCGTTGGGTTCCATAAGGGTGTTGTTGGAAAAGCCTGCAACAGCAAACATTCCTAGAAAAACCTTGGCGACAAGTTTGGCATCCATGCGGCGATAGATTCCTTTATCCATCGCAGTTTGAAAGAATGCCTCGCCAACATCAGTCATTTTGGCAATGACTTCAGATTGAATGCGATCGCGCAAATCTGGGTGAAACTGTGCCTCCATAAAACAAACCCGCATTAAGTCGGCGTTTTTTTGCATATTCCACATCCGGCGACGCATAACCTGAGCAACAGCCTTATAACTGCCCATTTCACTCAGTTCTGTTAATAAGTCTGTAAGAATTTCCACCCACCCTTGAGTTGCAACCTCTATCAAAATTGCCTTTTTATTGGAAAAATGACGAAACAGGGTGCCTTCAGCAACTCCTGCAGCTTGTGCCAAGTCGCGGGTGGTTGTGCCATCAAATCCTTGAGACGCAAACAGTCGTCTTGCCGCATCTAGAATGCGGGTGCGTGTTTGTGTTTCTGAGGATGGAGGAGCATTAAAAATTCGCATAAAAGTTATAGTGATATCGCTGGAATAGAATATGTAGCATTATTGTCTAATATTAAATCCAATAACAACGGAAAGCTTAATACAAGATTAAGACCCTGTTGATTCTGTAAATTATTTTTATAAGATTCGCACCAGCGCGATCGCAAGCAAAGCCCTTGCCGAATCCAGATAAAAAAAGTTGCAAACGGAACACTTGAAAGGTTTTTCATCATGGACAAAGTATTTGAACAAACATCTTCGGGGATGCTGCGTGCGGGACGACCCGAGGACGCACTCGCCTGTGGCACCATTGTGTATCAAGGGTTCCGTGTGATTGCAGAACAGCACGGCTTCGTACCCGACTTTCCTTCTGCGGAGTTGGCGGCGGCTATGTTGACCGAAATTTTAGCTGATCCGGCGGTTTATTCGGTGGTGGCTGAGGGTGAGGATGGGCGCGTCATCGGTAGCAACTTTTTGTGGGAAGGCGACACTATCGCCGGGATCGGCCCCATTACCGTAGATCCTGGCGCGCAAAACAGGTCGCTTGGTCGCCGCCTGATGGAACATGTTTTACAGCGGGCACACGAAAAACGGTTCGCCGGTGTGCGGCTCGTTCAAGCTGGGTATCACAGCCGCTCGCTTTCCCTGTATACAAAACTTGGTTTTGATCCGCGCGAGCCACTGGCGAACCTTCAAGGACAGCCTCTCGGCTTGACAATACCCGGCCACACTGTTCGTCCGGTAACTGAAGCCGATCTTGCTGCGTGTAATCAACTCTGCTATCGCATTCATGGTCATGACCGAGCGAGCGAACTAAAGGGAGCTGTCGGGCGGGGCACGGCAACGCTTGTCGAGCGTAATGGGCGTGTATCGGGCTACGCCAGCGAAATTAGCTTCTTCGGTCACGCTGTTGGCGAGAACAATGAGGACTTAAAGGCGCTGATCGGCGCAGCTCCAGCGTTCACTGAGTCGGGCTTTCTGCTTCCGATGCGCAACGCCGACCTGTTCCGTTGGTGTTTGAACCGTGATCTGCGTGTCAGGCAGACCGCGACGTTGATGAGCCTCGGCCTGTATAACGAACCGGCTGGGGCCTTTCTACCCTCCGTCCTGTATTAATAGCAGTCCCTATCTGTGTTGCCTCCCTAGGCAAGTAATTTCATAAATCAAACTGGATTCTTATATTAGCCGCTTTATCGGATCGGGAATGCGGACGCATGTTTGTGTTTTTAAGAATAGAGAGGAATAAAAATTCCCAGAATCAAAAGCTTGTGATATATCTGGAACAGCATGTCTCGCATTATTGTCTAATGTTAAATGCAAGAACGACAGAAAGCTTAAAATAAGATTAAGACCCTGTTGACTCAATAAATTATTTGATGTTGTCAAGTGAACTTTACTTTATCTTTTCGCCTATGAACAAGCCCAGTGACTTATGTTGTCATAACTGAACGAGAATGTTGTTGGTTCAACCCCAATCAACGTCCCCAATCTTCCACTTCATACAGAAATCGTGTTTTCCCCATCAGTTTGCGATTAGCAGAAGTACTTTGCACAAACACAACGTACTTTTCCAGGTTGCTTGGTTTAATTCGCACAGTTGTTCCAGCAGGTAAACCGAGCATGTCTCGTGCTGCTTCCCCTTCAAATAAATCGCCCGTTTTGCGATCCATGAGAATAATTTCTTTGCTCCCTCGAATATTTTCTGTCTTCGTGAATTCGTAGAACCCTCGTCCGACTTTGAACGTCAAACCATTCTCTAAAACAAAAGCTTTGATGGAAATGTCTTGATCCACGTCCAAAACTTGAAAGTGTCCAGGTGGTACTGCTCGTAAATCTGCTTCCCCAAACTCATCAGAAACATCGCGTTTCAGAAGCGTGTTAAACATGCTGTTCAAACCGCGATTCATCCGCCCCTCCTTTGCGACTTCTTGTTCATACGCCTGGAGTTGATCTTGAGACGACTGTTGGTAGCAAACGGATAGGAAGAAATCGGTGATGTAGGAAAACTGATCCAAATTGAGGTGAAAACCTCCAGATTGATCTGCTAATTCCTTGTAAAAAAGTGTTGCATGAGAACGATCAAGCGCTTGAATACCATAGACGCTAATGCCCAATTGCGTTAACTTCTCCAGTTCTTTTCGCCAATTCAGCTTTTGAGGCGTTTGAGCCGGTGCATGGGGAATGTCATCCCCAATCACGACAAGGGTTTTGCTACTGGTAGCAGACCAGGAAAAGGATTGGGCTTCGTGCAGGACGAGTTCATAACATTCAGGAGCATCGCCACCATCTGTGGCTTCGACAGTTTGCACAAAATTGCATATGGTATCGACATTCCCGGATAAATCCATGTGTTTTGTGACATAAGTAGACTCAGCATCACAATAGTCACCATGAGCGATAATGCCAATACGAATGCCAGGAATTTCATCAAGCAACCGAGTGACAGTGCTTTTGAGGTTGCGGCGAACTTGAGTCAAACAGGGATACATGCTCCCTGTAGTATCAAAGCTGAAGACTACTTCAATATTGCTGCTAGCCATCTGTATCTCCAAAGTCAAATAACTGCGAGATCATCCCTGACTTGGAGTTTAGACTAAAAACAGGCGAGCACTAAAAAACGGAAACAAAAAAACAATCATTGTTTCTTGAACTCAATTAGTTTCGTCGTAGACTACCTTTTCCCCTTCTGAATATCATAACTATCAGCCACTTTATCGCATCAGGAATGCGGACGCATGTTTGTGTTTATAAGAATAGAGAGGAATAAAAATTCCCAGAATCAAAAACTTGTGAGATATCTGGAACAGGACGTGTCGCATTATTGTCTAAGGTTTAATGCAAGAACGACGGAAAGCTTAATACAAGACTAAAACCCTTTTGGTATACTAAATTGTTTCTCTTGTCAAAAAAACTTTACTTTTATTTTCGTGTATGAACAAGCCCAATTACTTATACCAAAGAAAAGTTAAAAATAAGGCAAGTCAACTTTTCGTATCTTTTGTTATAGCAGTTCTTCTTTGGTGGGAATTACTACCGGGAGTTGCTTTAGCACAAACTCAGACTGCAACGCCTGCTGAAAATTCGATTCAACCTTATTTGAATCGGGTGATGAAGCAGTTGAGTGAGTTTCGCCTCGACAATGGGATGAAGTTCATTGTCTTGGAAAGACATCAAGCGCCTATAGTTTCTTTTCTGACTTATGCTGATGTTGGCGGTGTGGATGAACCAGATGGAAAGACTGGTGTAGCTCACTTTCTGGAGCATTTGGCTTTTAAAGGTACGACGCGCATCGGTACTTCTAATTACCAAGCGGAAAAACCATTACTTGAACGTTTGGATCAATTGGCACAGCAAATTATAGCAGCAAAAGCGGCTAATAAAAAAGATGAAGTTGCTCAGTTAGAAGCCCAGTTCAAGAAAACAGAAGCACAAGCAACAAAAGTTGCCAAGCAAAACGAATTAGGACGAATTGTGGAACAGGCGGGAGGCGTGGGTTTAAATGCCAATACCTCCACCGAAGCGACTCGTTATTTTTATAGTTTTCCTTCTAATAAATTAGAACTGTGGATGTCGTTGGAATCAGAAAGATTTCTTGATCCTGTGTTTCGGGAGTTTTACAAGGAAAAAGATGTCATTTTAGAAGAGCGACGTATGCGGGTGGAAAATTCTCCCATCGGAATCATGATGGAAAAGTTGATTGATACATCTTTCAAAGTCCATCCCTACAAGCGTCCAGTGATTGGTTACGACCAAGATATCCGTAACTTAACACGGGAAGATGTGCAGAAGTTTTTCAATGCCTACTATGTCCCCAATAATTTGACAATTGCCGTTGTTGGTGATGTCAACGCCGAACAGGTAAGAAAACTAGCACAAATTTACTTTGGGCGTTATAAGGCAAAAGAAAAAGCAGTCGCTCAAATCTCTGTAGAACCAAATCAGACACAAACGCGGGAAGTAACTGTTGAACTACGTTCTCAACCCTGGTATCTGGAAGGTTACCATCGTCCCGCAATGACTCATCCAGATGAGGCGGTTTATGACATAATCGGTAGCTTACTGAGTAATGGGCGTACGTCGCGGCTGTATAAGTCTTTAGTGGAACAGCAACAGTTAGCACTTACGGCACAGGGTTTCAGTGGGTTTCCTGGAGATAAGTATCCAAATTTGATGTTGTTCTATACTCTCACAGCTCCGGGTCATACGGTTGATGAGGTGGCGATCGCTCTGCGCAAAGAAATTGATAGGTTAAAGACTGAGCCAGTGTCTGATGCTGAGTTGCAGCGCGTGAAAACACAAGCGCGGGCGGGTTTGTTACGCATACTTGATTCCAATATGGGAATGGCGCAGCAGTTGTTGGAGTATGAAGTGAAAACTGGCTCTTGGCGGAATTTGTTTAAGCAGTTGGATAAAATTATAGCTGTGACGCCTGCTGATATTCAACGGGTGGCGACAGCGACGTTCACAACGGAAAATCGTACAGTTGGTAAGATATTGTCGAAGCAGGGTTGATTAACAAATAAGAGGAATGAACCGCTAAGACACGTCCCTTGAAGCGTGCGCCTTAGCGCATAGGGCATGAAGGAAGAGATATGAAGAGATTTAGGGGCAGAAGGAATAAGATAAGGATGAGACGTCTTTACTCGTTGCTGGTTTGTTTTGTGTTGGTTGGATTGTTATGCTTTGGAGTATACAACACATCTTGGGCGGCAACGGCGGCAAAGCATTATACAGAGTTGCAACTTCCACCACTACCTCAGGTGAAGATACCGAAGTACGAACGGTATGTGATGAACAATGGCATGGTTGTGTATTTGATGGAGGATCATGAGCTACCATTGGTGAGTGGTTCGGCTATAGTGCGTACGGGCGATCGCTTTGAACCCGCAGATAAAGTTGGGTTGGCTGGGTTGACAGGTGTTGTGATGCGTTCTGGAGGAACAACCAAGCATACACCCGATCAACTCAATCAGATCTTGGAGCAACGCGCGGCAATGGTTGAAACTGGCATTGGTGAAACTGCTGGTAATGCTAGTTTTCAGTCACTCAGTGAAGATTTGCAAACGGTTTTTGGGTTGTTTGGTGAAGTTCTCCGGGAGCCAGTTTTCGCGCAGGAAAAGTTGGATTTGGCGAAAACACAGTTGCGGGGTTCTATTGCTCGTCGCAATGACGATCCAGATGATATTGCAAGTCGGGAATTTCACAAACTAATTTATGGCAAAGAAAGTCCTTATGCTCGCACTCAGGAGTATGCAACGCTGAATAATATTTCCCGTGAGGATTTGATCAAGTTTAAACAGCAGTCTTTTTATCCCAATAATATGATTTTGGGAATTGTGGGGGATTTTGACTCTAAGAAAATGCGATCGCTCATTCAAGCCCAATTTGCTGACTGGAAACCCAATCCCAATTTGGTTAAACCTCAGTTACCCAAAGTGTCAGAAAATAAACAAAGTGGTGTGTTTTTTGTCAATCAGCCACAACTGACTCAAAGCAATATCTTGATTGGGCATTTGGGAGGACAGTTTAATAGTCCTGATTATCCAGCGCTGAATGTGTTGAATGGAGTGTTAAATGGCTTTGGTGGACGCTTGTTTAATGAAGTGCGATCGCGTCAAGGTTTAGCTTACTCAGTTTCCGGTGCTTGGAGTCCCCGATACGACTACCCTGGAATGTTCATTGCTGGTGGACAAACACGCTCCGATGCGACAGTGCAATTCGTTAGAGCGCTACAGCAAGAAATCAAGCGTATACAAACTCAAAACGTCACGCCTAAAGAGTTAGCTTTTGCGAAAGACTCTACCCTCAACTCGTTTGTTTTTAATTTTGAAGATCCTGGGCAAACTTTATCACGCTTGATGCGGTACGAATATTATGGCTATCCGTCTGATTTTCTGTTTCGCTATCAAAAAGCAGTAGCCGCAACAACAGCTGCTGATGTCAGGCGGGTAGCGCGCAAATATCTCAAACCAGATAATTCGGTGACTTTGATAGTCGGAAATCAAAGCACTATTAAACCACCACTAACACAGTTGGCAACGCAAGTGACACCAATAGATGTGACTATTCCTGGTTCACCAACACAAGCAACAAGAAATTAATACGTAGTGATTTGTCTCATTAATTTTGATAGTTTGTAGAGACGCTGCCGGCAACGTCTCTACAAGATTTTTCTCATTTTAAATACCTAAAAATTGCTGTAATTGGTGCTTGAAATCTCGATGGAGTGCTTGCTGCAATTACTGTACCAGGAAGTACAAATAGGGATTTTAGTAAAGATGATTGGTTGGTGGTGAGTGTAGTTTGTTTCTATTTAATAATTTTTGTATTTTCCTGTTGAACATCAAGTATATGACGATTCCAAAGTACGATGAACTGATGTATCCGCTCCTCAGTTTGTACAACGATGATAAAACTCACAACTACAAAGAATTTAGCTCTCAAATTATCCAAAAACTAAAACTTTCTGAGGATATTGTAAATGTCAAAATAAAATCAGGCCAGTCCCAGTTCATCAACAATCTTTACTGGGCTAATACTTACTTATTTAACGCTGAATTTCTCAATAGAGAGTCAAGAGGTAACTACACCATCACTCAGAGAGGTAAGGAGGTTTTAAAGAAAACGACATTTATAGACAAAAAATTTATTCTAAGTAGTTATCCCGAACTCAAAGCCCAAAACTTTTGGAAAGTTAATGCTAAATCTGATGTTGACACTTTAGTTGTAGATAATCTTGTAATAAGTGATGTACCGCCAGAGCAGAGAATTGAAACAGAAATTCAAAAATTAGAAATAAATACTAAAAACGAAATTTTATCTACTTTAAAAGAAATTGAACCACGCAAATTTGAGTTTCTTGTCATCAAACTACTGGAAAAGCTAGGTTATGGAGTCGGTGAAGTAACTCAATACTCAAAAGATGGAGGGATAGATGGAGTAGTTAAAGGAGACACGCTAGGATTTGAGAAAATATATATCCAAGCTAAGAGGTATAAAGAAAACAATGTTCAACTCTCAGAAATTAAGCACTTTATTGCCTCCATAAACAACAATGATAAGGGTTTATTCATTACAACTAGCGATTTTACTAGTTCTATTTACACCTATCTGAGCAAGAGAAACGAGAAAGTTGTTTTAATTAACGGTCAAGAACTGGTGAATTTAATGTTTAGGTTAAATCTAGGTGTTAGTATGTCGTACCAATATGAGGTTAAAAACATCGACACTGATTTTTTTGAGTTGCTTGATAAATAGGTATACTAGCTCATTAGGAACATACAAATGTTGCCATCTAATATCAAAGATTGTTCATGCTTCCAGCAGGTCTTTTCTTAACGAGAGCGGTGCTGGGTCGTTTTACATTGTTTAGTCTAAACTCCAATTATTTAGAAACAACAAGATTTCCGACTTCTAAAAGAAATCGGGAATCTGAGTATACGCGACTTATGCGCTTACGCGCAGGCTGCGCCAACACAAATCAAATAGAATTCGTATGGAGAATAGTTTCATAACTGGGAATGAGTTACTTAGGAGTCGCAACAGCTATCAACGTCAAAAATAACATGGCAAGTGCAAGAATTGGAACTGCAAATATCACCTTTCGATAAACAGAAGCACTTTTATCTGCGACGCCATAATAAAAAGGTCGCAGTTGACCAATTTTTCGCATTTGCTTCAGATAGTTATCATCGTAGCGTGCCATACGGGCAAAGGGAAGTTCGCCTTGCGATCGCTGCGGTAAAATTCGTCGTCGTTGGTAAGGAACGGTGGAAAACCCAAAGTTGTTTAGATATTCTTCGCTGTTTAATAACTCATCAATAAAACCCCGCAGTCCCTTAGTTGCTAAAACAATTGACCAAGCTAATTTTTCACGGTTGTCATACACATTCCGTCCCAACAAACGCTGAATGCACATTTCAACAAAGCGGTAGTTATTGTTTGTCTCGTAGTTCAACCGACGGAAAGAATCAGATAAAACTAACCCTCGAATAAAGTCTCGCACAGTAATTTGACTGGCGTGAAGTTGAGATTCCAAAGCGATTTGGCGATGGCTTGCAATTTGTTGTTGCTCATTGAAAATTTGTCGATATGCTGCCCGGATAATTTCATCTACTTCCGTACCTTTGGGCAAATTATCCGTAGTATATACCCTAGGTTGTTCATCACCCGGAATTTCATAACCATTTACACGTTGATTCTGGCTCGATAATGGATAACTCAGAAGGGAAATAGTCATGGTTGAAATCTTTGTTAATTAATGAATTTTTTAATTGGATTGGGGATTGGGAATTGGGAATGACTCTCTTCGGTGCTCTAAAATTACCTCTGCCAAAGCGTTGCGTATTTTCTCTGCGTTCTGGAGCGCCTGGTGCGGTTTTAAAATCGGTAATATTTTGCTGCTTCGGAAGTTATAGTCCATCACCCAACACCCAATACCCATTACTTACGAGCCAATACCTGCTCGTGCAACTTCAAGTAGGATGAAGCCAGCAAAAATCACACCTCCGATCCCACCAACGAGAAAGCCAGAAGAAAAGAAGCTCCAACCCCTTTTGCTTTGGAGGTTCTCAGGTAAAACCCCAACGGGTTTTTGTCTTTTGCCAAACACAGAAAGACCGTAAGAATACAGGCAAAGACTTAAAATCACCACTAACCCGGATGCAGAGGCTAATCCGGCTGGAAGTGCAATTTCTGTATCGCGCAGGGGACCAAGTTTCAAGAACGGACCCAGCAAGAAATAACCGTGCGCCATACCAATTTCTAACCCGCGTGTAATTGGTGACAACCCATCACGGTAAATAGGTAAATTTTTGAGCCAACCGAGGCTGACACTGCTGTTGTTGACGGGAGTAGCCAAGTTTCCTAAATAAAAGTCGCCTTTGTAGGGCTGTACAATCCCTTCAAACACGGCGCGATCGCTAAATTGAATATCCCCAAACAAAGCATCGGCATCAAATTTCATCTCGCTGAATACAAACCCAGCAGCGATCGCTCTTGCTCTCAGAGCGTGCCAAAAATGTCCCGCTAGCAATAAGCTTGCAAAGATAATATGGAACAACATCAACCAGGTACGGGGAGTGATAATCCCGTCTACAGTTGTCGTTCCAACCGGACCATAAAACACACTTGGATAAACGGTGTCATTTACCCAAACAAAAAAGGCAGCAAAGAATCCCATATAAGCAAGAGCCGCTTGACTATAGGATAAATATGCTTCACCCGACCAAACAAATAACCCTTTCGTCCATTCTTTTGGTGCGGTGTTGATATGCCAGATTCCGCCCAAGATACAGATTGTTCCAATCCAGATATGACCACCAACCACATCTTCTAGGTTATTAACACTAGCCATTCCCTTGAGTGTCCAGCCATCACGACTAAAGCCAACTAAATAGCCAAAAATCACCGCTGGATTCAAGGTTGGATGAGAAATGAGCCGGACTTGCTGAGCGACTGCATCGTACAATCCACCAAACAACACAGCTTTGGCAACTAATAACAGCGCTCCCAGACCGAGCAATACTAAATGGATACCGAGAATCGTCGTCATTTTGTTACCATCTTCCCAACGGTAACCAAAACCCTTCTCATCTAACTTATCTGGACCTAGCACCGCATGGTAAATACCACCTGCTCCTAACACAGCAGAACTAATCAAATGCAAAATCCCAACTACAAAATAGGGATAAGTATCGACAATTTGACCGCCCGCACCAACACCCAAACCTAATGTTGCGAGATGGGGTAACAAAATTAACCCCTGTTGGTACATAGGTATACTTGGATCGAAACGGGACAGTTCAAACAAGGTCATTCCACCTGCCCACAGCACAATCAATCCAGCGTGTGCAACGTGGGCACCCAGGAGTTTACCTGAAAGATTGACAAAGCGGAGGTTTCCAGCCCACCAAGAATAGGGGTCTTGAGACTGGGCGACGTAGTTGATCGCAACTGTTGGATCGTCAGAAAACCCAAGGGGTTTCAAAGGACTTACATTTGTTGATGTCATATTATTTCACCTGTCCGCGTGTGGATGTGATGACTTTACCTTCTGTGAAGCTGTAACCTGCAGCCCGCAGTGCATGGAACAGATGTCCTTGCAAAAAGAAGAAGCCCAACCAAAAATGAGCATTCGCTAGCCAGACTCGACTAGTTAATGCTCCATCTGTACTAGCAAAGAGGGGGAAGCGATCAAATATCAATGTTAAAGTCGGTCCATAAAACTCTGTTGGGAATACTATTGTATTCACTGATACAAACAGCGTTGCCACAAATGCCATCAAGCTTACGGCTCCAATGCTGTAGGATAAATAGGCTTCACCGGACCAGACAAATAAGTTCTTTGCCCATGGGAATGGTTGAGTGCGAATATGCCACAATCCACCCAGCACACACATGGCACCTACCCAAATATGACCACCGATCACATCCTCCAGGTTATTGACACTCGCTAACCAAAGCTTGCCATGCGTACCGAATAAATAGCCAAAAATAACTCCTGGATCTAGAGTCGGGTTTGTAATCAAGCGAACGCTTTTAATGAGTGGGTCGTAAATTCCCCCAAAAGCCATTGCTTTCGCCACTAACAAGAATGCACCTATCCCCAACAGCATCAAATGAATGCCAAGAATACTTGTCATTTTGTTGGCATCATCCCATCTATAGCCAAAACTTGGAAATTTTGTTTCTAGCTGTTTGGGGCCAACGAAGGTATGGAAAAGTCCACCCGCTCCCAAAAACGCAGAGCTGATCAAATGAATCACACCAACTACAAAGTACGGGTAGGTATCTACAATTTGACCACCTTCACCAACACCTAGCCCTAAGCGAGCCAAGTTTGGCAGTAGAATCAAACCCTGCTCATACATTGGGCGTGTTACGTCGAAATTAGCAACTTCAAATAGCGTCATCGCTCCTGCCCAGAGTACAATCAACCCCGCATGGGCAACATGAGCACCGAGTAATTGTCCCGAAAGGTTAACTAAACGGGCATTCCCCGCTCTCCAGGGAATCTCCTCGGTTCTTCCATTTGTGGTTACAGTTGTTGCAGTTGTTGCAGTCATTCGTCGAATTGCTCCTTGAAAAATTTAATTTTGTCGTGCTGAGTTTTGAGCAAAGAAGTTAGGACTTATAGCAGTTGCCAGTAGGACATGAACTCATGAAAAAACACTGACACCACGAGATTTTCACACGCCTGTTAAGAGTTAAGAGTTCCCTGCTATATATCAAGTCAGCCGAATGACTTATAATTTCTGCGTTACTTCACCCTAACTCTCTCCTTGATAAGGAAAGAGTGTGGTAGGCGGGTGAGGTTCTTCGTGTTTTATAAGTCCGGACATGAAATTCACTCGCTACTTCCCGCATAGCACCAAAGGATTTGCCATACGCATATGAGACCGACCACAATATCAGTTATCAGTTATCAGTTACCAGTTATCAGGCGGGTCAAGAAATCGCTTCCCCTGTTAACTGTTAACCGTTCACTGTTTGAATGAGGTCATGAAGTGAATTGAAATTTATAGACTCCCAACTCAAGCAGTCGGATTGACAACACTTGCCATAACAGCAGGTCTTACATCCTTGGCGATGAAGTCAAAGAAAGTATTGAAGTAAATACCACGGGCTGCTTTACGTGCTCGATAAGCGTGCCAGATATGACCGACTAATGCGAGAAATCCGAAGGCAGCATGAACGCTCGACAAAGCTGCACGTACTGACACAGTTCCGCCATTGATAGGTCCATAAAATACGCTCGGGTAGGCAATCTCGTTTACTGAGACAAAACAAGCAACACTAAAACCGGCGATCGCTAAAGCTCCTAAACTATAGGAAAGATAAGCTTCACCCGACCACACCAAAGCTCGTTTCGCCCAATCAAGAGGCTGTGAGACAATGTGAAAGATTCCGCCAGCTATGCAAAGAACGGTAACCCATACATGTCCCCCAATCACATCTTCTAAATTATCCACGCTAGCCATGCCAGTTATCGTCCAGCCATTTGGACTGAACCCAAATAAATAGCCAAAGATTCGAGTTGGGTCTAAATTAGGCTGAATCAGGCGTACCTGCTCTGTTATGGGGTCATATATTCCTCCAAAACGCGTGGCTTTCAAGACCAGCAGCAATGCTCCAAGACCCAGCATGATGAGATGAATTCCTAATATACTGGTCATCTTATTGCCGTTTTGCCAGTTATAGCCAAACCCTTTCTCATCCAGTACTTGCGGTCCTAATACGGCATGATAAATTCCCCCTGCACCTAAAACGGCTGAACTGATAAGGTGCAGCATTCCAATAACGTAGTAGGGATAAATATCCACGATTTGACCGCCCTCACCCACCCCAAAACCCAGCGTTGCAAGATGTGGTAGTAGAATCAAACCCTGCTCGTACATGGGAATAGCCGGGTCAAAGCGCGAAATCTCAAACAGAGTCATCGCACCTGCCCACAACACAATTAGCCCAGCATGGGCGACATGTGCCCCCAATAATCGCCCAGAAAGATTAATAAACCGAGCGTTACCAGCTAATAGCGGTGCGCCCGATTCCCCCTCGGCTTTTTCATCAGAAGACCAGCCCAGAGTACGAAACACAGGCTTCCAAAAAATTGAAACGGTCATGCAGTATTCCTTTTTGATGAGCATCAAAAACAGCCGATTGGAATGACCAACCGTTGCTTTTTCTAACTGGTTCCGTCTCTTAAAGGATCGTGTGTTCTCACTGGTGTCACTCGCTTTCTCCCAGATATTTAGATATCAGACATCAAGTATTTAGATATCAGACATCAAGAAAATAAAATTATCTAATGAGATTTTATCGCGATAAATTTTATTATGCAGGTTGAGAGGATTTGCACAATCTAAACTCAAAATTTCGTTACATTAATTTGGATTTTGTTACTTAATCTAGATTTTTTGGGTGCAAAACGCTCTTAAGCTTTGCGATTAGACAATGCGTCACCATCCTTCTTCTGCCCTTTACCTTAAAGACCTTGCTAAAATCATCACCAAAACCTGGCAAGAGCCACTAATTGAGTGAAATGCCATCACATTTCTTTCGTTGGCATTTGCGAGCAGCATTAGAGTTAGCGGTTTTTGGTTCAAAATCTCGACAAGTTATCGCTTCTTCCGACCAAGCAATCATAGGGTTTACCGTACACTTAAGGCGGTGATCATTCGTAAAGAAATCACAGCGGTGGCAAGGAATTTGATGCATTCTTTTTACTTGAGCAGCGCCTTGTTTGAAAGCTAGGACAACACTACAAGCAAATCCGATCAACATTGAAACCCAGAGGCAGATAAAAAATATAGCTAGCATTATTCATCCTCAAAAATATTGCAAACAATGACCAAGCCCGCTTCGGGGAATGGGTGTAAGAGTGTAAAGCCAATAAATCTCCTACTTTTTTACATCCCTATACCCTTTTCATAACCCGCAGCTAATGACTTCCAACGATAGGGATCAGAGTGAAAAACTCTTACGTAAAAGATATTTTTTACACCAATGAGAATAGTGAAAATATTAAGCAAGACAAACTAACCGACCTTACGCTTTGGTGCGACTTAATGATTTGGTATTAATTGTTCGTATGCTAGCTTATTGAGTCTATATTGCAAGTATGTTAGCACTCTTTTCCAGTAAATCTGTTAGATTTTTATGATTTTGGTAAAAAATATTTAGAACAAACTGCTGGTGAGTTTACAGATTAATTTCTGAAACACTATATATATAAAGGTTGAAGCGGTCAATTTGCTAAAATTTTAAGTATAAATACTTAAAATTTATACTCGATGCGCTTTTCTTAAATTTCAGACTCTCAAAATTATTGATAAAATATTTCGATAATTATATGATTGGATTTTAAGTTAGGTATGATTTTCATCAACTTAGGCATTCCTCGTAGGTATGTATTTCATTCCAGAAGACTAAAGAATAAGATGACGGGTTCTCTCAGTGATACTTATGTCGAAAAACTGAGAAATTTGATTGGCGATCGCTGGGATGAAATTTGGAATATCGTTAACACTAGACAAGAACAAAAGCTAGGATAATCTACTTAAGCACTTACAAGTAACAGTCATTAGTTTTTAGTACTGTTAAAAACGCTCATACCGTAAAAATGTACTAAAAACTAATGACTGGAAATTCCACCGCTTGAAGCTGTGGGATGAGTTAAAGTTTCTTGACTTAATTCCTGGTAACTATAAAGAACTGGTGAAGTTAGATAATAGTAATTGTCTATCATAGCTTTAGAATTAAGGCTTCGTGCATTGAGCACCAAAACATTTAAATAAAATCTAGTTAAAGAATTTTTTTTAATAAATACACACAAAGTTAGAGTTCAACAAAAGCTATATTAATATCATAAAGCTTAATAGTTTATGAGGAATACAAGGGGTAGAGTCGGCATGAAAAAAGAACTCGTAACTGCTGGATTTGTCTTTTTATCTTTGAGTTTACCGCTAAAAGCTTCGGCTGCAGGTTTTAGTCAATTTAACGTATTTGGTGACAGCCTGTCAGATACTGGTAATGTCTTCACTGTTTCTGGGCAAAACTCACCTACAGGTCCGATTCCCCCAGATCCACCCTACTTTCAAGGACGGTTTTCCAATAATAAGATTTGGGTGGACTATCTTGGACAAGATATCGGATTAACTCCTACATTATTTGCTAATCTAAGTACTCAAATACCAACTCAAGGTATTAATTTTGCCTTTGGAGGTTCTCTCTCTGGTCAAGACAATGCTTTCGTTCCAGGCGTACCAGGAGTCCTCAAGCAAGTTGACACCTTTTTAGCAAACAACAAAAAGGCAGATCCAAATGCACTCTATGCTGTATGGGGAGGTGGAAATGATTACTTGTTTGGTCAGAATCCTAATGTTAATCAAACAGTTAGTAATTTATCAAATGCGATTGGAGAACTAACCCAAGCTGGTGCCAAAAATATTTTGGTCTTTAACTTGCCAGATTTAGGCAAGACTCCAATTGCACTGAGAACAGGAAATTCCAGCAATTTAACGACTTTAACGAATGCTCACAATGCAGCGTTGGCGTCAGCGTTACTTCAATTAAGTAACAACAACCCTAGTGTTAACATCATTCCTGTTGATATTTATTCTGGGTTTAATAGGATAATCGCCAATCCAGGAGAATTTGGATTCAAAGATGTCAACACTTCTTGTGTAGTGTATGACATTAGAAGCAACCAAGTATTGAAAAACTGTAATAATCCTAATGATTATTTGTTTTTTGATGAGGTTCATCCCACTACAAATGCTCATAAGATCGTAGCAGAAGCAGTGCTGGCGGGAATTAGGGCTAAGTCCGTTCCTGAATCCTCCACAGCATTAGCTGTATTACCGCTTGCTGCTTTGAGTGCAGCAGCAATGCTCAAACGCAGACAAAAAACAGTCAGCCCTGAGTTCAGTAGCAAGTCAAATTTTGTCACAAAGTGACGTCTCATACGCAGCCGAAGTGAGCCGTGATTCTTAGGAATAACGGCTATATTTTGAATCAACTTCAGTCAAGACTCAACTATTTCTCAGGAGATTTCAAAGCCTCATCTAGAACTTGTCGGGCTTGTTCTGCTTTTGCTCTTGCTTCTTGATAACGCAGATTAGCTTGAGCATAATTTTTGAGAATTTTAAAACCTTCTTTTAGGCGAGTAATTTCCTCCTCAGTCACAGCATTATCCGAAAATAAAACGTCAACCGCCTTACGAACTTCCATAGCTTCAGTGCGTGACTCCTGCACTTTCAACTTGAGCGTGGCTAAGTTGCTCAAAACTTGGACAGCCTGTGTAATAGCGTCTTCATCCCCAGCAGTATCTGTTGGTGTTTCTTTGACTTCAATCAGTTGTTTGGGACCAAATCCATCTTCCAGTTCCGTAGGTAATTTCCCTTCATCCATCAGTTTCATTAACTGATCCATCGCTTTGTCGCGAGCTTTGGCTGAATCTTTACCAGCAACGGTGAGGATAATTTCTGGACTTTGAGCAAGAGTGTACTGAACCATAATTAGGCAGAAAATTTGCAAGTAAACCAAGCCAGGGTAATAATCTTAACGCGAAATCAAGCTTTAAGACCATTAAATGATCCAGTGTGCAACAATAGTTGTTTATTGAACAGGATCGGAATAATTTTCCTCACTTAAGAAAAATTAAGAGAGCGATATAAAGGTTTTTCTTTATCCCCCCTGGTACAATCTTTCCAAGTTCTTAAAAATCAAACTTTATACTGGAAGAAGAGTTTTTTCGCTATGAGGGAAGAGCAATGGCTCCAAATCCCACCATCATGCAAGCTGTGGAACAATTGGGTTACCGCGTCACTGTTGGAGATGTGGCAACTCAGGCTGGACTAAATGTCGCTCAGGCAAGTCAAGGGTTATTAGCTCTTGCGTCTGATGCTGGCGGACATATGCAAGTGAGTGATACGGGTGACATTATTTATTTATTTCCAAAAGACTTCCGGTCAATATTACGGAATAAGTATTTGCAATTACAATTGCAGGAATGGTGGAACAAAGTTTGGGGTATTCTATTTTACCTAATTCGGATATCCTTTGGAATTTTCTTAATTGTTTCCATCGTTTTAATAACTATTAGCATCATTTTAATTATGTTGGCGCTTAACTCAGACCGTGATAGCGACAATAGAGGAGGCGATTTTAGTGGTGGCTTCTTCTATTTTCCAGATTTCTTTTGGTATCTCAGTCCAGATTACGACGCCCGTCAGAGGAAAAGACGCCGCGAGAAAAGCAATCTCAATTTCTTTGAAGCCGTATTTTCGTTTTTGTTTGGCGATGGTAACCCCAATACCAAATTAGAAGAACGCCGGTGGAAAGAAATTGCTGCGGTGATTCGTCATAACCGAGGTGCGATCGCTGCAGAACAAATTGCACCGTATCTTGATGATATAGGGGAGGGTTCTGCAAAAGAGTACGAAGACTATATGCTACCTGTTCTGACTCGCTTCAATGGAGAACCCAAAGTTAGTCCCGAAGGAGAGATTGTTTATGACTTTCCAGAGTTGCAGGTGAGTGCAGCCAAAAAAAACCGTCGTCGTCCGTCTATGTCAGCTTATTTGGAAGAATTTCCTTGGCGTTTTAGTGCGGCAAGTTCAGGACAAATTCTGCTGAGTGCAGGATTGGGTGTTGCAAATTTTGTTGGCGCATTAGTGCTAGGAAGTTTGTTGAGAGATGGTGCAGTAGCTGCCCAAATAGGTGGACTCGTTGCTTTTGCACACGGAATTTATTGGCTATTATTGGCTTACGGAATAGGTTTTTTAGTTGTTCCGTTAATACGGTATTTTTGGATTCAGTGGCGAAATAGTAAAATTGCTGAACGTAACGGCGATCGCCTGTCCCGCGCCAGACAAGTAGCAGATCCAGACTCTGCGTTGCAGCAGAAAATAGCTTATGCTCAACAGTTTGCAGCAGAAAAAGTCCTTGGTGATGAAGATTTGGTCTACTCTACTGAAACTGACTTATTAGAACAGGAGGTTGAACGTTCTCAAAAAACTGACGCTGAGTGGCAAAAGCGCTTGCAGCAAGAAAGTGAGGAGTAGGGAGTCGGGAGTCGGGAGCAGGTGAGACAGCGCTGCGGGAGGGTTTCCCTCCGCAGGCGACTGCGTTAGCGCAGCGAGACCGGAGGTCTTCCCCGAAGGGGAGTAGGGGAGAAAATACCCCTTCATCCTCCTCCTCATCTACTTCACCCGAATAGGTGCTAAAGCAACACCTTTGTAATAATAATTCAAAATTTGCAGGTGGTTGTATCCACGCGATGCTAGATTATAAGCTCCCCATTGACTCATGCCTAAAGCATGACCATAACCAAGCCCTGTGAATGTAAAGCTTCCATTCGCATTGCTGACGGTAAAGCGGGTGCTTTTTAGCTTAAGAACTGTACGCACATCCTCACCTGTTAGCACTTTCTCACCCTTGTCACCAACTATTTTCAAAGCTTTCACGCTTCCGAAAGGCGATGTACTTGCAGGAATGATTTGCTTGACATTTCCAACTTCTGGAACTTGAGTGCTAATTTCTGCCGGGGAAAAAGTTCTGCTCCAGTTACATTCCTTGATATTTTGGTCAAAGTCTGGAACAGCACGCAGGTATGGTTGAGTGCTTCCCCAAACATCTTCCGAGTTTTCAGTGTGTCCGCCAGAACATGCGTGGAAGACAGAGAGAATAACTCTATTTTTGTAAGTCAGTACTTCGCCAGCTGTAGCATCAACTGCAGCGTAAGTAGTAGGAGATTCACTGCTAACACCTTGGTAAATTTGCCAACGATCTGGTGAAGCACCCAAATCATAAAGGGGATTATTGCGCTGTCTCTGACGCTCGTAAAGAGCATATGTACGAGCGGCGATCGCCTGAGCTTTCAAAGCTTCACTGGGCCACCGGGGGTCCATTTCGCCACCGATAACGCTGTAGAGATATTCGTCCAAAGCAACCCAGTTAACAACAGATAAACCTTTTTGTGAAGGAACAACAAGAGTTCTGCCGCGATACCAGCGATCGCCAATATAAACAAATCCCTTACCCGTTGGCTCAACCCAAAACAGATTAGAGCGCCACTTATCCAAAGCAATTCCACCAGGAACCGCTTGAACAGAGTAAGGACTCATTGCTGGTAACTCTCCTAGAGTACGACCACTACTATCCTTGATCACCGCAGTGGTAGAACTACCAACTTTCACCTGATTGACGTCCCTTTGAATTGCCACACGCAGGATGACAGACGATGCTTGAGATGGGGCAACCATAGCTATCCATATGAGGATACCAAGCCACCAATGGCGTCCTTTGACATTGGAAAAGAAAGAGGCTAGGAACACTTGGGATTTCATGCTGAGAATTATAGTTACACCTATATTTGGTTTGACGCTTGCTTTTACAGTAGTTTCCTTTCAAGTAGGATTTTAACTCTACCAAATGATAGATGAACTATCACAAGCTCTCAACACTATATAAATAGTATTTGATTTTTTGAGCGTTCAAACTTTTAGAACTTATGCATTGACAAAATAGGCAATATATGAATCGTAAGAAGGAAATTTTCAAGGGATTGCGCGGAGCGCACAGGCCAAGGGCGTATCGCGAATTAACAAGGATCTACTTAAAGACTTAACCGTGATTGACACTGCAAGAACAAAAAGCTTTCGTTGCTAGCAGGGATACTTTCATTCCTTGCTAACACCGAAAGCTGGTAGATACACACAACTATTTCTAACAAATCAATGTGAATTTTAACCCGACACGTAACCTTGGGTACCATTACTATTTTCCATATTTGGTGTGACTTTATTACTAATGGACTCGACCAAGTACCAAATAATCATGATTCCAAAGCCCAGGCCTTGACTTCAGGTATGGGTACTGTTGCGATTGCCCAAAGGGCAGACGCAAGGGGCGCGTATCGCCACGATGTTGTCGTGTTTCGCGTCTGTTATATCATGTCCGATAATATCGTAATTATATAGAGGGCGGAACTCAGATGTCAGTAAGAAGTATCTTTAACTACAAAAAAAAAGAAGATCAAGCCTGTAACAGGCGATCGGCTGTTAAGCCAGTAATCAACCGATAGTTCATGCTTGTGTCTGGATGAATACTGATAAGTAATACCATTTCACGAAAAGCCTGATACAAATAAAGCTTCTAAAATGAAATTCCATCCAGCGATAGATTTAATTTGAGATGGAGTAAATTTATCTAGCTGTTTCCAGACAGCTTCTCGCAACTCATTCAACGTCTCAAAGCATTCCCAACTCAAAGGTTTTTTGATTTCTTCCCAGAAACGTTCAATTGGATTAACCTCCGGTGTATGCGGCGGTTGAAACAAGAAAATTATATTGGA
>NZ_JABXYX010000263.1:866-4016 GCF_017982655.1 Brasilonema sp. CT11 | reverse complement strand
TCATGTATTCAACAGGGAACTCGGGAATAACGATTTTTGTGTTGGAGACACGACCCTTTGGCTTGGTTCCTGGTGCTATAGTAGGTGTCACGACTTCGATTGGTGGTGTTGTTCGCGGGGGAGATGGTGTTTCGTCTGGATCGACATCGAGAGATTCTAATTCAATGGGCTCGGGCTGTTCTACGACAATGTTTGCTCTGCTGACCGTTGTGGGAGGCTTTTTTGCACCTTTCTTCGGCGGCACTTTGGGGCCTTGCTTCGCTGCTGGAGGCGCTGAGCGCGGTACTCGCGGACTAGTGGTCTCGCTGTCTCTTCTTAACGACGTCGGCACAACTGCTTCTGGATTTTGTTCTTCTTCGATGGATAGCGGTGTGTTAATGAAATCGAATTGGTCCAAGAAATCTAATTGAGTTGCTTTGCCGCGAGGTGACGCTTGCACAGGCTGAACTCGATCGCTCACGTCAGCAGATGAAAACAGTGGTGCCTTGGTGACGTCTTGGAACTCTCCCGATCTTGAACTATCGATAGCGCCGATGTTGCCCTCCGGAACCGACCTTGTCGATCGTAAACCTGGTGGCGCTGGCTTTTTCGATCTCGAAGGAGCTGCGTAATGGTTAGTATTTAACTTGTTTAGTTCTTCCGATTTACCTGTGGGAGGTCCACGAGGAACTACTGGAGGCGAAAAATCAACATCTCGTCGAGGAGAAGTGCCTACAAACGCAAATTAAACACTGGTAAACAGGACGCTCGTCGACCTACTGTTCTGATCAGTTGCGGTGATGCTTCCTCGATGATTAATGGTGTTGCCAGTGGCTGCCAATCTTCTATTCAAATCGCCAGCGTTGAGTACTACGCCGACCTTCACGGCTCCGAATATCTTCGGAGGCTCGGTCATACGATTCATCTCCGGGTCAACACTACTCAATTGATAGTCCTCGGCCATTTCAGGCGGTGTTTGCACAGGGTAGTCTTCGTGTCTAAATACGCCGCTTTCTCTAACTCTTTGGCTGATGCGTTCAGGCAATCTTCGACCTGGATTCTTCGCTCTGTCTGCTCTCGGATCGTGCTACAACATGTTAGCACAATATAGAATAGTACACGGGTCTACTTACCAATCGCGGTAATTCACTCATCGGGAACTCTATTCGCGAGATTGGCTAGGACGCGTCAGTGTCCATTACTAGCAGCGAAGTCATTGCACTACTTACGCGTTCTTCGAGATTGAAATCATCGCGTGAATAACAATTGCTCGGCGTGTCTTTGAAGCACCGCGGATGAATGCAACAGCGACACACTACTCGTAGCGTCAGTCACCACTCGCTGATAGACTCACACTTTAGGTACGTACCTTGACACAGATAGCACTGCTTTTTCAGTTGACCTTTGCACTGCGAGCACTTCACGAGACCATTGACAAACTTCCTATGGAACGTGTGGGGTGTGGTGGAAGAAGAAGCGACGGGA
Source organism: Brasilonema sp. CT11 (assembly GCF_017982655.1). GTDB lineage: Bacteria > Cyanobacteriota > Cyanobacteriia > Cyanobacteriales > Nostocaceae > Brasilonema. Next base: position 2,552 of record NZ_JABXYX010000263.1, on the reverse strand, counting down.
TCTTTCAACACGGCACTCCTCAGCGTGGTTTTAATTCTACCAATCGGAGACGTCGTGACTTCGATACCTCTTTTCTGCTCGACAAGAGGTAAGCCATAATTTTGCTTAAAACAGATGTAGCTCTACGTACCCCCATCTTAACCGCACGAGTTGATTGTGTGACTCGAATTCCTTCGGGAACTAGACGAGCGTTAACTCCGTGTTTGACAATACAATCCAGCCACTCAGTAGCCTCAGTGGTGGTGTCAGCAATGCAATAAAAAATTCTAACGTTCCATTAGTAGGTAATCGTGCCATATTCAGTCATTTTTTTACGTTACCTCTTCGTAGTTTTGATTGCAAAGCAGTTCTGTTTATTTACATAGTCCATGTGTCCGACGTCGCTGTCATTCAATGAGATGGTGCCTAGTAACACATCCTACAAGGAAATTTCGAGGTTAGACTTAAATTGTAATTATTTGTAGCGGAACTTACTCCTCGCTCTTTATAATAGTATAATTGTCCTCCTCGGAGTTGAAACCATCGCCTTTTCCAAGACTTGACCGTCTCTCCTCGTTTAGTTAAATATCCTTCTTTAACAGGAAGAGCTGTTTTTGTTTCAAGCAAAGATGGGCCTTCTGGATCGTCTTCAATTTGAAATTGTATCTACAAAGGCATTAGAAAATTATTCTTTCGTTATTTCTCGGCGTACTATCTATTGTCATCGCAATATTATGGCGTATACTAATATTTGAAAACGCCTATCGAATTTTCATCCGGTACAATTTGAAAAAAATGGCCGCATCTACTCCAGTTGCCGTAATCTATAGCCTCGTTGAGCTATAATATCCATACCTCTGACATTTATAGGCTTATATATCGGGAAGGAAGGGATGCCGATACTCTGGAATTGCACTAGAACTTATTGTAGTACAAATACAAAAATACATAAATATATAAAATTACAAGGGAACGAGAGTATCAATATAGATAAACCTCGATACGATACTGCGAGACTATGAAAATTAACTGCCAGCTACGTATTTTGTCCCAACCCAAAAAATTTATGAATTTTAGTTGGAGGCAAAACAACTCGTGGACCGTTTTCGATCCAGAAAAGCGATTCCGTTTATTTTCCTTTTAGTTGACGCAGTTCCCTACACTACTGACAGCAACCACAAGGATAAATAACTTTTGATGATGAAAAAAAAAAATTAAATTTTTTTAGATGACACTCAAATAACGTTTGTCGATGATTAATTCCCTTGAACCCAACCCAAAATAATTCATTCCTTTATTTTTTTTAAAAATATAATGTGGAGGACGTAATCCCAGAAAGTCGTTCATTGGCAGTCGAAACCCCCATCAAACTTTCTCCCTTACCTCCTCCATATCTATCTTAACCAAATAGAGGAGAGATGAGTCATAAAAAAAAAGTCATCACCTCTGATACTCTACTCGGGGATGAATTCCAAATGAACAGGAGGACAAAAATCCGAAGTTGATCTAGATCCGCGACGAGTTTATTGTGGAACTAACAAAAGCAACAAATTTAATTTAAAATGAATTTATTTGTATTTACACTATAAGTTATGATGTTAATTGCTCGTTTTTTTTTTTTGATATTACAATAATGTACACAAAGACGCCAATAAATAAGAAAAATAAAAAAAGCGATTACCTATGACCACGAGAAAAAAAGGTAAG
>NZ_JABXYX010000263.1:0-856 GCF_017982655.1 Brasilonema sp. CT11 | reverse complement strand
CGAGGAACATCGGTTCGTTTGTATAGGCCTATTTATTCCAAATAGACTGCCATGACGTACGCGACCTTGTCAAAGTCCTCGTGTCTAGATGCTCTTTGCAAGAACTCTGTGTTGGCGACGTACCCAACCGTGTTTCGGATGCGATCGATGGTATTCTGGCTGACGTACGACTTGATGATCTTCAACAAACCCTTTTCGAATTGCTCAAATTGGTCTATTAGTCTATCGCACGTGGCTTGCTCTTCGAATGCTTTCGTCCTCCAGTTGTTGCGGATGGCAGAGCAAATTCGCCTGAAATTGAATTTAAGCGACTCGAAGCTTGCCTCTGCGACTTTCTTATCTTGATATAGAACGATAACTTTGACTGCAATTTTAATAATGTCTTTGTTGAATTGTTTTGCTCTCTTGGCGCTGTCGAGAGATGTGATCAGCTTCTTGACGGTTGTCAGTAAGGTCTGAGTATCTTTGTCCAAATATTTTTTTAATAATTGTTTTCCGGCAGAAGATGTTGCCATGTGACTTGCAAGACCTTTCTTCTGTTTCAAAATCCAACTGTCTCGTCTGGGTTTTTTTCCCGGCTCGTCCTCCCCTTCGCTGCTATCAGATAAATCTAAATCCTCATCATCGTCGTCGTCATTATTATTGTGCTTTTTTTCCGCATCTTTTTCGGGAGTTTTGTCCTGGCATTAAAGAAATAATTCAGATTGGCCTCTCGGGTTACCGAAATTTAAAAGAATAAAATAATAATTGCAAATTGACCGTATAATTAATTATGTTTGTAATATAAATATATAAAATTTATACCTTTTCCTTATCATCTTTGACTTTTCTTTTTGTTGAAGGACTATCACGAGAT
>NZ_JABXYX010000063.1 GCF_017982655.1 Brasilonema sp. CT11 | reverse complement strand
GCTTAACCGTCTCTAAGTCTACATGAGGAAAGGCTTGCGTGACTTGACCCATATCCACCCGTTGGATTTCACGTCTGTTTTCGTAATCCCTTTTTATACCCTACCACATTTGACTGCAACTTAGTATTAGTTGCAGGACTGGTAGATTTAACCTCCGAACAAGCTGCTGTCAAAAGAGTCAACAAGCAACTTAGAGGAAACATTAACCCTAAATTCTGCCGTAGCCACTGGGTAAACACATTTACTTTTCCTAATTGATTGAGTTTTGCGGCATGGGGAACAGGGGAGTGAGGGAGTGGGGGAGTGGGAGTAAGGGGGTAACGCGAATGGCCAGACCCCATCAATAAATTAAGAAGCTTGTGTTTAGCACCTTTGGGGCTTATTTCCTCTACACCCCTTTTTTGCTGACAATCACCATGCCCAATGACTAATCCAACAAATCCGGTTGTTGGCGCACAATCCTCTCGTAAAGCGGTTGAAAGCTAAACCATCCTCCAGAATGTGTCCCTACTTGACTGTGTGCGAGAGTGGCGGTTTCGTGGTTGATAGAAATTGGTTGACCTGCGGCTTCTGCCAACAGTTGCGCTTGCACGGAACGCTCAAACGATATGTACCAAAAAGCTGCTTCGTCTACTGTATGTCCTACTGTCAGAAAACCATGATTCTGCAGGATGACAGCTTTCTTGTCACTCAAAGCCTCAGCGATTTTTCTGCCTTCTGAGGTATCGAGAACTACACCATTGTAGTCCTTAAACAGAGTATGGTCTTGATAAAAAGCACAAGCATCTTGAGTCAGGGGGTCGAGTAGACGACCAAGACTTGACCAAGATTTACCATATAGGGAATGGGCATGTGCAGCGGCAATGACATCGGGGCGAGCCTCATGAACCTGGGAATGGATAGCGAAGGCGGCACGATTCACGGGAGCATTTCCCTTGACGACTTCGCCTTCTCTGTCTACCAAAATGAGGTCGGAAACGCGGATGTGACCAAAGTATAAACCAAAAGGATTTACCCAAAAATGGTCAGTAAATTCTGGGTCGCGGGCGGTAATGTGACCAGCTGTTCCTTCACTAAAACCGAAAGTGGCAAACAGTCGAAATGCAGCGGCTAAACGTTGCTTGCGGTAGAGTCGTTCATCTTCGACTCGTTCAAAAATTGGTGGTTGGGGTCTGTTGAATTTCGGCATAATTTTTCTTGGGTACTAAACTACGAATGTGGTTTGTTGTTGTCGTTGGACTTCTTTGCGTACTAAAGGAATTACATCTCTACCGTAGGCAATTGCATCTTCCACTGGATCAAAACCACGAATCAATAATGTTGTGACTCCAGCGTTATAGTAATCAACTAACGATTCTGCGACTTGTTCTGGAGTCCCCACCAAAGCAGTAGTATTGCCATAAGCTCCTGTAGCAGCGGCAATAGGTGTCCACAAACGCCTATCGTGAATTTCGCTTTCTTGGGCAAAGTCTAGCAATCGTCGCGAACCAACTGCTTGGGGTCGTGCTGAAGCACCGACAGGCAATTTCAACCCTGCATCTGCATTCTTTTGCTTGATTCGTGAGAGGATATAACGCGCTTTATCCCAAGCTTTTTCTTCCGTCTCACCTAAAATTGGACGCAAGGAAACACTAAACCGCACAGACTTTCCTGGTGGTACTGCGGCTTTAACTTCGGCAATGCGCTGTTTAATAGCTGCCAGCGGTTCTCCCCAAAAAGCATAGACATCGCTGTGTTTTGCTCCCACATCAACAGCAGCACCAGAAGCACCACCGAAATATATAGGAATATGTGGTTTCTGTAATGGTTTGACCTCAGAAAAAGCCTGTTTGAGTTGGTAAAACTCACCCTCATAGTCAAAGGGTTCCTCACTCGTCCACACTCGTCGTACAATGTCGAGATATTCATCTGTGCGACGATAGCGAGTATCATGGTCAAACCAATCACCATCACGCTGTTGTTCTGCATCACTCCCACCAGTAATAATATGCACAGCAAAGCGACCATCACTAAAGTGGTCTAGAGTAGCGAGTTTTCGTGCTGCTAAAGTCGGAGCCACAAAACCCGGTCTGTGTGCTAGCAAAAACTTCAGCCGTTCTGTGACAGCAGCAGCGTAACTCACCACATTAAAACCATCAGGTCCTGTAGAACTGTAACCTACTAGCACCCGGTCAAATCCACCATCCTCATGGATTTTTGCAAACTTGCGGACATAAGCAGGATCTACAGTTCCTCCCGTGAGGGATACAGAAGCTCCATTTAATTCAGACGCTTCTCGCGTCCCAATCATACCGATAAATTCAACTGACATAAATTTTGTTCTCGAATTAATTATTTATTGGGAATTGAGCATTGATTAACAGTTATCAGTGAGACAGCGCTACAGGCTGTGCACTGCCTGCCCTGAGCGTTGTCGAAGGGAGCGTGGTCGTTGTGAGGGTCTCCCGCTCTCGGGCGCGACTGCGGAGCGCTCCGCGGAACCGGAGGTTCTCCCCGATAGCCCTCCGGGGAAGACCTGAGCCCTTCGGGCACGGCCCCGTGCCGAACGGTCTCGCTACGCTTTAGACCTCTGGGCGTGCGCAAAGCGCATACGCCAGAGCCGGCACGAGGGAGAACGCGCTTGTGCTACAACGGGGGGAACCCCCCTTCGGGGAAGACCTCCGGTCTCGCTGCGCTAACACCAGTCGCCTAGATCGGGAAACCCTCCTGCAGCGCTGGATTCACCGCAACGCACTGGCTCCCCTACCAAGAGCGCGCTTACTCACCGTAAGGCGTGGCCGTTCCCACTAGGGTTATCAGCTTTCTGAGCTTGGGTAATGATCTGTCCGTCATGAGTGTTAACTGTTCACTGGTTCATCTTCTGCCTTCTTTTAACGACACACCGCAGCAGCAATATTTACTCTTTGAGGAATAATTTTTTGTTCTAATAGCCAGTCAGCAGTTTTCTGGAGATTGCTTGTATCTTCCGAACTAGGAAAGACATAAGACTCTGGACCTCGATTCTTGGTTGCTTGCTTGGCTACAACATCTGAAACTTTTAGTTCTTTCAGCATAAAATTTGCGGCTGCGGTAGTATTCTGATTTAGCCATTCACCTTCTTGACTCAAAGCGATGAGGGCTGCTTTGAGTGCCACAGGATTTTGTTTCGCAGCATCACTGCGGACAACTATAATCCCATAAGTCGGAGCAGGGTGTGTAGTGCTGATTCTCCTAGCACCGTGTTCTAGTTCAGCAATAGAAATATAAGGTTCCCAAACTGCCCAAGCATCCACGGAACCTTGATAAAGGGCTGGTGCCGCGTCATTTGGCGATAGGTAAACTCGTTGAACTTTCTCTTTAGGTATATTTTCTTTTTCCAAAACTTTTAATAATAAGTATTCGCCTGCACCCCCTTGATTAACAGCAACTTTTTTACCTATTAAATCAGCAGGTTTACGGATGGAAGAATCACCGCGAACTAAGATGGCATTACCTAAAGAATCCGCTCTAGGACGCTGTATAGAGCCAATGCAAAGGGGTTGACCGGAAGCAATTCCGGAGATTGTGGGAATATCGCCACATCCGCCAATGTCAGCACGATTACCATTAAGAGCTTGGAGAAGTGTTGCACAGCGGTCAAATGGACCACTCCATTCTGCTTTAATATTTTGGGCTGCTAGTTGACGCTCTAATTCGCCGCGTTGACGTGCAATTGGAATAATACCTCCTTTTTGGTATCCCAATCTAATCACTTGGATTTGTTTTGAAGTTTGATTAATGACAGGCTTGATAGCAGAAGTGACTTTGTTGTTAGGAGTTTGAGTGCAACCAGAAGTGATGAAACTGATACAAAAAGTTGTAACTAAAAAGCCTTTGATTGGCTGCAAACTAAGATGTTGCTCCCGAATCATGATAATTTATCTAAATTAGTAACCAGCATTTTTATCTACGACATTTCGCAGGGGCTTTCCGTGGCGATAGCGTGTTAAATTATCGAGGAAAAGTGCAAGCGTTAAGCGTAGCTCTGCCGTAGGCAATCGCTCTTTTACTTTGGGTGAATGAGCAGAACAGTGGGGTGTAATAAAAACATTAGGTAACGTCCAAAATGGACTTTCTGGCGGCAGTGGTTCGGTAAACACCGTATCTAAAGCTGCACCTGCAATCCAACTTTCCTGCAAGGCTTTTAACAGTGCAGGTTCATCCACAATTTTGCCACGAGCAATATTTATCAAATAAGCATCGGGACGCATTGAGCGCAGTACTTCTGCATTAATCATGCCCTCGGTTTCCTTTGTCAAAGGTGTAGCAATAACTACGTATTCTGCTTCGTTTAGGAGTGCTTTCCATTCATTTGCACCCACCACTTTGTCAAAGTTTGGTAATGGTTGCGGGTGACGACGGCTTCCAAAAATCCGCATCCCAAAAGCTTTGGCACGGGCAGCAATTTCTTGCCCAATTCCCCCTGTACCAATAATTAATAATGTCTTATCTTGCAGTTCTTCAATTTGAAAGTCTCTTTGCCATTGTTGTTGAGTTTGTAGCTTGTGTAATTTTAGCAATTGCTTGGCATAAGACAACATATAAGCAATGACAAATTCGGCAATGGGAATCGCATGAACTCCTGCACCGTTAGTCAGGATGATGTCACGTTCTAAATATTTTGGTGTCAGGATATTATTGACACCTGCATTCGGTGCATGATGCCAACGCAATTGAGGTGCAGATTCTAAGACTTTATGCAAAGTTGTCGGTTTGAGATAATAAAGCCAACTGAAATATATTTCAGCTTCTTTAGCATCACCGTCCAGATTGCCATCAATATCTGCCCGGACAAATGTTGTATCGGTAGGTAGATGCGGCTTAAGCTCATCAGCAGCTTCTATCGGTATAATTAGTTTCATGATAATTGTTAATAGCCCGACGCAAAACTATATTAGCAGTCTAATTCAGCCGAATTGCATTAGTAACCAACATTTTTGTCCACAACGTTACGTAGTTTTTCTTTGTTCCGATAACTTGTCAAATTGTCGAGGAATAACTTCACAATGCGGCTACGAAGTTGTGGTGTCAGTGCTGAACAATGAGGTGTGATGAATGCATTAGGCAAAGACCAAAAGGGACTTTCTGGTGGTAGTGGTTCTGATTCAAAAGTGTCTAATCCAGCACCAGCAATCCAACCTTCACGTAAAGCAGTCAGTAAAGCATCTTGAGCCACAATTGCACCACGAGCAATATTAATTAGATAGGCAGTGGGACGCATTAACCGTAATGTTTCCGCATTAATCAAGCCTTTGGTTTCCGGTGTTAAAGGTGTGGCAATGACTATATAATCTGCTTCCGGAAGAAGTGCTTTCCATTCATTCGCACCGACTATTTTATCGAAATTCGCTAATGGTTCAGGATTTCGGCGACTACCCCAAATTTGCATTCCGAAAGCTTTAGCGCGCAGAGCAATTTCTTGACCAATATTTCCGGTTCCAATAATAAGTAAAGTTTTACTATACAATTCCTGTAACTCTAACCACTTGTGCCAGTAGTGATTAGTTTGTAAATCTTGCAATTTCTGAACATTCTTGGCATGATAAAGCATGAAGTTCAGTACAAATTCCGCGATTGGAATAGCATGAACTCCTGAACCATTAGTAAGAATGATATCGTGTGACAAAAATGTGGGTGTGAGAATATGATTCACACCGGAACTAGGTGTATGCTGCCAACGAATTGTAGGTGCTGCTGCTAAAACTTTATGCAGGGTAGTACTTCTCAACTTGAATCCGTTGAGATAAACTTCTGCTCCACTAGGATCACCATCAAAATTACCATCAGGATCTACACGTACAGATGTAATTTCTGAGGGTAACAATGGCTCAATATCATCAGCAAGTTCTACAGGTAAAATAATTTTCATAACTGAAAAAAAGTAATATTATCACACAAGAAAGTATAAAAATCCCTTGTGCCCTTTCTCTAATTAAAGTTCATTTTTACTGTTGTGGCACAATCCAATCATTCAACTTAAAATCAGAGTTAGCTAATTTCTGCGAGACTAAAAATTTCTTTGTACCTTCCAACAATTGCAATCCTCGAGTCGGGAAGGGTTCTTCCGGAAATTGTTCTACAGGGAAAGAAGCCTTGATCACATCAATTGGATATCCTGAAACCTCGGTATGAAACTTGTAGTAAGCCTCTGGATTCGCTTTGATATTTTTGACAGATGCTTGTTTAATCTGATTCCACTTTTGCGGAAAATCTGGATGTTTAGCTAAGAAAGCTTCTGTCGCAACAGTTACGCTGGTTCCTGGTAAATCTGGGTGTTTGGTTGCTTCATCAATGACTGGATAGCCTTTTGATTTTAACAGTGGTCCTGTACCAGTTGCTGCTGCGATCGCTGCCACATCACCCCGTTCAAGTGCTGCTTGTGCTTCGCTAGGTAGTAGATGAACCACAGTCACGCGATCGCTAAGACCGGACTTTTGCAATAATCCAATCAAGTAGCGATGTAAATATGACCCTTTTGAGGTGGCTACCTTTTGCCCCTTCAATTCGGTCAAAGAACGCGGTCCGTTTTTCTTTCCTATTAACCAAGCATTCATCCCGACTTGTTCTTGACCAATTAAGCGCGTAGGAATACCTTTTGCTTTGGCGACAAGTGCAGGTGTATCCCCATAAATACCAACATCAACTTCCCCCGCCACCAAGGCTTCATTCAAGTTGGGACCATTGGGAAAACTTACTGTTTTGACTTCTGCAATCCCTAATTTTTGCAATTGGGGTAAGAGTTGACCTTGATGGATTGCCCAGCCTGTGGGTCCTGTGGGTACTTTGATCTGATTTACACTAATAAAACCCAAACGCAAGGTAGAAGTCTTAGCTGTGTCTGAGGTTTTGGGTTTGGGTACAGCTTGTGAAACCGTTTGACTGGAACTGCAAGCACTGCTGAATAATAGGAGGCAGCTTGCAGCTAGGGTAGAAAATTTCAGAAAAGATGAATGCTTAGTCATCATGACTGATGCAAGAAAAATTATTAAGAGAAAAATCTGAGCGGAAGTTTCCGCTCAGAAGCTTGAGAGTTCACTAAGGAAGATAAAATAGAAGCGAGAAAGCTATTTCAACTGCTTAAGTACTAAATGAGTTGAATCTTGTTTTGCTGTGTTAGTGCGATCGCGTCCCCAACCGATGTTATTCCGGTAGCTGCCCAAAAGTCCAGTTTCTTTAAGCGATTTTTCGTCCACTGACTCCAGGGGTTCAACTTGCGGTGCTACATACAAAGCATCGACAGGACAATACAGTTCGCACATGAAACAGGTTTGACAATCACTTTGTCTGGCAATAGTAGGTGGTGCATCTGGCACTTTGTCAAAGACGTTTGTCGGGCAAACGTTAACACAAAGATTACATTCAATGCACCGCGACTCACTCACTAACTCAATCATGTCGATTTTGGATTGGGGATAACATCTTGGGAAAACGCGATTTGCAAAAGCCTCTTTGTTGACTTTCTTGTTTGCGTGAGTTTAAAATCCTGAGATTATGCAGCCACACCCACTTTGACTTTTGTCTGGTGTAGAGGTGTTGCTTTCACCCAGACTTGATCCAAACCACCACTGGTTAAATAGTGTTGTTGGTTCGTATCCATCTCTGGATAATCTAAGTGTTTGTGCATACCGCGAGTCTCTTTACGTTGTAGGGCGCTGCTGTACATCCATCGGGCTGTGGCTACCATTGCAGCAGCTTCCCTCACCCGGACAATGTTGTGAGTGTCTACTTGACTAGTGCGAATCTCTTTCCAGAGGTGATTTAATCTGTGCAATGATTCTGTCAAGCCTTTTTCGTTCCGGAAATAATTGCGATCGTAGGGGAAGACTTCAGCCTGGGTTGCTTGGATAACTTCTTCAGTTTTGATTTGGTGTTGACTAGTATTTGTGAATCCTGCTTCACCGACTGCTTGAACAGAACGCTGTGTTCCCCACTCAGCAAACTTATGGGCATATTCAGCCGCAGATTTTCCAGCCCAGTATCCAGAAGATATCGCCCAAGCTGCATTGTGACTACCGCCACCAGTAAACCCACCACAAATTAATTCTCGTGTGGCAGCATCGCCAGCCGCATAAAGTCCTTGAACTGATGTGGCGCAGGTAAAATCGACAATCCGAATGCCACCCGTACCGCGCACTGTTCCTTCTAAGCGCAAGGTAACAGGGAAGCGTTGGGTAAAGGGATCGATACCTGCGCGATCAAGAGGTAAGAAGAAATTAGGCTGTGCCTTCCGCATATTTGCCTGCATTTCTTGAGTCGCCTGATCCAAGATGGCGTAAACTGGTTGTGTCAAGAGGGTTTGAGCAATGACTGAACGTCCTCGTTGGGAACCTGCACCAGGTATTGGTGTGCCATCTTCGTAAGTAAAAGTTGCCCAATTGTAAAACAGGGTTTTGGTGACAGAGGAAAAGGCGGGAGAGATGCCGTAGGCATTGGAAAACTCCATCCCCGACATCTCAACACCCGCTTCAGCTGCCATTAAATATCCATCCCCGGTCAACACATTGCAACCGAGTGCCTTGCTCAAAAAAGCACAGCCACCAGTCGCAATGATTACTCCACCTGCACGCACAACCCATTGCTTGCCAGTCTGACGGTTAACCCCCGTTGCCCCAGCAACAGCACCTTCTGCATCTACCAATAGTTGCAAGGCGGGACTATGATCTAATATTGTTACCCCCGCCCGTTTAATTTGCTTGCGCATCAGGCGCATATATTCGGGTCCCTGTAGACTGCGTCGATAGGGTTTTTGCTGTTGATCAACAGGAAAGGGATAACCCCACTTTGCTAATAGGTTGACGTTTGTGTAAGTTTGATTCAAGACTTGCTGCATCCAGTCACGGTTGGAGAGAAATCCCCCCAAAGCTTCTCGACTCGCCATCGCAGCTTCTCTACTTTCGGGTTCTGGTGCTATATACCACACACCGTTACCCGATGCTGCTGCACATCCACTGGTACCGCAGTAACCCTTATCTACCAAAACAACTCTCGCACCAGCAGATGCAGCACTCCAAGCAGCCCAAGTACCAGCCGGACCGCCGCCAATAACTAGAACATCTGTCTGTAAATTGGGATCAACATCAATATTAATAGTAGATGAACTCTGGGTCATTGAATTCCTCGCCTCAATATTCGCTTCTTACGTACCAGAGAAAAACTTGGACAATAACACAATCAAAAAACTAATTGTTAAGAGCAATTATGGCAATAAGAACAACTTATTAACGTAAGTTTTTGTTGTACTAGCATCTACACTACCATAATATACGGTTATTATGTCAAATTACAGTATTTTACTGTTTCTTAAGACTTGCACAATTTATTCAGAAAATCAAGGGTAGTTTTTATAAAACTTAAGAATCAGAATATAAGGCTTGCTTTTCGAGTACTAATATGTGAATATGCAAGTGTGTTTAAGTTCAATCAGCAAAATCTCAAAAATTACCGTATTTTTTCTAAATTTTGACGATATAGCTGGTTCGCGATCTCGCTTCATTTTCAGTTGGGGTTTAAATCCCCAACTGAAAATGTCTTTCTTTTTGAATTTTGAATTTTGAATTTTGAATTGTTAAGGGGCTGGATTGGGATAACGTGTATGAACTGCATCTAACTCTGCTAAAATATCTTGGTTAAGAATTACATTCACGCTATTAATATTTTCTTGTAGTTGTTGTAAGGATGTTGCACCAATAATTGTGCTACTCACAAACCACCGACTCCGCACGAAAGCCAAAGCTAATTGTGTAGGTTGCAAATTATATTTTCTGGCAATTGATACATAAGCTGCTACAGCGTCATTTACATTTGGTTTGAGATAGCGTTGTCCAAAACCTTGAAATAGAGACAATCGTGTATTTTCTGGTTTTTGATCGTCTGTGTACTTTCCAGATAACAAACCAAATCCTAAAGGACTATAAGCTAGTAAGCCAACATTGGTATAACGAGAAACTTCTGCTAAAGCTGAATCAAATACACGATTAAGTAAGTTATAAGCGTTTTGAATCGAGATCACTTTGGGTAATCCTAGCTGTTTGGCAATATGAACAAACTCACTAACACCCCAAGGTGTCTCATTACTCAAGCCCAGATAGCGAATTTTACCTGCTTTGATGACATCTGCAAATGCTTGTAATTGTTCGGCAATACTCACAGTTTCACGTTCAAAATCAGGTTTGTACTCTGTCTGTCCAAAGGTGGGAACATAGCGTTCTGGCCAGTGAATTTGGTACAAATCTATATAATCTGTTTGTAATCGCTTCAGACTATCATCTACCGCTTGCTTAATGTTGTTGTGGTTAATTTGGAGATTTCCTCCCCGCAGCCATTTAAAAGGACGACCGGGACCTGCAATTTTTGTGGCAATGATGAGTTGATTCCGCTGCTGTTTTTTCAACCATTCGCCAATGTAAGCTTCGGTTTTTCCTTGAGTTTCGCCACGAGGCGGTACTGGATACATTTCCGCAGTATCAATAAAATTTATCCCTTGAGCAATAGCATAATCTAACTGTTGATGCGCTTCCTCAATGGTATTCTGCTGTCCATAAGTCATAGTTCCAAGACAAATTTCAGAAACCTTGAGGTCACTCTCGCCAAGTTGGTTGTACTTCATATTCTTGAATGAATTATCTTGATTACTTTTAGCAAAAAAAGGTAACAAAACGAAACTTTGACTAAAAATACAGTAAATATACCGCGTAACCGGAGTTAATATCTCAAAAATGCATATTACCAGATATTCATTTCGGAAACAAGCTTAGATGACTAATTTTAAATTATAGAGCAAATGTAGCTAAAAATACTCACTATATACAGTTTTTCTCAAAGACTGCTATCTAGTAAGATAATCAACATTAATTCAACCAGGTAACCGTATTTTTTCAATAAGGTAATTTGGTTATTGCCATAGAGTTATTTTCTCTTACCTAGTTTTGTTACTAGGAGGGGAAAGTTTTGATGATTTTTTGAGGATTTTCCAGATACAAAGCTGGAGTCATTTTGTGGTGGGCTTACTTCAGGCATGCTACGCGAAGCCCGACAGGGCGCAGGCGGCTATGCCATCATTTTTTATGAGTAGCAAGCGTACAAGATAAATTCTGACTCCTAAATTCGCTTATTTAAGTGCTCATTGCTGGCTTTGTTCTTTTAAATTGATACCTCTCTAGCGAAGTTATTACTAAGCCCTTTTGACTATTTAGCAGAAGCATTGTATCAAGTGATTCTGCCAATTTTATCTATGAATTTAGAGCAAATTCATTCACTTTTTAGGTTGAGGAGTGTCATGTCGAAATTTCGTTGGAATTCTAGATGGATACTATTTTTGGTTTCCCTGCTAGATATGCAGATCATCTTAGTTCTTAATCCTGCCAAAAGTTGGGCAGATACACCTGAATATTCTCCATCTACCGATTCATCAATTTCATCTGCCGTGAGGAGTACTGCGATGGTCCCCTTGGGACCCGCCCAAAGGGTGTTAAGCGTTTGCGTAGCGCGCCCTTCGGCGCTAGCTCTACCGAAGGTAATCGCTCCTGAGCAATATAAAGCGTCTGTTCTCCAAAGCAGCAATTCCGTAATAGATCAGGTTACGCTGATCTCACAAGTACCCTCATCAGTGCCCTCACTGTCACCTATTTCTGTCCCTGCTAACCCTTCACCAGGCGATGCAGGGGTAACTCCAAAGACTTCTGTCTCTGAACTATCGGATGGGAAGCGATCGCCTACTCCTGTCCCTGCTAACCCTGCACTCAAGAATGATTCGTCCAAGTTACCAAACCGCGATGCAACAATAGGGCAGGTTAATTCTGTCTCCCAGTTATCCGATGTGAAACCCACCGACTGGGCATTTCAGGCATTGCAATCGTTAGTAGAACGGTATGGTGTGATTGCGGGTTATCCTGACCAGACGTTTCGGGGTAATCGGGCAATGACTCGTTACGAGTTTGCCGCAGGGCTGAATGCAGCACTAAATCGAATTAGTGAGCTACTTGCTGCCGGAACAAGCGATCTGGTTAGAAAAGAGGACTTAGTTACCCTGCAAACACTACAAAATCAATTTGGAGCAGAACTGGCACAACTACGGGGACGAGTAGATGCGCTAGAGGTACAGAATGCGAATCTTGAACAACGTCAGTTTTCTACTACAACCAAATTAGTAGGTGAAGTTGAGACTGTTATTGGGGGAGTTCTGACGGGCAATAACGTCGTTACCAAGAGACCTGCAGCTCATGTCATCACATTTCAAGACCGGGTTCGCCTACTTTTAAACACCAGTTTTACCGGCACCGATCAACTACGGGTGACACTTCAAGCTGGAAATATTACCCCTATAGGAGGAACAAGAAGTGGATTATTAGGAACCACTGACGGGAGAACTTCTGATAATGCTAGTCCTCTTTTTCCAAACAATGACGTTTATATCTCTGGACTTCGTTATCAGTTTAAACCTTTTAAAAGTACCCAAGTCAACATTTTTCCCCAGTCCGATGGAGCTTTTGAAATCGGCTTGAGTGGTCCTATCAACCCATATTTTGAAGGGTCTGCTGCTAATGCGATCTCACGATATGCACGGCGGAATATGGTCTATGATTATGGAGATACTGGTCCCGGAGTTGCGGTACTCCAGCAATTCGGTAAACAGTGGCAATTAGGGTTAGCGTACACCGCCATAAATGGTGACAATCCTACACCTAACAATGGCTTATTTTCAGGCAGGTATGTAGCTCTGGGACAGTTATCATACTCCACCCCCAGTCAAGATTTTCGGGTGGCTTTAACTTACGCCAATACCTACAGCCCACCGAACACCATAGGTCAAACTGGGACAAACTTCGGTCCAGTCATCGGGAGTAACCTGGCAAACAGTACCGTGGGTGGAAGGGGAACTGTAGGTAATCTTTACGGTATACAAGCTTTGTATAAAATTAGTCCCAAGTTTGCACTTAATGGGTGGGTAGGTTATTCAGCACACCGCTATCTGGGGGTCGGAGATGGTCAGACCTGGGACTGGGCGGTAGGACTGGCATTCCCTGATCTTTTTCAAAAAGGTAGTTTAGGCGGTCTTTTCGTCGGTATGGAGCCGAAACTGACAGCCTTGAGTAAGAATGTAGATTTAGGAGCAGGTCTTGGACAAGTGGACAAGGATACGTCCCTACACGTTGAGGCATTTTACCAATATCAAATCAACGATTATATTACGATTACGCCAGGTTTAATCTGGATCACCGCACCAGACTCTAATGCCGACAATCCTGGTAGTGTAGTTGGTTGGCTGCGTACCACATTCAAGTTTTAACCTTAAAAAACTAGACCTTTAGTTTCTAGCCAACAGAAGAGGCTAGGGACTAGAGACTAGGGGCTAAAGAAAAAAGCTCTTATACTACACTAAAAAGATAAAATTACAGTATTATAAAAGTTCTTACGATAGGTAAATTGTGATGATTAGCTCAATTTATCAGCAATTTATGACAGCGTTGAAGAGATTCGGAGTATTCCAATTTGCGAAGAAAAACAAACTACTACCGGTTATACCTATTCCCGTCGCTGGGGCTTTTTTCACTGGCTTATGTCTCAGCGTTTTATTTGCCGCTTGCACAGCCAATAATGCAAGCAATACTACTGCTGTATCTACTAATAATTCAACTCAAGCCAAAGCATCAGTAGTCAGGTTTGGCTATCAAAAATCAGCAATTCTCCTCAAGAGTAAAGGAGTATTAGAAAAGCGTTTACAACCTCAAGGAGTATCTGTACAGTGGATTGAATTTCCCGCAGGACCTCAACTTTTAGAAGCAATGAATGTAGGCAGTATTGACTTTGGACATACCGGTGAATCACCGCCAGTTTTTGCCCAAGCTGCGGGGGCCTCATTAACCTACATTGCTGGAATTGCACCTAATCCAGCAGGTCAAGCTATTCTTGTTCCCAAAGATTCTCCTATCAAAACAGTAACTGACCTAAAAGGTAAAAAAGTTGCTTTTCAAAAAGGTTCTAGCGCTCATTATCTACTTTTACAAATTTTAGAAAAATTTGGTTTGAAATACAGTGAGATTCAACCTGTATCTCTACCACCCGCTGATGCGCGTGCTGCATTAGTCAAGGGAAGTTTGGATGCTTGGGCAATTTGGGACCCATTTTATGCAGCCGCACAAAAATCTATAAATGCTCGTGTTTTAATTGATGGCACGGGAATCAACAAACAGGGAGGATATTATCTAGCTAGTCGCAAGTTTGCTACAAATAATCCAGAAACAATTAAAGCAATCTTAGAAGAAATTAAAAATCTTGATTCTTGGTCAGAGAAACATCGAAATGAGGTAGCAGCAACACTTTCACCTGTGTTAGGCATTGATTTAGAAACCATGAAAATCGCAACACAGCGAAAACAATTTGGTGTTGTACCAATTGATGAAAATCTGATTGCTTTACAGCAGAAAGTCGCTGATAAATTCTACGAGTTAAAATTGATTCCCAAACAAATTAATGTCAAAGAAGCAATGCTGTCACCAGAGCAATATGCCGCGTTGTCACCGAAAGTATAATTTGGTTAGAACAAGATTCCCGACTTCTCACAGAAGTCAGGAATCTCCTTCTTTCATTACTAACAAAAAATTATGACCGATTTTAGCGAGTTGCTTAATCATCGTTACGGCGATACGCCGCCCCAAGAAGGCGATAAGCCGGAGGCTTTACGCTCCGCGTATCGCACCGTTAATACAGATATACCTGGGAATGACTGTATCAGTTCTGTTTTATCTCACCGTTCGATTCGTGCTTACTTGCCTGACACTTTACCACCAGGAACTCTAGAAACACTAGTCGCAGCGGCGCAGTCAGCGTCTACTTCCTCGAATCTCCAAACGTGGAGTGTAGTAGCGGTAGAAGATGCAAACCGCAAGCAAAAGCTATCACTATTAGCTAATAATCAAGCGCATATTCGATCTTGTCCGCTATTTCTGGTGTGGTTGGCAGATTTAGCCAGACTCACCCACATCGCAGAAAGTCGCGGATTACCCCATGAGGGTTTAGATTATCTGGAAATGTTCCTGATGGCGGCGATTGATGCAGCGTTGGCGGCGCAAAATGCGGTGGTAGCGGCGGAGTCTCTTGGTTTGGGAACGGTGTATATTGGTGCGATGCGTAACCATCCAGAAGCTGTTGCGGAGATTTTGGACTTACCACCCCATGTGTTTGCAGTTTTTGGATTATGTGTCGGTTATGCCGACAGCACTGTAGAGACAGCGATTAAACCACGCTTACCTCAGCGGGCTGTTTTGCACAGAGAAACTTATAAATTAACAGAACAGGATGAGTCAATTACTTTTTATAACCAGGTGATGAAAGCCTTCTACAACTCCCAGCAAATGAATGTTACTGGTGATTGGACAGAACATTCTGCCAAACGAGTGGCGTTTGCTGAGTCTTTATCGGGACGCGATCGCTTGCGGGAAGCTTTAAAAAATTTGGGGTTTGAATTGCGTTGATTATTAACATTGATAGTGAGTTTTCCAAAGCTATCAGTATATAACGTGCGTTTATCCAGACAAGCGCGGAATGCCAACATCAATCGTAGTTTGGCATTTTTTTTATAAAAAGATACTTGCCTTTTTCGGCTGAGTGTGTGACACTACTAGAAATAAAATACTGTTTGTTTACCTTTAAACCGTATTTTAGAATCCAAGCATCAATCAATAGACAATTACTGGGCAGGTATCCCATGTAAGTGTGTTCTGTGAAAAGGTTTTGAGATTATAGACACTTAATCAAAAAAGGAGCAAAAACAATGTCCATTCAAAAGTGTTGTTGTGATATTGGCTGATGACATTCTTTTTCGGATTGTTAACTCAAGTAACTAGTCTTAATGAACGCATGTAGCGGATCAAAGCCAGAATTATTACATTGAACAGAGCATATAAATGTATTTTAGCTGGTATTTCTTTTCTGATACGAGGTTTCTCTAGCCAATAGAGGCAGTTCTGATACGGGTACGGGGTCGAAAAAGGGAGAGGGAGGTTTTGCGATGAAATCTGAAACACGTGGAATGCATTTAAAACTCGAAGGGCTACGAAAGTCCTTTGGGAAGAAAACAGTTTTGCAAGATATTGACTTAGATATTCAGCCGGGGGAATTTGTCGCCATTGTCGGTCGGAGTGGATGTGGCAAAAGTACGATGCTGCGCCTAGTTGCTGGACTAGATGCTCCGAGTGGAGGTAGCGTGTTGTTAGATGACAAGTTTTCAGGTCATCGTATTAACCCAAATATCCGGATGATGTTCCAAGATGCGCGGTTACTACCTTGGCAGCGGGTACTAGCAAATGTGGAGTTAGGCTTAGTAGGTTATAACTCAAAGGTGTATGCACAGCAAAAGGCTTTGCAAGTCTTGCGTGCTGTGGGGCTGGAAGACAGGGCGAATGAATGGCCCGCCGTCCTTTCTGGTGGACAACGCCAACGGGTAGCGTTAGCAAGAGCGCTAGCAAGTCAACCTGCTTTGTTGCTGCTTGATGAACCGTTGGGAGCGTTGGATGCGCTAACACGAATTGAAATGCAGAATTTACTTGAGAAATTATGGCTTGAGCAAGGATTTACTGCATTGCTGATTACCCATGATGTGGAAGAAGCCGTTGTGCTAGCAGACCGAGTGGTATTGATAGAAAACGGTCAAATTGGCTTAGATTTAGAGATTAATCTTCCACGTCCACGAGTTAGGGGAAATGCAGTACTTGCTCTGACAGTGGAGAAGATTTTACGACGGGTGATGGGTAAGCAAGAGCACGACGCGCAAGCAGAGACACTCACTCAGGGTGATGCGCAAGCCGCCTTCGGCGGCGATCGCCTGCATGAGTTGGAACCACAACATTCATCTTTATTGAATTCACCTACTACAGAAATTCCAAAACATTTGGAGAAAGTTTTGTGACTATCTCGCCTAGGACTTGCAGTTCTAGGCGAGATCTAACTCAAGAAATATTAATTAACAACTACCAACTAACAAAAATCAGAAAAATATAAAATATACCAATGGTGCAACTATTAGTTAAAGAATCAAAAGATTGGATAGGAATTGCATCCTCTCTTTTACAAGAACTCTCCAACACCGCAGTTGAACGTGATCTCAAAGCAGGAATTCCAGATTTAGAAAAACAAAGACTGCGTGAAAGTGGTTTACTTCCCATAGTGGTACCAAAAGCCTATGGTGGTGCTGGCGGAACTTGGATAGAAGCTTTAAAAATTGTCCAAGAACTATCTCAAGCTGATGGTTCCATTGGACAATTGTACGGCAATCATCTCAATTTAACTGCTTTGGGTCATGTTTCTGGAACTCCAGAACAAAAAGAGAGATATTATCGAGAAACTGCCCAGAATAACTTGTTTTGGGCAAACGCTATCAACACGCGAGATACGCGCCTGAAAATTAGCCCAGACGGTGAAAATTTCCGCGTTAATGGCGTTAAAAGCTTTGGTACTGGAATAGCTTCCGCCGATTTACGGGTATTTTCCGCCGTGCAAGATGGTGTAGAATTTCCTTTATTATTTGTCATTCCCAAAGATAGATCTGGTGTAGTATCTAATCAGGATTGGGATAATATTGGGCAACGACGAACCGACAGCAACACATTTACATTTGACAATGTTTTAGTGAATAAAGATGAAATTTTGGGATATCCTCATCCTCCTAATAGTGCTTTTAGTACATTTCTGGGAATTATCGCTCAACTGACAAAAACCTATGTGTATTTAGGAATTGCTCAAGGAGCATTTATAGCCGCCAAACAATACACTACAACTATTACTAAACCTTGGATTACATCAGGGGTAGACAGTGCAACAAAAGACCCTTATATTCAGCATCACTACGGTGAATTGTGGGTAGAATTACAAGCTGCTATTTTGTTAGCTGACCAAGCCGCCGTGAAAGTACAACAAGCTTGGGAAAAGGATATTAAGCTGACTACTGAAGAAAGAGGAGAAGTGGCGATCGCTGTTTTCTCAGCCAAAGCATTTGCCAGTAAAACTGGATTAAATATAACTAACCGAATTTTTGAAGTCATGGGAACTCGGTCAACTGCTACTAAATATGGTTTTGATCGTTACTGGCGGGATTTGCGCACTTTCACACTTCATGACCCCATTGATTACAAATTCAAAGATATCGGAAATTGGGTACTTAACCAAGAATTTCCACTTGTTACCCAATACTCTTAAATAACAAGTTTTAGCCTTTAAGTTTTGCCTTAGTTCTCCTCTGATATGCCAAATTCATAAGGTGGGTAATACCCACCTTATTACCTCAATAATAATAATTTGGTCACTAATTAATACTTGGCATTCATGCGATGTTTCAAGGTAAGCCAGAAGGAACAGCAGTAACGCCGTCCATGCGAACGCCTCTACTTGGCACAGCTTTCTATAAAGCGGTACTAACCTTCCTATTATTTGTAATTATTGTAATCCTCTCAATGGAAAAAGGTGAACTAATTAATGCATTTGAAAGATAAGTTTGAATCCTGGAAAAATCAACGTATTACTCGTCGTTCAGCGTTATTTGCCCTTGGCTATAGTTTAGTGTTATCTACTACACTGTTCAGTTGCAGTACACCAGAGAATAATACTCAAAAACCGGCCACCTCATCTACATCTGATACAGTCAATACATCTAGTAGTAGCACCAATAAAGTAGTAAGAATTGTACGTTCTAAACAACTTACTGCACTGGCAGTTTTAGAAAAGCAAGGCAATCTCGAAAAAAGATTAGAAACCCTAGGATATAAAGTAGAATGGCCCGAATTCGCTGCTGGACCACAACAATTAGAAGCCTTCAATGCAAACGGGCTTGACATTGCCTTAACCGCTGAATCACCTCCTGTATTTGCCCAAGCAGCTGGGACACCCCTTGTTTACTTGGCTGCTAATTCCACTGATGGTAAATCAATTTCGCTTCTAGTTCCTGTTAACTCTAAAGTGAAAAGTGTCAAAGATTTGAAAGGAAAAAAAGTTGCTTTTCAAAAAGCATCTATCGGTCATTACCTTCTACTCAAAGCTTTAGAAAAAGAAGGACTAAAACTCACTGATGTGCAGTCAGTTTACCTAATACCTGCAGATGCGAATGCGGCATTCAGTCAAGGCAAAGTGGATGCCTGGTTTATCTGGGAGCCATTTGTAACCAGAAATGAGCAAAATAAAATCGGTCGTGTTCTGATAGATGGTAGTAATGGTTTGCGGGATAGTAACAACTTTTTCTCTACAACACGCAAGTTTTATCAGGAAAATCCACAAGTGATTAAAGTCTTTTTGGAGGAACTACAGAAAGCACAAGTTTGGTCTAAACAACACCCGAAAGAAATAGCCCAACTACTTGCACCTGTGACACAAGTTGATGTTCCCACTCTGGAGAAAATGCATAATAAGTATGATTTTGCATTGGAACCAATCAATGAGAAAATCATTACAAAGCAACAACAAGTGGCAGACAAATGGTACAGCCAGGGACTGATACCCAAAAAGGTGAATGTCAGGGACGACTTTTTGTCACCTGAAGAATATAGCAAAATCACACCTAAAGAAGTTTTAGCTAAACAGTAGCTATCTCTATAAATTTTGGATTTTCGTACATATGACCACAATTCCTATTTATGATCCAACTTTATTTAAAGGCGCAGCTTGGTACTATGCCCGCTATAGACCCCAGTATCCGCCTGTTTTGTTTGATTTGCTAACAGATAAATTTCAACTTGATGGTCAAGGAAGACTGCTAGACTTAGGCTGTGGTGCAGGGTTAATTGCAATTCCTCTGCGCGATCGCTTTCAAGAAGTCATAGGTTTAGATCCCGATCCAGATATGCTTCAACAAGCACAACAACAAGCAGCAGCAGCGGGAGCAACAAATATCAGTTGGGTACAAGAACGAGCAGAAAACATTTCTCCTGCTGCTGGTAAATTTAAACTAGTGACCATTGGTAGGGCTTTTCACTGGATGCAGCGAGAATTGGTACTAGAACGCATATATAATCTACTTTATAATGATGGTGGTCTTGCTATTATCAAAACTTACGAAGACCCCTGGAATAGTGACCATCCGTGGAAACAAACAGCAATTTCAGTTGTCAAGCGTTGGTTAGGTGAACAGCGTCGTACAGGTCAGGATGGTAACGGTGTATGGCAACCTTTAGCAGTTTCTCATGAAGAAATCTTGGCTAAATCACCCTTCCCACGTCAAGCAAATTATGAAGTAAAATATAAAAAATCTTGGACAATTGATACCTACATTGGCTATCTGTATTCTACAGCTTTCTGTCTTCCTTCTTTTGTGGGAGAAAACCGCCATAAATTTGAGGCTGATTTAAAAGAATCTCTTCTACAAGTAGAACCTTCAGGAACATTTACAGAAGAGTTACCTATTAGTGTCATTGCTAGTTGGAAAAGTTAGTTTTTTGCTTAGTAAAGCTTCCTTAACGAAGACAACATTATCCTATGAAAATTATCTCTTCTACTCAGAATCAATTACCATCAAATCAGACAATAAAAAAACAGAAAATAAAATCAAAAATCTTAAAAAATCGCCAATTTCAGTCTTTTCTTCCTTGGTTAGTACCTATACTCATAATTGTGTTTTGGCAGTTATTTTCTTCTATAGGCTTAATTCCAACCCGGATTTTACCTTCGCCTTTAAGTGTTGTCGGTGCTGCTATTAATTTAGCAAAGACAGGTGAACTATTTAGAAATATCAGCATTAGTGCCACAAGAGCAATTTCGGGATTTTTACTTGGTGGAAGTATTGGGTTTCTCTTGGGTTTACTCAATGGAAGCTCTCGCACTGCGGAAAAGTTATTAGATACTTCTATTCAAATGCTACGTAATATTCCTAATTTAGCATTAATTCCTTTGGTCATTTTGTGGTTTGGCATTGGCGATGAAGCCAGATTATTTCTTGTGTCTCTGGGTGTGATGTTTCCCATTTATTTAAATACTTTTCATGGAATTCGTAGTGTCGATCCAGGATTAATTGAGATGGGAAAAGTCTATGGCTTAAGTAGGTGGGGTTTATTTTGGCGAATTATTCTTCCTGGGGCATTGTCCTCTATTTTGGTGGGTGTCCGTTTTTCTTTAGGTATCATGTGGTTGACACTGATTGTTGCTGAGACAATAGCCGCTGATTCTGGTATTGGTTACATGGCAATGAACGCCAGAGAATTTATGCAAACAGATGTTGTTGTATTGAGCATTTTGCTATACGCTTTGTTCGGGAAATTAGCAGATGTTATCGCCAGAGGCTTGGAAAATTACTGGTTGCAATGGAATCCCAATTATTCTAAATCTTAGATATAGCTATCCTATTTCATTGGTGAAAATGATTTTTTAAAGGGACCGCATAGACGCGGAGCGGTGAGACAGCGCTGCAGGAGGGTTTCCCGACAGAGGCGACTGCGTTAGCGCAGCGGAACCGGAGGTTCTCCCCGATAGCCGTAAGGCGTGGCGTTAGCCATAGGGCTTCCCGCAAGGTAGGACGCAAAGGGCACGAAGAAAAGAAAGAGAAGATTTCACGAATCATTTAGGATTGCTATATATTGATTTACAGTAATTTAAAGGTATGTGGTAGTTCATAAGCCCCAAGCCCTTTGATCAAAAAGAAATCTCGTGATGTTCTGCCCAATCTTTCATCTTGCCTTTCCCGTCCGAAACCTCGAAGAATCTAAGAACTTTTATGTCAACACCTTCGGAGCCAAGATCGGTCGTGTCCGTGACAAGTGGATTGATATATTTCTCTTTGAAGCTCAGATATATAACTGGGGACTTTTGCAAGAGACTGGATTTCTGATTCCAGAGTGGCAATTTATGATTCCAATTCTTGAAAGCTATTTATTTTTTCTCCACCTAAGAGACAATTAAGTTTTTAATCTAAGACTTGACATCTAAAATAATAAAATTTAATTTTTAGGCTATGTGTTGACTCCATCTATACCACTTGTCCAAACCTTGAGAATCACATAATTTCATTGACTGGTGTTGATGCTATCTCAGCTCAACCTCTTTACCATCACACCAACTACTAGGGCTTAATTGGATCTAAACTGTTACTACTCCGAGTGGCAATGTTCACCCCAACTTGATGAGCAAACATTTGCTCAGATTCGCAATCAACTTGCACTTTATTACTTTAAGTGGGACTCTCAAGTTGGTGATGTCAGTACTCTAGCTCCTTTTGCTATAATTGTGCCAAATCATGTATGGCAACAATTGGCAAAGCTGGCAGAGCAACTCACTGCTGAAGCACTTGCTGCTGAGTATGAATTGTTGCAACGCCCAGAGCTATTAAAGCAATTAGGCTTACCGCGCCAAGTCCAAAAAGTACTATCCAAGCAAAGTATAGAACTTACACCTGCGGCAGCACGTGTAGTGCGCTTTGATTTTCATCCTACTCCTGTTGGTTGGCGTATTTCTGAAGCAAATAGTGATGTACCTGGTGGCTACACTGAAGCTGCAAATTTTTCCAAGTTAATGGCGCAACAATTTCCTGGTACAAAATTAGCTGGTGATCCTTCAGCCAAACTTAGTGATGCCCTGGCACAGACAATCCAATTGGGTGGACACATTGCCTTGCTTTCTGCACCCGGTTACATGGAAGACCAGCAGATTACCGCTTATTTAGCTGAATTAATCAAAGCGCGAGGGTGTACTGCTCACTTGGCAACTCCAGCACAGATTCAATGGCATCAAGGAGTTGCTTATCTACAAAGTGAGTGTTATCAAGGTTCTTTGGCGGCTGTGATGCGTTTCTTTCAAGGGGAATGGTTAATCCATTTGAAGAGTAACTGCGATTGGTCTTACTTTTTTCGTGGTAGTAAAACTCCTATCTGCAATCCTGGTTCTGTATTACTAATTGAAAGTAAACGCTTTCCCCTCGTTTGGGACAAGCTAGATTCACCTTTGGATACCTGGAAAGCTTTGCTGCCAAAAACTCGTGACCCCTGCGAAGTTAACTGGTTAACCGATACTAATTGGCTGCTGAAATCTGCTTATTGCAACACGGGAGATACGGTAACAATGTGGGGAATTAGCGATCGCACTAAATACATCCAAACATTCTGCGATACCTTGCTTCATCCTGGCAACTGGATTGCCCAACGTCGGTTCCAAACTAATAAGCTGCAAACCCCTTTGGGTATCATGTATCCTTGTATGGGAGTATACACTGTAAATAGCAAAGCCGTAGGAATTTACGGTCGAATTGCTCGTAAACCACTGATTGATTTTGCTGCCATTGATGTTGCGGTACTAATTCAGGATTGACCATACTAGACGAAACTGCATGGATAAACAAACTATATTTGACCTTTGGGCACCCCCAAATAGTATCTGGTCGGCTTGGGTTAAGCCAGTTTTGTTTGCTCACTTGCGTGAGTCTTTACTGACGATTCCCCCATTACCAACACCACACTTAAATTGGCTGCCACCCGTTGAAGAAGGTTGGGCGATTGTGGTTGATTTGTCTGGTATGCAATCTGTTGGGGTGGGGTTAGCATTGGCTCAAAAAGGTTATCGTCCTGTCCCCCTATTTAATTCCTGTCCTTTACCTACTGCATTTATCAATGAGCAACAGTTGCCTCTAGAAAAACTACTACGATTTACCAAAGTAGATGTAGAATCCATTTTGGCAGCATTGGTACAAGGTTGCTCAGTCCTCAATCAAATTGACTTGCCTAACGATGCACCCCCCGCATTCTTACTTGATGATCGCCGTCAAGGGCAATCGCTTAATTTTGGGATTGTCCCAAATAACTTATTTGATAATCGCTCTATAGTATTTAGTACGGATTTTCCCTCCGTAGATTTTTTGCGTGCCCAAAATATTCGCGGCGTAATTGTGTTCAGAGAACGCGATCGCAAATTTAGCAGCGATTTGACTCACATACTGCAAATTTGGCAAAAAGCCGGAATGCTATTAAGTTACAAGTGCCTAGCCAATCAGCGTCCTCCTCAACGATTGAAGATTTGGGCATTTCCTTGGCTTGGACTGTGGATAAGATTATTGACGCGTCTCAATCTAATACAGAATTCCACAGGTGGTTTTGGTGGATTTATATCTTCTTCTAGCAGTTAAACCCCGTCCATTTTGAAACCTGGAGTTTTTAAGCACACTATATTACTCTGTCGTGGCTTGAGTTGTGAGCTTTACTTCCATTACAAAAAACTACGGTTTTCAAGGTAGACGCGGTTTAAGTATTGGACTTTGGACAAAAAAGATAGTTCGCAAGTAATTTACGCGAACCCAAAATTAGATATATCGATTTACAGTAATTTAAAGGTATGTGGTAGTTCATAAGCCCCAAGCCCTTTAATCAAAAAGAAATCTCGTGATGTTCCGCCCAATCTTTCATCTTGCCTTTCCCGTCCGAAACCTCGAAGAATCTAAGAACTTTTATGTCAACACCTTCGGGGCCAAGATCGGTCGTGTCCGTGACAAGTGGATTGATATATTTCTCTTTGAAGCTCAGATTACTTTGCACGAACGACCCTCTGAAGTGTTACCGATGACAGAGCATGGCGTGCGTCACTTCGGCGCGGTTTTGGCGTGGAGTGATTGGGAGGCTCTTGCAAATCGTCTTAATGAAATGAGGGTTCAGTTCAAGGTAAAGCCAAATGTTTCTTTTGTCGGTACCGACGCAGAGCAAGCGAAGATGCTATTAAGTGATCCTAGCGGAAATGTGATCGAAGTAAAGGCATACAGAAATCTATCAGTCGCCTTGGAAATGGAAGATTTGCAAGAGTGTTCCGCAACCGAGGTCTAAAACCGAGGTCTAAACCAACCTAACGTGGGGCGCACAGTAGTAGTAGTTTATATCTGATAGTCCAATGCAACTCAAACTTTGCCACCATCTTGATTTGCAGGTACAGCTTCTGACATTTTTTTAGGATAGGGCAGGTTCAAGTTATCCATTAACACCATGAACTGACTGCGGTTGTGTCCAGCAAATCGGGGATTCCAGCGCTTTTCTTCACCAATCGTAGACACTGTTTGTCCCTGGTAGTCGTGACCAGGATATACCAAGGTATCATCTGGTAAGGTGAATAGCTTCTGGGTAACAGCATCATACAACAATCCAGCATTACCGCTTTGGAAGTCGGTACGACCGCAGCCCCGGATAAATAGCGCATCTCCGGTTAACAAGTGAGTCTTATTAACCAGGTAAGCCATATGAGTGTCGGTGTGTCCAGGAGTCGCGATCGCCTGAATTTGTACATTGCCTATATGTAGCATCTTTCCATCGGCAATATAGCTGTCTGCACAAGTCGTCTGGGCATTCTCAGGCATGATACTAAGACAACCTGTTATACCCTTAAGTTGTCTTGTCGCAGTGATGTGATCAGCATGGATGTGAGTTTCCAGACAGTAGCGCAGGGTTAGCCCTAATTCTCGTAATATTTGAATGTCACGTTCAACTTGCTCTGATACAGGATCTACCAGAATAGCTTCTTTGGTTTGTGGATCGGCAATCAAGTATGTGTAGGTACTCGACTCTTTATCAAACAGTTGACGAAATAGCATGGCTGGTTTTGGAGCAAACCAATTTTCAACAACAGCATAAGGTATAGGACTCAGAGATTTCAGTAAATCTTGTGCCAAATTCGCGGCTTGAACACGAATTTCCGGCACAGCAGTAGTTTCCCAAAGATTGCCCTTGCGCGGTGTCCCTAGTGTATACAGTAGTTCACAAGCATTCCCATCTGCATCCAGCAGCGCACCATTGACAGCAGTGTCAATTCCTATTGATAGAACATTAGGACGAATCAGGCGTTGTTCTTGAAGGCTGGCGAGTAATGGATGCTGTAAAGAGCGATAATTACAGTTTGAGCCTGTGCAGTTGATAATTCGGTTAACCTGTAAAACAATGTTTGCCTGTGTTTCTCGTTCCCTAATAGTCACAGTTAATTTATTATCAAACTGCTGACAAGTTTGAATCCGTCCTGCATAGTAGCTTAGTTGACCAGATTCCTCAGCAGTATCCAGCACATCGGCAATTTCTGGGGCAATTAGGTGGCGGTGAACTTCCCAATAAGCCTTGAGGTGGCGTAGAAATCTTTTTTGTTCTTTTAAGGGGAGTGTTTGCCAAATTTCTTGAGTAACCGGACGAAGTGCATCGATAACTGCCCGCCAGTCAAGTCCATGATCATCCGCTGTTCGCACTTGTTGACGTACTAAATGCAGGAGTTCTCGTGCAGTTTTTGGTGCAGTCTCTAAGTCAATAAATGTGGGATAAGGAATTGTTGGTTTGTGACTACACGGCTTCAATCCATGACGAGAAACAGCATGGATTTTTCCATGAAATCCTTTGGCGTGCAAGGCAACAACAGCATCTACCATCGTCAGCCCGCTTCCAATCAATAGAATAGAATCTTCTGGGTTTAAATCGGCGATCGCCTGACTCGACCAAGCATCTCTAATATTGTCATTGTGGTTTTCCACACACGCAACTGGTTTTGGTAGAGATGCGGGGAAATTACCCAACGCCAGCACAGCCTTTTGAACGTACAAAGACTCACCGCGACTCAGTTTGACGATGACATTATCGCTTTTGTTTTCAATGGCGATTGCTTCATCGACAATTCGCTCTAACATTACATAAGCTGGGGCGTTTGCCTCTGCTTCGCTCAAAGTCGCCTGCACATAATCCCCATAAACTTTACGTGGAACGAAGGTGGACGCCTTCACCTCTTCATGTCCGTTTCTATGCAACCAGTTTAAAAAGTGATTTGGTTCATCAGGAAACGCACTCATCTTACCTGCCGGAACGTTAAGTAAATGACATTCAACTGGCGTACCGTAAGCAACTCCTCTGCCTACTTCTTGATTGCGTTCAATTAACTTAATGAACAGTGGCATGGTTGCTTTTCGCATGATATTTGCTACCACCAGAGAACCACTTAAGCCGCCACCAACGATAGCGAGCGCAGAAGGAGAAATAGTTGGGTTCATCATACAGTTATTCATAGGATGTAAGACTTACTTATTGATATAAGTTATGTTGCTGAGTTCAACAATTTCTGATTTATCGAAACTCAGTCAAGTTTAGATACATAAATAAGTGGATCAACTTAAATATAAAACCTTACCCTGCCTCTACCTTACCTGTTTGCGAGATCAAAGAGGGATTGAGGGTGAGGTTTTATCTTAGATTTCATTACGCCTACCTGACTTAAAAATAGAACGGACTGCGCCCTTGCACTCTACAGGAAATCCTGACTCATAACGGTCTGCACCCTTGCAATCTACAGAATAAAGAGTCAATTTTCATGTATTATAGTGTACTGAAATACATGATTACTACTTATTTTTATTTAAGAAGTGTAAGCATCATCAACTTTTACCGTTTGGCAATATAAACATCAAACCACATCGTCAAATATAAGAACTATCCTGGTTGCTGTATATCTACTTTATAACAGATAAAAACTTTTGTTTCTCTGTTTTGCATAACATATATGAAAGAAATTTAATCTCCACTTATATACGTGAAAAACAGGAAATTAATTTTTAGTTTTTTATTTTGCCACTTGAAATAAGATCAGAAAAAAAACAACTGAGACCAGATAAGCATTTTGGACTTTTACATAGTGAAATTTCGACAAATCCGATGTGAATATCGTGGTTTGAAAATCATCCTTAGACCTCTTGCAAAAGTCCAAAAGTTGCGGATGTCATTCTGTAGACGCTTTGCGGCTTCCCGCAGGGTACGAAACGTAGTGCAGTGAAGAATCTCGCGAGATGTTGAGCGGAGCGAAACATGACATTTTAAGTATTTATGCAAGAGGTCTCTTGAGCAACTCCTCCAGAAGAGAAAAATTACCTATGGAATTGTTAAAGTTTTCTGACATATAGCAAGCAATTTTATATCTAAAAATAAAAAATACTTTTGAAAAACGTAGACTCAACAATATTGCATGAACGGAGAAAATACGATATGCAGATAAATTAAGTGTATTATTTGAGTGAGAAGAAGAGGCGCGCTCCGCGATGCTCCCAAGGGGAGCCGCGCAAGGCGCGATCGCCGTTCGCGGAGCGTGCGCTTTGCGCTGAGGCGGCGGCTTCCGCATCGCCTATCTCTATTGGTGAGACGCTCATTCAAATACCTGCGTGTCGCTTTGCAACGAGCGCGTCTTTAAGTGATCGCACCCTGATGACAAGATAAAAAGCCGACTTTTCTAAAAATAGGCTCTTGACTTCAACACAATATATGAGACACTAATAATTAGATAACCTAAATATACCACTAAGGAAGTGCATCCTACTCGTGACGAAACTGACGGGAAAAACCGATCGCTTGGAAATGCCTGCCAACTTTCCAAAATCGGTCATTTTGGAAACTCACGAACTCACGCGCCGCTTTAACAAGTTCACCGCTGTTGATACCCTGAATATCTCTGTCAAATCTGGAGAAGTATTTGGCTTGCTAGGTCCGAATGGGGCAGGCAAAAGTACAGTCATTAAGATGTTGACAACGCTGCTACCGCCAAGTGCTGGACGGGCAACTATAGCTGGCTATGATGTAACTCATCAGCAAGGTGCTGTCAGAAGAGTTATCGGCTATGTACCCCAAGCTCTTTCTGCTGATGGCAGTCTTACAGGCTATGAAAATCTTTTAATCTTTGCCAAACTGTACGACATTCCCTCTAAACAACGCAGAGAGCGCATTCATGACGTGTTGGCGTTTATGGGTTTGGAACAAGCAAGCGATCGCCTGGTGAGAAATTACTCTGGTGGCATGATTCGCAAGCTAGAAATTGCCCAATCCATCTTGCATCGACCGCAGATTATGTTTCTTGATGAGCCAACAGTCGGACTTGATCCGGTTGCTCGCAGCCAGGTATGGAATCTGATGCAAGAACTTCGTGCAGATTACGGCACAACCATATTTTTAACTACCCATTTTTTAGAAGAAGCTGACAGTTTGTGTAACCGAGTAGCAATTATGAATCGGGGTAAAGTAATTGCGACGGGCACACCCAGCGATTTAAAAGCTGCTTTAGGTAAACCAAACGCCACCTTGGATGATGTTTTTATTCAGTATACAGGGGACGAATTAACATCAGGAGTTAGTTATCGTGACACAGCAAAAACCAGGCGTAATGCTCGACGGTTGGGTTGAACCACGACTCAATCGGCGAGAAAGTTTTATTTATGCGATTTCACAATTAGTTAGTAAAACTCTCATCTTAGCTGAACTAGAAGTCCGCAAACTCCGCCACGATCCCAGCGATCTACTCATCCGAGGTGTACAGCCTGCATTATGGCTTTTAGTCTTTGGGCAAGTTTTCACCCGAACTCGCGCTATTCCTACAGGGAACTTATCTTATTTAGACTTTATGGCTCCCGGTATCTTAGCTCAAAGCGTGCTGTTTGTGGCAATTTTCACTGGTGGTATGACACTGATTTGGGAACGAGATTTAGGAATTGTCCAGAAATTGCTCGCTAGTCCCATACCCCGTGTGGCGATGGTGTTGGGTAAAGCCGTCGGTTGTGGAGTACGGTGCTTGCCACAAATAGTCATTATTTACGGATTGGTGCTATTGTTAGGTGTCAAGGTTAATCTCAATTTCTTAGCTTTACTCCAAGTACTGGTAATTGTGCTTTTAGGGGCATGTTGTTTTTGTGTTTTTTCACTCATCATTGGTTGTCTGGTAAAAAGCCGAGAAAGGTTTACAGGAATTGGACAATTAATAACTATGCCGTTGTTTTTTGCCAGTAATGCCATCTATCCCATCTCCCTGATGCCAAAATGGTTGCAGATAATTTCCCACATCAATCCCTTGACTTATGAAGTTGATGCTTTACGGGGTACAATGCTAGTAAATGGCTCCAGTCTCTATGGATTTGGTCTGGATTGTACAATTCTGTTGCTAACATTAATAAGCTTGACTATCATCTGTGGACGACTTTATCCACGGGTGGCGATGTAATCAGGAGAAAAACAATCCCATGAAGCTCGGTAAACCCTCTGAAGAATGTGCCGTTAAAGTGATGGATACGATTCCATTGGTGATGCGGTTTATCCGAGCGGATATGCGTGAGAACAGTGTCGCGTCTCTATCCATACCGCAATTGCGAGCGATGCTATTTATCAAACGCAATCCTGGAACCTCTCTTTCAGAAGTTGCCGAACATTTAGGTGTCACTTGCGCTACTGTATCCACAACGACAGAACGGTTAGTACAACGTAATTTTATCGAACGCACCGACCATCCCCAAGAGCGGCGGCGGGTGGTTCTCAATCTCACGGATGAGGGCAACCACCATCTTGAGCAAACCCTCGCCCAAACTCGCGCTCATATTGCAGACTTGTTAGAAGGTCTGACAGCAGAGGAAATTGCACACATTGAAGAAGGGTTGACTCTACTAAAACATGTCTTCGACCGATCCGAAGTTAAAAAAGCTCCTTAAGACTGAGGCTGTAAAACATGATCCCTTTGCAGCCTTGAGGTTTCGAGACTATCGATTATTTATGATTGGGCGCGTACTTTTGTTTACGGGTTCACAAATGCAGACTGTGGCAATTGGCTGGGAACTCTACGAGCGTACTAGTTCAGCTATGGTATTAGGTGGGGTGGGGCTGGCGCAAGTCCTGCCGATGATTGCCTTAACTTTGGTTGCCGGACACGTAGCAGATCGCCGTGCTCGCAAACACACTACCCTACTCTCAATCATGCTGCTAGTCGTTTGCTCGCTAGCTTTGGCAGTTGTTTCCTATAGTAAAGGCGCAATAGTTTTAGTTTATACTTGCTTGTTCTTTACAGGTGTAGCTAGGGCGTTCTTGAAGCCTGCCAGCGATGCATTAATGTGGCATTTAATACCTACGACTGCTTTTACTAATGCTGCCACTTGGAATAGTACTAGCTTTCAGCTAGCAACAGTTATTGGACCAAGTTTGGGAGGATTTGGGATCGCAGCTTTGGGAAGTGCCACAGGGGTATATGTGTTGGCGGCGATCGCATCAATTTTATGTTTTGCTTTAATAGTGCCAATTCGAGAAAAAAACACAACCCTCTCCAAGGAACCAATATCGTTAAAAGCACTAGCTGCTGGTGCTGAGTTTGTCTGGCAGAATCAGGTAATTTTAGCGGCAATTACTCTAGATATGTTTGCCGTCTTGTTGGGAGGTGCAGTTGCACTACTACCCATATTTGCCAAGGATATCTTGCATGTCGGTCCAGTTGAGTTGGGCTATCTACAGGCAGCACACTCGATTGGCGCACTGATTATGGCAGTACTTCTAGCGCATCTGCCACCTTTACGCAAAGCAGGACCAGCTTTACTGTGGTCTGTGGTAGGTTTTGGTGTGGTCACCATAATTTTTGGGTTATCTCGTTTGTTTTGGCTGTCACTGCTGATGTTGGCATTGAGTGGCGCACTAGACAGTATTAGCGTTGTCATTCGCCATACTTTAGTTCAGATTCGGACTCCTGACTATTTACGTGGTCGAGTGGCTGCCATCAACAGCGTCTTTATCAGTGCCTCGAATGAGTTGGGAGGATTTGAATCAGGTTTGACTGCAGCTTTGTTTGGTCCAGTGATTTCTGTGGTTGGCGGTGGAATTGGGACGATAGTCGTGGTGATGGCGGTGGCTGCGATTTGGCCAGGGATTCGCAAGTTGGGGGCGTTGCATGATTATGAGTAGTTAGTTTAAGAGTTTTATTATGTTTTTCAGCAATTTTTGGGATTGATTAAAAATATGTAGAATAATGAGATCAATTTCAGTCAACCTTTAATTGAGGTTTAAAACATGGATGTAATTCATGTTCATGAAGCGCAACAACATCTTGATGCTGTTATTAACAAGAGCGTAGAATCTCATACGCCAGTAATGATCGCTGGTGATGAAAATCAAGCTGTACTTGTTGCTCTTGAGGATTGGAACGCCATTCAGGAAACATTACATTTACTTCAAATACCTGCTATGCGGGAGGATATCCTTGAAGGAATGCGTACCCCTATTGAAGAATGTGCAACAAAAGAGCGACTTGATTGGTAATGTGGGAGTTACGCTTTACCAAACGAGCGCAGAAAGATGCAAATAAGTTAGCCGCAGCAGGACTCAAGCCTAAAGCAGAAGAGTTGCTTGCAATACTGGAGCAAAATCCCTATGAAAATCCTCCTTCATACGAAAAATTAAAAGGAGATTTACAAGGTGCATATTCTAGGAGAATTAATATCCAGCATCGGCTTGTATATGAAGTAATTGAAGAAGAAAGGGTAGTGAAAGTCTTAAGTATGTGGACTCATTATGAGTAAATCATTAGAGTCTTTGACTACTGATAGGACTGCTATTTTATTTTTGAACAGGAGTACGAGATAATACGGTGAGGTAAAAAA
The DNA here is from genome assembly GCF_017982655.1 of Brasilonema sp. CT11. Lineage (GTDB taxonomy): Bacteria > Cyanobacteriota > Cyanobacteriia > Cyanobacteriales > Nostocaceae > Brasilonema. The sequence goes on along the minus strand of NZ_JABXYX010000063.1, from coordinate 11,131 downwards.
GTCTAATAGGAAACAATTTAAGGGGGGCTAGGGAGGATCAATCCTTAACTGAACCGTATTGTGTCATAATTACTGCTAAAAGCTACTGTATGCCGACCAATTTAACGTAAATTTTTATGAGTGAAGAAATAAACTTGACTCCGACAGGAAAGCAGAAAATTTCATATAAAGCAAACCAGTTCACAGAGTCAGTCATTCGAGAAATGACCAGAGTCGCATTACAATACGATGCTGTGAATCTGGCGCAGGGATTTCCTGATTTTCCTTGTCCTGATGAATTAAAGCGGGCAGCTTGCCAAGCAATTGAGGAAGACGTTAACCAATACGCGATCACTTGGGGAGATAAACCTTTCCGTCAGGCTATAGCAGAGAAAGTCAAGTGGTATCTGGGTTTAGACATAGATCCTGAACGACAAATCACCGTCACCTGTGGTTCAACAGAAGCAATGGCTGCTGTAATGCTAGCAACTCTGAATCTGGGTGATGAAGTGATAGTGTTTGAGCCGTATTACGAAAACTATGGTCCCGACGCAATTTTGGCTGGTGCAATTCCTCGTTATGTGTCGCTGCATCCACCTGAGTGGACATTTGATGAAACAGAACTACGTCAGGCGTTTAATGAACGCACAAAAGCCATTATCATTAACACACCCCATAACCCAACAGGTAAAGTCTTTACTGGTGAAGAACTCACCCTAATTGCTGAACTTTGTCAAAAGTGGGATGTATTGGCATTCACAGATGAAATCTACGAACACATCCTTTATGACAAAACGCAGCATATTGCAATGGCGACTCTGCCAGGAATGTCTGAGAGAACTGTCACTATCAATGGTCTTTCCAAAACCTACAGTGTGACTGGTTGGCGAGTTGGTTACATCCTAGCAAATTCAGAATTAACAGGAGCAATTCGCAAAGTTCATGATTTTCTAACCGTTGGCGCACCTGCACCCTTGCAAAGGGCTGGAGTCGCAGCGATGCAACTTCCTGTTAGCTACTACGAAGAATTAGCAAAGCTTTACCACCAAAAGCGAGACGATATTCTGCGGATTTTGGATGCAGTGGGAATTCCCTATTTTATTCCAAAAGGAGCTTACTACGTGTTTGCTGATATCTCGTCTTTTGGTTACAAAAATGATATCAAATTTACTGAGTATTTAATCAAAGAAATTGGTGTTGCCGTAGTTCCAGGTTCCAGCTTTTTCTCGCAATCAGAGGCGGGTAAAAATTTTATCAGATTTTGTTTTAGTAAGAAACCAGAGACTTTGGCAAAAGCGGGAGAGCAGCTGTTGAAATTACAATCAACTCTACAAACGGCATCGTTGTGAAAAACATAACTTACACTTTTGGGATGCTCCCTAACTATAGTTGGGTAGATTTTATCATCTTGACATTTTACTCTCATTTTGAGAGAATTAACACAATTGATTTTTATTGATAAATAAAGATGACGTAAAAACTAGAAACGAATGCATCTAATTTCGATTCGCAATCTCCGTATTGATGCTGCTCAGTTCCCCGATCTCAAAAAGCAAATTGACGACTGGTATGCAACCGTCAAGAAGGCGGATTGGCGTAATTTAGAGGATGTCCGTAAAATCTACCGGGATGCTGAAGCGGTTGGAAGTTTCACTGTCTTTAATATTAAAGGCAATGACTATCGCGCTTATTGTTGGTATCGACTATGAAAACCAGGTTGTTTACTACAAATATTTTCTAAGACACGCGGAATACGATAAACAAAAGTGGAAAAATGACCCTTACTTTTGATCAAAGCACCTATCGCAATCTATTAGCTGAAGTTGCTCCTGTCGCAATTGAGACTGAGGAAGAATACGAACGTGTCTTGAAAGTAGTAGAACAGCTAACTTTTAAAAAGAATCGCACAACCGAGGAGCAAGCTTTACACAAGTTGCTAGTGATATTGGTTGAAATTTATGAGACACAGAACTATCCAATGGATCAATCTGCACCTCATGAAATTCTCCAACACATTATGGAAGCCAGTGATACCCGTCAAGCTGACTTAGTAGGGATTATCGGTTCGAGCGGTGTAGTGTCTGAGGTTGTGAATGGTAAGCGTTCGATTAGCAAAGCACAAGCGAAAGCACTTGGTGATTATTTCAAGGTGTCACCTAGTCTGTTTATTTGAGCCTTCTACATCCAAAAACACTTGTAAAGCCCTTAGCTGGACTGGTTGTTGAAATTAAAATACGCTACTACTGTTTTACAAACGTCCAGCTAACAAAACAAAAGCCAGGATAAATTCCTGGCTCATTACGCAACAGACAAACAGAAAATTAAAGATTTCAAACCCTTGTCTTGCGGGTTTTGTATGTATAGCTGCACCTGTGCCAAGTACAAGATACCAGAACTAGACTGCTACCTGCTCACGAGAAGCCGCAGCTGTGCTGAACTTGTTTACCGGACGAGGTAATCCGAGATTCTCGCGCAGAGTTCGCCCTTCGTACTCAGTCCTAAATAAACCCCGGCGTTGCAGTTCGGGAATCACCAGTTCTACAAACTCATCCAAACCACCTGGTAAATAGGGCGGCATGATATTAACCCCATCTGCCCCGCCGTTGACAAACCAATCTTCAAGCTGATCGGCAATCTGTTGGGGTGTTCCTAATATTGTTCGATGTCCTCGCGCACCAGCGATCGCCAAATACAACTCCCGAATAGTTAAATTCTCTCTTTGGGCGAGGTCAGTTACAAGCTTCAAGCGGCTTTTTGCAAGTTCAGTGTCTGGTAGTTCCGGTAGCGGACCATCCAGAGGGTAGCCGGATAAATCGACTCCACCCACCAACCCTGAGAGTAAACCCAATCCAACCTGCGGATGGATCAACTCTTGAAGCTGCTCATATTTGTCCTTCGCTTCCTGGGAAGTCCTGCCAATGACTGGGAACACACCTGGCATAATCTTGAGATGGTCGGGAGAACGTCCGTATTTAGCCAGTTTTCCCTTCACACCCGCATAAAAAGCTTGGGCTTCCGCAAGCGTTTGCTGGGCGGTAAAAATCACCTCCGCTGTCTGTGCTGCAAGTTCCTGCCCGTCATCGGAAGACCCAGCTTGAATGATCACTGGATACCCTTGGATTGGACGTGCTACATTCAACGGACCGCGTACCGAAAAATGCTCGCCCTTGTGGTTGGGAATGTGCAGCTTGTCAGGATCGAAGTAAATCCCTGACTCCTTATCGCGTAAAAAGGCATCGTCTTCCCAACTATCCCAAAGCGCTGTTACCACATCCACAAACTCTTTGGCACGCTCATAGCGCAGCGTATGCTCCATGTGCTTTTCACGACTGAAGTTTTGCGCTTCCGCAATAGTTGCGGAGGTGACGAGATTCCATCCGGCGCGACCACCACTAAGATAATCTAATGAGGCAAATTTGCGGGCGAGGTGAAAAGGTTCGTTGTATGTAGTTGATACCGTCGCTGTTAAACCAATGCGCTCGGTTACTACAGACAAAGCTGATAATAAGGTGAGGGGTTCAAAGTGTACAACCGACGTGCGGCTCAAAGCCTCAGTTCCTTTACCGCGATCGCGCACAGCCACACCATCAGCGAAGAAGATCATGTCAAATTTTCCTCGTTCTGCCGTCTGCGCGATTTGCTTAAAATGCTGGAAGTTCAAACCGCCATCTGCCCGTGCATCTGGGTGTCGCCACGCTGCAACATGATGACCAGAACTCATCAAGAATGCACCCAGTCTCAGTTGTCTTTTTTTTGTACTCATCTTCTTTTTCTATCTTCAACTGCATACACTAATGGTCTGTTACACCAACTTTAAAGGGCTGCGAGATCCCCAACTCCCTTAAAAGTTGTCGGGGATCTGACCAACCTAACCCCTGATACTCAAGCGGTAACTAAAGTGGGGATATATGTAGAAGAGTTCCCCTTGATTGCCTCACTATGTTTACCGTCAATACCAACTGGAGTGTCGCCGACGATAGTTACTCGCTGAACGTGGCGGGGTTGGTCGCCGTAATCGGCGATCGCATAATGTTGAGTAGCGCGGTTATCCCAGAATGCCACATCACCAACTTGCCAACGCCAACGAACCGTGTTTTCAGGACGTGTCACATATGACTGCAACAGTCGGAGAATATCGTCCGATTCAGTCGTTGATAGTCCCTTGATCTGGCGAACAAAACCACCAATGAATAGTATGCGCTCCCCAGATTCCGGATGGACGCGCACTACTGGATGCAGGGTTTCGTATACAGTCGATGTGAAGACTTTCCGGTAAGCCTTAGTCTCTTCAGAAAGGTTTACTGCGGCTTCTGCATAGTCATAGGCATTACTATGTACAGCCCAAAGTTCGTCAGCGATATTACGCAGATATTTTGGTAAATCTTGGTATGCAGCAACCGTGTTTGCCCAGATAGTATCGCCTCCAGCTGGGGGAATAACAAGCGTCCGTAAAATAGAGCCGAGTGGCGGGCGGTCTACAAATGTGACATCAGTATGCCAGTTGTTCGCACGGGTGGCGGTTCGACCGTAATTCAGGTCAAGGACTTCTGGGTGTCCTGGGAACGATGGTACTGTGGGATGAGCCGTGGTAACTTCACCAAATCGACGAGCAAAGGCAACTTGCCCGTTAGCATCAAGTTGCTGATTACGGAAGAAAATCACTTTGTATTGAACTAGGGTCTTGCGGATCTCGCTGATGATATCGTCGCTGAGGTTAGCGCTGAGGTCAACACCGACAATTTCCGCACCGATGCGTCCGGCGACTGGTAGAAGATCAAAGTTTTTAGAACTCATGTGTTTGTATCTCCGGTGATGGTTATAGTTTGTCATTTGTCAATAGCAAAGGATACTGAAGAAATGACGGTCAAGATAATTATGTAAGACTTACGCACTCGTCATGAAAAAACGAAGCACGTCCCTTGCGCGTCTTTGCGATTGAGAAGGAAAGAGGTTAAGAAGAGTTTTTGCATGAGTTTTGTTATGTTTAGTTGCACTCACTCATTAATAGAGTGATGCCAACACTTTATCGGCAGCTGCCCGGAATGCTGTGGCAGCACCGGCGCTCATATCGCGGGGCGCACAGATGCGATTCCTTACATAGGCGAGTGTTATGGCTCCAACAGCAGCTACAATCGGATCGATACCTTTCTTGCCACCCGTGCGTCCACCCGGTAAGGGTGCGCCATTTCCATTTATCAGATACTCTGCCAGCAGTCTGAGGTGCAGATCAACCGCTTCTTTAACCGCTGAAGTGTCGCCATCTACCGCCAATGCTTGCACCCCGGAATTTTTCAGGATGTCTCCAATTGCAACTTCCCGGTTATCACTCAGTCTCTCTGCGGCTTCTGCCCGATATTCAATGGGCTGGCTGTCTGCTGGGGAAAGAGGCAATGGATTCCCTACAGGTTCTAAGCCAAATCTGCGACGCACGAGTAAATTGTTGGTAATATTATCCGATTTGACGCGGTGATAGGCGGGACGCTGGTTGATTGCCTCAAACCAAGTGTTAATGCGAGGGAACCGCGCATTTCCCTTGATGTGATATCCCCGGTACACGGGTAAGTTAGCCGCAAATCGGTCTAGATGTGGGCTATATATAATGTCTACTAGGCTAAAAGTTGACACAAAGTAGGAACCAGGATATTTAGCCAAGGCTTCCTCAAGCTCGTCTAACTTAGCTTCAATCGCTGCCTGTAAAGAAGCTAACTCGTCAGATTCCGCAGTGCTTGCCCTCAAGAATTTGTGGGCAGCACTTAGAAAACCGCCGGTTTCGGCATCCTCAATTAGCTGTTTTGCAACAGCGTTTTCCTCTGGATCAACAGGAAGCAGGGATGAGCCAAATCGTTCTTCTAAAGCGTATAAAATGTCTTTGGACTCATAAACTAATTCGCCCTCAATTTTTGCGGCAGGGACAAGCGCTGTGGGAACTAGGTCGGTGTACCATTTGGGCTTCTGCGTCAAATCGATAAACTCCGTTTCAAACGGAATTTCCTTTTCTTCTAAGGCAAACCAAACCCTTTCGCAGAAGGGACACCAGGAGTTGGTATCCCGGTAGAGCAACACGGGCGGTGCTGTATCTGGAGGCAGTTTATGGAGACTGCTAGGGATGGGAGCGGTAGAAGGCGACTGTCCCGGTCTACGTACCCGTCGAGCAGATGTATTTTTTTGGGCAACCTCAAACAGTTGTTCCCAACTGGATACTGTGTTCTGAATCGACATATTTCACCTTTTAAGTCTGATTAAGTTAATCTACTTACTTAGGAAAATAGTATTTTATACTTCTCTGGAAGACCAGAAAATACAAATAAATGTAGGTCTTTCGGTAAAGGCAATCCTTCACCGTGGTAACGATGAATACCTACTCCCATATCTCCTGTAAGAGTAAGCCGAAAGTTAACTTCCTCAAAATCAGCATCGCGGAAAACTTTGCGGACAGTTTCTGAGTGGGGAACACCGTTTGAATGACCACGAGTCCAGATGATGAAGGAGCCTTTTTTAGATAAGAAAGGAAGGTTCCCAATCAATCGTTTAAGTTCTGCTTCGTCAGACAGATTGCCAAATATGCCACAAACAATTACTATGTCTGCTGGCACTGCTCCTGTATAGTTAGAGGAATCAGTCGCATCGCCATTAATAAACTCAAGTTGCTTTGACAAACCTGCTGATTCTATAGCTGCTCGTCCCCGTTCAAACAGTTGCGGGTTTAGTTCAACGAGTCGTGCATATACATCCTTTGCGCGAGGATGGCTATAGAGCGTCGAGAGTAAATCTCGTCCATCACCTGCACAGAGGCTGACTACACGAATTATTCCTGGGTTAGACGCATCAATCGCACTCCTAATGTATTCCTGAACGATTTGCAGTCGCTGCTGCAATTTTGGGTCTGTATTGTATAGATCGTGCCATTCAAACCAATCTTTAGGCATAATCAGCGCTCCTTTATATTATTTTTGACTGATTGTTGGCGGATTAATTGCTGCGTATTGTTCAGGTGTCAGCATGGCTTCCTGAACATTGAGAGGTTTGGGAAGCAAGCCATTTTTATAGAAGTAATCTACAACTCGCTGTTGTTTCTTAATTAAGTCAGGGGAAATGGCTGTCAATCCATAGCCGCGACGGCTGATTACCAAGTCCATGACATCAGGAGGTAGTTTCTGATACGGTGCGATTAGCTTTGCGGTTTCTTGGGGATGTGCTTCGGCCCAGCGCTCGATTTTATCCATCTCCTCAATGACTATCCGCAGCAATTCGGGATTGTCAATTGCAAACTGCTTTCCGGCTATATAATATCCACCAGGTGAATCAAGCCCTTCGGCATTCTTAATCACTCGTGCTTTACCCAATTTTTCCGCTCGGGCTAGATGGGGATCGCCAGTCACCCAAATGGGAATTTTGCCTGACAAAAATGCACTACTAGCTTCTACGTTGGGTATACTCTGGACTTGAATATCGCTATATTTCAAACCCGCATCTTCCAAAGCTCTAAGAATGAAATAGTGAGAGGCAGAAGCTTTTTGAAAGACTACTTTTTGTCCTTTGATGTCTTTGATGTTTTTGATAGGAGAATCCGGCGGGACAGCGATCGCACTTTTTCTACCGTCACTTCGTTTACCAACAACATAAACGATCTGAGCGCCAGCTGCTTGAGCGAAGATTGGGGGAGTTTCTCCCACAGAACCCAAATCTATTTTGCCGACATTCATCGCTTCCATCAACTGCGGACCTTGAGCAAATTGCCCCCACTCTACCTTGACACCCAAGGGTTCGAGACGCTTTTCCAAGACTTTCGTTACCCTGATTAGATCGCCAGCTTGTTGATACCCCATGTGGAGTACTTTAGTTTTGATTTTAGATGTATTGGTGTCCAATACATTTTTAGCAGGAGATTGGTTTGTTGCTTTTTGGCTTTCTTGCGTGCAACCAACCAACGTCAACGAAGTCGCTATTAACAATCCTGGGACTAAAGCCAATCTAAAGCGGTGAAAAACTTTGAAATACTGATGAGGTTTGACTGTAGTAATCATAGGTTTTCTCTTACCTCTGTGTTATGGTGCGAAGGCGTGCCATTTTACAGCAATTTTCGGGTAAATAGACCACACTGTAGGGGCGCAAGGCATTGCGCCCCTACGAAAGATTGTGGTTCAAATAGATGAAAAACGCTGTAAAAAGAATTCATTAACTGCACAGACGCACCAAAGCGCAGAGAATAAAGATGAGAAATTCTTACGGCAAAGCAAACAAATTCCTTCCTTAGCGTCCAACACTCACCAGATATTCTTCAGCATCTTTCTCAATTACCGTACCCTTGAAGAAGTCACGATTGAGACTGGTGTACAATTCCAAAGGATGGATAGATAAGAAGTAACGCAAGTCTTCTTCGCTGAGAATGCCGCGTTCAACAAAGCTATAAGCGTTGGAGGTGACAGCTGTGATATCTGGCACATCCCAGTGACCGGAATCAGAACCCAAGAAGGCTTTTACTCTGTCACCAAATGGATTCGCTTTTTGATGGAAGGCATAGGCAACGCGGGTGTCGTCTGATTCCGTTCCGAAGTAGAAGTGATTTAAGAAGCGATCGCGCACATCTTCCGGTTTTGTAATTCCAGCATCAGCAAATTCATTGAGATCACCAGGATTTTCAGGTGCAAAGTATTTACCGTGGAAGCCTAAACCACTACCAATTTCCTCAAAGCGATCGCTCAATTCTGATCCACCATAACGAGCGAACAGTTCGCGCAATTCTTCCTTATTTACGTTGCCTGGATGATTGTTCTGTAAAATTTCCGGATTGCGAGTTTCCCAGTGCCAGATGATATCAGTATAAAGGCTTGCACCCCAAACAGAACCACCTTCTAGGAAGGCAAACTTCAGCGTGGGAAAACGGCGGGTAACACCACCAAAAAACAGTGCTTTGCAGAAGGCTTCACCTGCTGAGGCAAAGTGTCCAATATGATTGTATTGGTAATTAGAAATTGAGCGGCGAGCAGTCCAACCCATACCAGAAGCATGGGTAGTCGGGACAACTTTCAATTCCACACACTTTGCCCAGAAGGGATCGTAATCGTAAGCGCTATCCAAGGCAAAGGTATCAATCCAGGTTGCTTCCCGTTGCACTTCTTCAGGATATTTCTCAAAGCCAGGAATAACGCGGGTGACGTAACCAGGAATTTGAATCGCTTTGAGTCCCAGTTCTTTGACTGCATATTCTAATTCCTCAATTCCTTCTTGGGGTGTATTTAGAGGAATTGTGGCAATAGGAGTGAGGCGATCGCTATAAGCACGGAATATATCTGCATGATAAAGGTTCGCCGCACGGCAAACAGCCCGCCGCATTTCTTCGTTCTTGATTTGCGGTGCTAGCGTTGCCAAATTAGGATACAGCACAGCAAAGTCTGTCCCCGCTTCTTGTAACCGTTCATGCAGCAGCTTTGGCAGGCTGATAGTTGCCAGATTTAACGTGTCCTTAGTAGGACGACCCCAGAAGGGAGGACGAGCTGTACGATAAGTACGGCGTTCTTCCCAAGTTTGCTGGAACCAACGATAACGTCCAGCACCAGGTAGATGCGATCGGAAGCTATCGGCAATCTTAGAACCACCCACTTGAGCTAAATAATCGAGAAAGACAGGCTCAAATTCCTGGGTATGGACATCAGTATCAATGATGGGATAACCTAGTTGCTCCCGAATCTGTGCTGATCGAGACTTCTTTGTGGGACGTTCAAGCGCAATTGTCATGATAATTTCTCCACAGTTATGTCACTCGTTGACTTTCACAAGTCGTAAACCCTGACGAAAATCGAGCTTCATGATCGAGCAAAAATTGAAAGTCTGGCATGGGATAACTTTTTACCATGCCTGTATATACTCAAAGGATTTTCTGGAGGAAAATTCAATGCTATTTTTGTGCCAGCAATACCCAGAAAAAAACGGGCATTGCAAGATTGCTCAAAGTGTCTGAGTGATTCCTCTGTGCAAGTATTGCACAGAAAAAATACTGTTTGTCTACCGAACTGTCGGATTTTTATTGATCAGTAGTATGACACACCAAGAGCGACAACACAAGTCTTTAGTAAACAAACTATACGTTAATCTAAGTTTTTGGCTTACTAACTTTTAGATAAAATAAATAAAAACCCAAGGAGGCTTTCATTACTTTTCTCAGGCAATCTCTATTTGGAATACACTATCAGTGTATAATACTGTAATTAGAGCAACAAACAGTATTATATAGCTTGGCTGGTGTAGATACCTGCCAGGGAGAATTCCAAATTTCCATAGATAAATTCGGGAGGCGTTGCAATCCTATAAGCAAATTCTCACAATATCTCTGAGTAATACTTCGCATTACCCCACACTTGAGCGCAACTCCATAACATAAGCGCAATATTTACTAGGATTGCATTCCATGAGTAACATAGAACTTTACTTCGCCAAAGGCTCTACCTTCTCCCAACGAACCCGTGTTGTTTTGCTGGAAAAAGGAATTGACTTTACTCCGATTGAAATTGACTTACAGAACAAACCGGATAACTTCACACAGATTTCTCGCTATGGCAAAGTCCCAGCCATCAAACATGGGGATATTGAGATATATGAGTCTGCGATCATCAATGAGTATCTAGATGAAGTCTTCCCGGAACCACCTCTACTGCCTCACGATCCGGGAGCGAAAGCGATCGCCCGTATCTGGATCGACTACGCCAACACTCGCCTTGTACCTGCTTTTAACAAACTCCTACGCGGTAAAGATAGCACCGAACAGGAACAGGGACGAAGAGAGTTCTTAGAATCTCTCTTATATATAGAGCAAGAAGGATTAGGCAAGCTATCCGGTGATGGTCAGTACTGGTTAGGGGATAAACTGAGTTTAGTTGATATCAGCTTTTATCCTTGGTTTGAACGCTTGCCGCTTTTGGAACACTTCCGTAAATTCACACTGCCAGCAGAAACAGTTCGCTTGCAGCAATGGTGGAATAAACTGCGCGATCGTGAGTCAATTCGGGAAGTTGAAAATCCCGTGAGCTATTATATAGAGCGATTTACCAAGATTCTCGGTGAACCTACAGCAGTGGGTGCTGCTCAAAAGTAGGGCAATGCTTTGTTACAGCGTGGTTTGTCACCAAAACATTGAACATAAGGATGCAACCCATGA
>NZ_JABXYX010000262.1 GCF_017982655.1 Brasilonema sp. CT11 | reverse complement strand
GAGGCAAATGTATTTATAATAATGAACGCATCTTCTCTCGATATTTCAAATAAAGGATAATCTACCTCCGATATCTTCATGTCACTCGTCAACAACCATCCAGGCTCGCGAAACACTGTTGCAAAATACAAACCAGCAAAAGCGCGGGAAAACTTTAAATTATTGACGGCGATCAAATAGTCGCATTGACAGTCTTGAAATAATACGACTTTGCCGGCGACATCTTGCGAGATCCGTTGACAGATTGACGATTCGTAATAAATCAATTCGGCAGTGCTGTTATTTTGCAAGATGTACGTTGTTTGATTAGATTTGGGGTTAAATGCGACGCTGGTAAAATTGAAGCTGGATTCGTTTGTAAAATCTGAAATCACAACGCTTTTGCAACCAACAGCGAACAATAATAAACATAGATATACATAAACCTTTGATGACATATGTTGTGTTATTGGTGCTGCATGTTAATAATAATTTGAGACAACCGATTGAATTTTTGTTTGCAACGGGATTCACGCGACAAAACCAAAAAAAAAAAAGCGAATTGTTTATAAATATTATTACGCACCCATAATAGCAATGTATTATCGTATGCTCCTATGGCTCAGGAATATCCTCAAAGTTCAGCAAGACGTTCTCAAATCGTTGAGGCGTTTTCTTTGTCCCGCCAGCAGTCGGTTTCTTTTTCACCGCGGGTTCTTTTGGCGGTGAAGGCACTGCACGCACGTTATTACGAGGGTGTTTTGCGGGTGAAGCTGTAGCAACAGTGCTCTTCTTTGCTGGAGCCACTACGAATGATGACGATAGGGCAGGCACATGGTGCGCGCGCGATGAATTGGATTGCGTGGGCGATGGCAGTGCAGTAGGATTGGCGATGATCATTGGAGGGTACTTAACTCCTTCGTTGATAATGTCGTGCAACGAACACTTGAGTTCTAACACTTCCAACTCGCCTCTAGGGATCTGAATATTGTGAGTTGTCGTTTATATACAACAGCTATTGTAACGTCATGTACCTGCTTCAACTCGTTGCGAATCCTCTCGAGTAATTGAGGGTCGAGCTCGTCGCTCGCGGCTACCACCGTTTGAGGCAGCAGTTGTTCCTGTGTGACCAACGCCTAACGCAAGTCAGTGGCCATTCAACGTCGTATAGATCTGGCCCTTACCTTCATTAGCAGAGTGCCACTGCAACGGTCAGGAATCAACGCGAAATTAAGATGAGTGATGCTCGTTTGTTGTCGCTCAAAGTTGTATCGAGAAGTGACGCGCATGAAACTCTCCTGTTCATAATTAGCCCTTTCCTAACATCGTTGTCAAGCATACCTCGTCGCTGAGTATGTTAACTAACGCCTCTAACTCCTCCAAGTTATCAACGGCACTCAGCACGAACGACTATATACACGACTGTTAGTATGAGAGAGCGCGAGCTTAGAATTATCGTTCATACCATGCCGTAGAGCACATCTTCGCTCAAAGAAGACAAGGGACATATATGCTTGATAGTCACTGTTGGTTCACCGCAACTTCCGATGAGCGGATCGACCTCCGCATAGGGCAAGACAGCCTTGCCTATCTTCATACCACGAGTAATGTCCTCTTCATCGAGCGTAGATCTGAGAATAGGACACGTCTTCTTGCCGATAGAATTCGTGCCATCTGTTTTTCCATTTAACGAGGCTTGATGACACGAGCAGATCTGATCCATTTTAAGCTCACTAGTACGACGAGTACGCGTTACAACGTACCGAAACAAATTCTATTGACAGTGCAGATACGACTCTCGGCCTCGCTTTTAACCGCCACGATTGAGTACCAACACCTTGTAGTCTGAGAATGTTCTCTTCGTGGAGACAATCCTCTACGATCCGATCTTTGAAGTACCGCTCGAAAGATGCCAAGTCTAACTCATAATGATATTAATATAATGTAGTGAATTATTTAAACCCATGACGTACCTGTCCCGATACGGTGGAGTCTACAATTTGGAAGTTCGCGTAACGCGACAACCCAGTTAGCCAACGGAATGCTGACCTCCGTAAACTGTCGCTCGTCAGGACATATCTCCAACGAGTTGATGTTGACAAAGTCTACGCGCACTTGTTGTTGCTTCAGTTTCTGAAGCCAGGTTTAGACTAGATCAGATTGAGTTTGAACTGTCCAACTTACCTCTAGACACGAAATGACCTCAGGAGACTGTGAAGGGCACTTCGTTGAAAGCCAAACAAGCTTTCCAATTGCCTTCACCTTCTGATAAGCGGATGTGGTCAACTTCGAGACATGCCGAAGCAACTCAATCTCTGTTCAATTGAAAAGACGTTAATAATGGATAATAGACTACTAATATAAACTACTATTTATATTAACGCTGTTACGACGTACCTATATTAACTGAGGCTTCTCCTTGCTCGACTCTTATACCATCAATCGCCGTGTGTATCGCATGAATGTCGAACCTCGTAGGCTGTAGTACCACCTTAAATACACCATATTAATTTCTCTTAATAGATTGAAAAGAAATTAATAAGGCTAATTATTTAAATAAACTAATTTTACTAGGCGGAAAGTTTGACCGTTACCTGAAGCTTCTGATGCGCCAGTATGATCGCCAATAGGTTGTAGCCCTTCGTCTCTTCGGATACTATCGCGATAGAGTTGACGTAGCTCTTCAGCACAGTTTTGATGTTCTCCAAGATCAATTGATGTAAGTCCTGCTGATCGGAGGTCAGATGTCGCATGTCGACTGCGATAATCTCGAGAATGGAGCCTATTTCGTTAGTTGATGCGTCCATGATCGTGTATTATGATAATAGCGCTAAGGTTCGCGCAATCTGTCAAAATTATTTTGACCAAAGTTTGACCGATAAAATTGTATGATGCCAAAAAAGAGGATAAAGCCGTATTTAATCTTTAGGACCGATAATATGGGATCAGGTAATTAATAATATATTTCAATCTATGCATTAAATTAAATACGGAAGATTTTGTTGGAATAAAAATGGCGAGATTGAAAGCCTGGACTTATGTTCGGCGTTTGAAAATTGTAACAATAATTGGATAATTTCAAATACTAATAATATTATTATTTGATAGATACGCCACAATTTTTGAAAAAGTTCTTGGTCCAAAATCTCGTGGCTTTGTTTTTGGCTTACTGGATTCGGGAAGCTACATGGCTGATGCTGACGTACGGCAGTTTTTTTGTGTTATATAGTGTTATTTGTGTTATATATCAAGTATTCAACCCAAACACGTACTCGCGGTCTCTCATCAGCAACCTCGTGCCAACTATTCTTACATTGCTGCTTCCTGGCTTGTTCTACGCATATACAGCCTCTTATTTTATGTCACACTCATATTCTATATTTAATGGCCTCGCTAGTTTGTTGTTTTAACGTACACAAGCGTAAAATAAAAATCTTCGCCACGAGATCGCGTGTACCAACCACCCGAACTCATTTCATGACTTGCTTTTGCTTAATAATGAATGGACATAATGATGATATTGCAGGATGAGGCTCGAGACATTATCGGGTCTCATTTTCCAACAATTTCCGTTGGCCACGGGGCAAAAAGGTCCCCGAGTTCCCATGTTAATTTAGACCCGAGCCCAACACGGAAGACCACCGACCTTGTTTGGCCTTATATTATTTTATTACAAAGATCGTAGCTATTCGAAGAGTAAGAATCAGGCCACCGTCGAACGAAAAGCAGATTCGTTTAATTTCGTAAATTTGTTTATTACGGAGTTTTTATGACCTACAGCGAGGAAATAATTTTATAATAGTATTCCGTGCAATAGCCGTGTGTAAATAATGCAAATGATTCGTGTAATTTTTAATTTTTAATTTTAGATCAGGTTATAAAAATGAGTTTGGTTGCGGAGACTGGCGAGTGGAAGACCAGGAAGATTAACCTCTTCAGCCTTATGAGGGGCTTTATTTCTCAGCTAAAGCCCGGTCAAGAATTGACCAAGGTATCCCTTCCAGCGGAAATCTGTCATCCCTACACCATGTTGGTAACGTTTGCTTACCGTCAAACGCCGGTCAGCTTTA
>NZ_JABXYX010000005.1:113011-132936 GCF_017982655.1 Brasilonema sp. CT11 | reverse complement strand
TCCCAAGTGGAGATGTCCCAAGTACCGCCACGACCTGGACCGTCGCAGGGGAACGAGTAACCGAAGTCCTTTTTATCCGGCATCAGTTTGGAACCACGCGCATCCAAAGCACCTTTTACCAGTACCAGAACTGTGGTGTGGATCGCCAGAGCAAACGCATGGTGAACCAAGAAGTCACCAGGACCAATAGTTAAGAACAGCGAGTTGGTGGTGTTATTGACTGCATCCAGCCAACCTGGTAACCAAACGTTAGCGTAGTTAGGCCAAGCAGTAGCTGCAACGCTATCTGGATTAGACAGCAAGGTGTTCAAGCCATACAGCACTTTTCCGTGAGAAGCCTGAATGAATTGTGCAAACACTGGCTCAATCAGGATTTGCTTCTCCGGTGTACCGAAAGCTACCACTACGTCATTGTGGACGTATAGACCCAAGGTGTGGAAGCCCAAGAACAACGATACCCAGCTCAGGTGCGAGATGATTGCTTCTTTGTGCTTGAGTACCCGGTCTAGTACGTTGCCTTTGTTTTCCTCTGGGTCGTAGTCACGTACCCAGAAGATTGCTGCGTGAGCAAATGCACCCAGCATCAAGAACACAGCTATGTATTGGTGATGGGTGTACAAAGCTGCTTCGGTTGTGTAGTCCTTACCGATGAATGCGTAAGGAGGCATCGCGTACATATGCTGCGCTACCAACGACGTGATTGTTCCCAGCGCTGCCAGGTGGATCGACAACTGGAAGTGCAGCGAGTTGTTGTACGTGTCGTACAGTCCTTGGTGAGGCAAATTGAACTGACCTTCGGTTTTGCTGCCAAAGAACGTTTTGGAGTTCAGCATTTCTTTGATGCTGTGACCAATCCCGAAGTTCGTCCGGTACATATGACCGGCGATGATGAACAGTACCGCGATCGCCAAGTGGTGGTGAGCCATATCCGTCAACCATAGCGATTCGGTTTGAGGATGGAATCCACCTAAGAATGTCAGAATTGCTGTTCCTGCACCTTGAGATGTCCCAAACACATGGTTTGCTGTGTCAGGGTTGTTCGCGTAAGCCGCCCAGTTTCCCGTAAAGAATGGTGCTAAACCTGCTGGGTGAGGCAAGGTGGTTAGGAAGTTGTCCCAACCTACGTGCTGTCCCCGAGATTCGGGAATTGCTACGTGAACTAAGTGACCTGTCCAAGCCAAAGAACTCACACCAAACAGACCTGCTAGGTGGTGGTTCAAGCGAGGTTCTGCACTCTTAAACCAAGCCAAGCTCGGACGGTACTTGGGTTGCAAGTGCAACCAACCAGCAAACAGGAACAATGATGCCAACAGCAGCAGGAATACTGAACCTACATACAGTTCATTGTTCGTCCGCATACCAATGGTATACCACCAGTGGTAAAGGCCTGAGTAAGTGATATTGACTGGATAGCTCGCCCCACCTTGGGTAAAGGCTTCGATTGCTGGTTTCCCGAAGTGCGGGTCCCAAATTGCATGAGCTATTGGACGGATATGAAGAGGATCTTTTATCCACAGTTCAAAGTTACCTTGCCAGGCAACATGAAACAGTAGGCTCGATGCCCACAGGAAGATGATTGCCACATGACCGAAGTGAGTTGCGAATATCTTTTGGTAAAGATTTTCTTCTGTCATGCCATCGTGGCTTTCAAAGTCATTTCCTGTTGCGATCGCATACCACAGCCGACGCGTCGTCGGGTCTTGTGCTAGATCCTGGCTAAATTTTGGAAATTTTGTTGCCATAAGGATGAACTCTTTGTTGCCCACATCAAATTCTACGCCTTCAATACCCATTGCAACTCACTTTGAGTAAACTCAAGCTTTGCTGTCACCAGTTCTGCTGAGTCGCTTAAGAGACTATCGAGAATTATAGCTAGCTTCTGAGTCGGCTACTTTTGTCTTTTTACTCTGGTAACTTATACTGCTCAACGATACGCTTGGCAAATCCTGGAACGTGTGCGTCTAATTTCTCTGGATGATTCCGCTTCACATACAAATAGTTGCGGGTGAAGTGAGAATCAATTGAAAAACGAGCGTATTCTAAACCTTTCGGGCCAATTTTTTCGATGACGACACCCATTAATTTTGCCGCCCACATGGGGAGGGTAACGCCTTTGTCGTAGGCGGGTATGCTTTGTTGGACTGCGGCTGTGCGATCGCCCTTTGACATGACTGGCCCAGTTTCTAGTTGGTCTGTCACCAAGTCCAGCATCTGTTGACCTGTTTCATTTCTCACCATAATCCATTGCCACCCAAAAGGTGCCCCCATGTAACCTACGACTAAATCCGCCAGAGAATTAACGTAGTCAAAGCAACTCATGCACGAGGGGGCAAACACATCTTTTAGTTTATTCGTTTTTAGCCCAAAGAAAGGCACCGTTTCAGTTGATCCATCTTCGTGTTTAAAGTGAACCCGGAAGTCTTGCATGAATTCGTAATGCACTACCGTGTCAGGTGATTTGCTGGTTGTTTCTAAGAATTTTTGCAGTCCTGCACGGTTGACATTATCGACACAAGGTGTACCTAAAACGTAAAGTTTTTCTAAGCCTAGTTGTTTTTCGACGGCTCGTAATGCCTGAATTTGGCAACCAACACCAATCACCAACAGCCGCTTCATTCCTGATTTTTCGACTTGTTCCAAGACGGATAAATTTGGTGAGAGTGTTGGTTTATTGACTCGTGCTGCCAGTATTTCCTCTGGCGTACGGGCAATGATGGGCATCGGTTGAAAGCGGTCTTCTTTCGTGTTTTGCACGCAAACGACACCTTCAACAATACCGCGATTCAACATTTCGATGGCGATGGTACTCACAATTCCTGTCCATTGAGCACCAGGAACAGGCTGCTTTTTCCGCGCCGCCATCATATCTTGATGCACACCAAAGTACAACTCGTCAGAATTGTCAAAATTTCGAGCGCGAGTGTGCGTCTGTTCTTCGAGTTTATCTATTTGCTGATTAATAAAAGCACAAGCTTGTTTGACATAGTGAATATAATATGTGTCGCACAAACCGCACTCGCTACAGAGTTCTTTAGCAGGGCGACGGCTACTGGGTTTGAGGGCTTTGGCTTTTTTGTGAGCAGACAGGGATGTCATCTTAAGAGCAGTTTATTAACTAAAAAATAAGATATTCTAAAGCTTTACTGTACACAAATTTTTAGAAGTATTACTGCATTCAGAATTTGAATTTGCCTAAAAAAGACAACGAGTGCACCTGATTAGCAGAGCAAACACAAGTGAAAGCATATACAGCCACAAAAACATTATTGTCTTAAAATTAAAAAATATTAATAAAAGTTGAGGAACTTATGGCTGCAAAAGTCGAAATTTATACTTGGAGAACTTGCCCATATTGTATTCAAGCCAAAAATTTGCTGGCAAACAAGGGGGTAAATTACACAGAATACAGCATTGATGGAGATGAAGCTGCACGCAATCTTATGGCTAGAAGAGCAAATGGCAGGCGCTCCTTACCACAAATTTTTATCAACGACCATCACGTTGGCGGTTGTGATGATATTTATGCCTTAGAAGATCAAGGCAAGCTGGATGAGCTACTAGCGTCGAGCAAAACTGTATAAGTTGACAGAAAAGTCATTAGAGTTAAGGAAAATAAAGAAGAACGCAGAACACAGTTAGGCTTGTATCCTTTTTGCTATTCATCCCCCATAACTACTGAGTTGGTGATTCCTGAGTTCTTTGTTTGGTCACTTATAACTCTTAAGGGCATAATCTAAATGGAACAACCTTAGAAGAATTTTTGGCAATTGAGGCAGAAAGTGTGAAACTGGCTTTTATCATTGATCCTATCCATCAACTTGATCCGTGTCACGACACAAGTGTTGCTCTGATGGAAGCAGCGCAAATTCTAGGACATGAAATTTGGGTAACTCAAGTCAATCAACTCAGTGTGGTGGAAGGCAAAGCTTGGGCGCTCTTAGAAAGAGTGGAACTTATACCCGTGCAGTTGGTAGAAGGACGTTATCAAGCAGCTAATCCTTGGTACAAGTTGAGTAGCCGTACCCTTGTTTGCCTAGAAACAATGGATGCCGTCTTTATGCGGACAGATCCACCTGTCACAGTTGCTTATCTTTATGCTACGTACATTCTGGACTACATAGACCAAAACAAAACTTTGGTTATCAACAGTCCTTCAGGAATTCGGGCGGCAAATGAAAAAATGTATGCCCTTCAGTTTACCAAAGCGATTCCAGAAACTATTGTTACTCCACAGAAGCAGTTGATCAGGCAATTTGTAGAGGCTCAAGGAAGAGCAGTACTCAAACCACTGGGGAATAAAGCCGGAGAAGGGATTTTAATTTTAGAAGGGGGCGATCGCAACTTCAATTCTATAGTCGAACTCAGTACCCTCCAAGGTCAAGTTCCAGTTATGGTACAAACCTACTTACCGGAGGCAAAAGACGGAGACAAGCGGATTATCCTGCTCAATGGCGAGCCAATCGGTGCCCTCAATCGCCTTTCATCTGGCAGCGACTTTCGTAATAATATGGCCACAGGTGGTACGGTTGCCCAAACTGATATCACTCCAAGAGAGTATGAAATTTGCACCCAACTCGCTGAAACCTTACGCAAAGATGGCTTAATTTTTGTCGGCATTGACGTGATCGGTGGTTACCTGACTGAAGTGAACGTCACAAGTCCTACCGGAGTACGCGAGATAGACCGGTTTGACGGCACTCATATTGATCATCAGGTAATTCAATGGGTTGAGCGGGCAAAAAAATGATCAATCATAACCATTGCCATAAACCGTTCACATAAGTCAAAGCTCGACAAAATTGCTCAAGTGCATTCTCAATGGATGAACCACTACAGCAACAAACACCAGTCCACGCCACTGGTAACAACGCTCTTGTTTCCATAAGCGCAAAGCGTGCCGCAGGCATACGCTTTGCGTGTTGATTCGCCTGGGTGCGTGCGTTGGTGCGCCTAGGAGATACCCGATACCCGTAAGGCGTCCCCGTTCCCACTAGTACACAAGGGCATAAATAGGGCAACCATTTAAAATCCCTAAAAAGCCCATTCCATAATACTTTTGACTTTTGACTTTTGAACGCCAGTTGCTTCAAGTTGGGGAACTCTAGCCGAGCACTGGCTCCTTTTGACTTTTGACTTCCGCCTTGCGGTACTAGGGCGGTGCTGTGTGCACCCGCCCAGGTTCCTCTATCTCCTCCATAAAGTTGGGGATGACTTTTCGTCCAAAGTTGAGACTTTTTCAGCAGATTGCAAAACCCTCCAACTAAGACTTAATGAATGATCACTCATATAAAATTTTTCACCCTGATCCCATTGATAAGTTCATAATTTCTTAATTACGGGGTGTGCGTCGGTTACGGAGAAAATCCGGTATATCTAGTCCTGGTTTTTCTTTGGGTTCGGTGATCGGCGTTGGAGGATTAGCTGCTGGTGGCTGTGGCTGTGACTGTGGCTGTGACTGTGACTGTGGCTGTGGCATTGGTCGCCTTGTTGCTGCTGGCGAGACAACCCGTCCTTGATTGACGTTTTGTTGTTGTGCAGCTTGTACTTCACCTGTAAATCCTGTGGCAATTACGGTAAGTCTGACCTCACCCTGGAGCCTATCATCAATCACTGCTCCAAAAATAATATTGGCGTTGGGATCAACAACTTCATAAATTGTTTCTGCTGCGGCGTTTACTTCATGCAAGGTCAGGTCACTACCACCAGTAATATTAAAAACAACGCCTCTAGCTCCTTCAATCGAAGACTCTAGTAACGGCGAAGAAATGGCAGCAATTGCTGCTTCTCTAGCTCTTGATTTTCCTGAGCCAATCCCAATCCCCATCAATGCTGATCCCGCATCCGCCATAACAGCGCGTACATCGGCAAAGTCAACGTTAATCAAACCAGGAATTGTGATGATATCTGAAATACCTTGTACCCCTTGACGTAGCACGTCATCTGCATAGCGAAAAGCTTCCTGCATAGGTGTCTGCTCCGGGATGACTTCCAAAAGCTTATTGTTGGGGATAATGATGAGTGTATCCACTCTACTTTTTAAACCTTCAACACCTTGCTCTGCTTGACTGGTGCGGCGACGCCCTTCAAAGATAAATGGACGCGTCACCACGCCGACAGTGAGAGCGCCCATTTCTTTTGCCACTTCAGCAACAATCGGAGCTGCACCAGTACCAGTACCTCCTCCCATACCAGCAGTGATAAAGACTAAGTCAGCACCCTCTAAAGCCTTGGCGATTTCGTCGCGTGATTCCTCAGCAGCTTTTTGACCAATAGCAGGGTTACCACCGGCTCCTAAACCCCGCGTAAGTTTCTGTCCAATTTGCAAGCGAGCGGGAGCTGATGCTAAAGTCAGAGCCTGTGCATCAGTGTTAATTGACCAAAACTCTACACCAATTACATCAGACGCAATCATGCGGTTAACAGCATTACTACCGCCACCACCCACACCAATTACTTTAATATTGGCGACTCGACCAGGAACAATATCACCCATTCGTGTTTCTTCACTAGCAATCTTCTTGGTGTCATGGTTTTGCCCATAGTTTACCCCAGTATTATTAAAGGGATTGGTCGAGTTGATTGCCAGCGATAACCCCTGCTGTCCGGGAGACTGGGAGTTTTTATAGGTAAGCCCTTGGTTATTATCAAGTGTCATCGGAGTTGCGAGCATGTAGATAAACGACTTTTTATGGTGTTATTCACCTGAGAGTCAACTATAGTTTGACGCGAGGTCGCCATAATCTATGGCATTTTTGTTTATGTTTCTTTCAACTTCCAGCCTTGGTAAGATTGGAGGTAGAAAGTTTGCTATCGGCTTAGGCATTAAAGCATCCAGTCGCATAGCTAATTCTAGTGAAGTATACCTATATTTACCGAAAATTGACCTGTATAACTTCCACCAGACATTAATATCTTCACTACTATTTAGCCAATTTGGCTCAGTATACCCCTGGTATCCCCAATCATATCTCCGTGTTCGAGATTGTGGCTGACATTGGACATTTATTTTACGACTAGAGCTAGAGGTTTTTTTTTCGCTCTCCGATCTGCACACAGATTTTTTATGGTATAAATTTAAAAAAGACACGTTTCTCAACCGCTGGTATAACCAACTATTACCGCCTTCAAAATTGTCTTTTCGGAGTAAGTTTAAGTGATTACGTATACACAAGATTGATAACAAGGAAATTCTGTACACAAAATCCGGAACTAACTGCGTAACTTGTAAAGGCAGACCGTGGTGAGTCTCATCTGTCATTAAGGTTTGAACAATCGGATTTACCATTTAAGACACAAGATTTCTATTCTCATTATCTATTGCTGAACTGGACATAACCGAGAAATGACTTATTAAATGGAACACCCTGGTTTTTTGCTATCAGCTTCACCTTGTATATAAGGAAAACTTTGCAATAAAGAAATTTTACCTTTGCTTTGGAAGAGTTCCGCTTCTGACTAGCACCGAAGTCTAAGGGTCTTTAGAGGAATCGAAGGGAAGCAGTCCTTACACGTCTGTGTCAGTATGCTTCACTTTTGTTGCTATAGAGGTTTTACTTACGGACATTCACTGTTTGGATGTCTGAATACAGCTGTTTTCAAAACCTGCTCAAAGAACAAACTGTCCATCCTTACAGAAAACTGTTGTAAACTGCACTTTTCCTCGAATACGATATTGCTTTCCTTTTTTGGGTTAGCAGAAAATAAAAAGCTCATGAACTCAACCCGGTCACCTGATGCGTTCTGTCGAACACTAGGTAGCCAATAAGCGTTTTTCAGCTTAGACCCCATCATCAGTTTGCCTAACGTTTATGCACCCACTATATTTAAATGTTAGGACAATAACAACCTCTACTTCTACTCCAATGTAGAAGTTTTAATCATTATTCCTCCCATTGTCATTAGAAGTGAACGGTGGTTTCTACTTGGTACTGCAATATCGTTGGTTACTGCAATATCGAAAATTGTATATTGATTCAGCATAAAACTTCCTTATCAATTAGGTGTGTCTTACACATCGAATCCATCAAATCTTTTTAGATACTTGCTGAGCAGTTAAACTGTTGTTGTTCTGATTCATTTGTACTAACGGATGATCTGGATTTTTGAGGTCAATGTAGTCTATTTGACTACGATTCAGTTGTGCAGGTAAATTGCGCATTTGTGCCATTACCTTAATTTTTTCAGGTAACAAAGAACTTGGTGCTCCAAGATGTATACTTCCCAGCTCTGTTTTCAAAATTAAATTTGTTGGATCTTGGAAATCAATTTCTTTAACGTTAACAGAACTCTGGCTGAGAGCTTGATAAAGTTCAGTCCAATAAGGTTGGTACTGCTCTAATGAGCCAAAAACTTTCAAACTAGGCAATTGCAAGCTGGGATCACCAGATGTGTATTTTTCTATAGGTATCCAAACGCCATTAACATCTAGCAATCCTACAGATATTTTTTTGTGATCCGTGTCACTGTTTCCTTGCTCCCGACGACTTTGGGCGATCGCTACAGGAACTCGTTCTTGAATCTGGACGATTAATCCTGGTGGAAACAGACGACGATTGACAATCGCTTGTACTATCATCGGTTGCTGTTTCAAAGATTCGGCGATTCTATGAGGTTCTATCCGCCATAAAGACTGAGGATAGGAAAGCACAAGAAATGACTCAATCGCCTTACTAGATAGTAAGTGATTACCTAAAACCTCAATATCTTGGGGTGTTTTAAGTACCCAAATCGGTTGGATAGCCGTCCACAGCAAACCTCCCGCCAATGAACTTACGGTAATGGTTTGCCAAATTGTCTGAATAATTTTTATCTGCCGCTTTTGACGTAATTTTTTACGGCGACCTTTTAAATCTGAACGCGAAACCGATACAATGCCTGCCATTTAAACCCTTCCATATTTTTAGTCCTAGTCGTAATTACGCATGTACTATTACGTAATTTTAGTAAATGCTGTTAGCGGAACTTAGATCTGCTCTCCAGATGAATCTAGCCTTTTGATTTTTTTGTGGCAACCATTTCCTACTGCAAAAATCTACAAAAAAATAGTATTATCCGCATACTACTTTTTCATTGTCTGACCCAGTACTCAGGAGCTAAAACAACACAAGAGTACTTAAACGCATAAAATTTGTTGATTTTAAAGAAATTTAATCAGAGTATATACAATGTCTTATTTTTAACAAAAAAGAATAAACAGGTTAACTTTTTATAATATCATGATTAACGTGATAGTGCTGAATCTAATGCCCATATAGACATGTGATGTAGGAGCAAGCTTTAAAGATGGTCATGGGGATGAATCAGAGGTTTGTCATTAAGAACAATCAATGAAAAATAACTGACAATTCCCAATCTCAAATCCACAATTCAAAATTAGTACTACCAGTTCAAGGAGCTATCGTTTTCTAAAACCTCACTGCTGTTTTCAACAGCCGTCTGTTCTTCTGCTTTTGTTAAAAAGGCTTGTAACCTCATACGTTCAATATACGGCCAGCCTCCTTCAGCCTCAATATCGCGAAGCAGTGAGTACAGACCTTGACGATTATCGGGCAAACTCTGTTGAAAAGCCCCATCTCGGATCTCTCGGTGTAACTGCTCCAACTGTCTTAGTAAAGCTAAAATAGCTTTAGCATTCCCTTGACAATCTTGGGCTGTATCATGGACTGCTGATGCAATTGTTTGCAGTTGACAAGACAATTTCGTTAACTCTAACTTTTTACCGTTGCTCATACACCCCTGTCCCTGTGAATCAGGTTTGCTCAATTTTACTGGAGATTTTGTGCATTCATCTGTTACCAGTCAACCATTAGTTGAAAAGGTTAATTGATTTATCAAGTGTTGCTGTGATAAATTTTCTTTACATATCTTAAAGAAAATAGGTTTTTGTGAATCTATGACTTTGGTGAATAGCTTGATGATATAAGGACTCACTACCCTCACTAGCTTTGGTGCCAGTACTTTATCAACCCAATATTGACAGGTATTGATCACCGATGGTGGGGTTTGTTGTGAGGATGAGGCAAAAGCCTAAAGTTCATAAGCCTTTCCCATCCGCTAACGTTCCTTCGGTAAGCTACTAATGACTGTTTTACTGAAAACATAGTTATAATTTTAGTATCTGTATATATACTTGAAAAATCTATATTAGCAATGACTGTTAACGACCTGTTTAATCATAGCTTATGGATTTCATATATTGAGCACATTTTTTGAGAAAAGCGTGTATAATTTGTTACAAAAAAATGTTAAATAAACTACCTGTAGAGCAACAGTTGAAGTTCTGACGACTCAGATAAAAAAGTAACGAGTTATTGCGCAAGCCTCTGGGCGTGACACGGGCGATAGCTTGGCGCTCTGCATAGCGGCAGATCGCTAGTTGCGATCCCGCTTTGTTAGTAAACATCAGAAAGCTTTGATTTTGAGTTAAAAAAAATCGTATGATCTGGCTGATGATCAGCTGATTTTCCCATAAAACAATGGGCTGTATGTAAAACTGCTTATTCTTTGACCACCCTTTAACCACGCATCCCAACAGATGCAGTGGACTGGGTAGTTTGAGGTTTAAAGCTTGGGCTAAAGGAAGCAACACGTTTAAAAACGCATAACTCCTGATAAATTTAAGTCACGGCTTGGGCTTACCAAAGCTTGGGTGCAGTTTTACAAGTTAAATATTAATTTTTGACATTGAGGTTAACCATGAGGTTTCGCGCTTTAATTGTTGCACTCTTGGCTTTATGCTTGGGTTTAGTTACTGCTTGTAGTGAAGGTCCATCATCGAGTAGTACAGAGTTTCTAACCTACGACCAGATTAAAGGCACCGGCTTGGCTGTCAAATGCCCCCAACTGGCAGAAACAAGTCGTGGTTTTATTCCCATAGATAGTAGCCAGTCTTACGCCATAAAAGAACTGTGCTTAGAGCCAACCCAATACTTTGTGAAAGAAGAACCCCTTAATAAACGGCAACGAGCAGAATATGTTGCTGGCAAATTGTTGACTCGCCGCACCTACTCTTTGGATCAAATTAGTGGCGATCTCAAAATCAATCCAGATCAAAGCCTCACCTTTGTGGAACAAGATGGCTTTGACTTTCAAGCTATTACAGTCAAACTGCCTGGCGGTGAAAGCATACCTTTCCTGTTTAGTCTCAAAGGCTTAGTGGCTCAAACACAACCTGGCTTGACCACCATTAACACCTCAACAGACTTTGAAGGAACCTTCAAAGTCCCCTCCTATCGAGGTTCTGCCTTCCTCGACCCCAAAGGTCGCGGTGTTACCAGTGGGTATGATAACGCGGTGGCTCTGCCTGCCGGATCTGATAATCAAAAACTCATTAACAGCAACGTTAAGCGAGGTGATGTTCTTGATGGCAAAATTTTTCTGCAAATAGCGAAAGTAGATAGCTCTACTGGTGAAATTGCAGGTACTTTCGTGAGCGAACAGCCTTCAGATACCGACTTAGGCGCGAAAGAGCCTGAGGAAGTCAAAATTCGTGGTTTGTTCTACGCTCGTGTAGAACCTGCTCAAGTCTAGATTGTTCTGATAAACCTAAGAGGTAACTTCTTACACTCTTAACAGGAGAATTTCAAAGAAGGAGGTTTTGGAGTTACCTCTGTCGGTTGGGTAAAAATCGCAAAAAATCTGCACAAGCCAGAGGAAAAATCGCCCCACGAAAGATCATTAGCCACTTGCGGTGGAACTGCCGTGCATGGTTCGCTCAGGCTACAGCAAAGTGGCTCTCCCGTTGGGTGATATTTGTATAGCAGTTGACAGTTTGGGCGATTTTTCCGCCAAGAACACGGGTTTAGAATCCGTCAGTTGTAATTAGGTGAGTCCAGCACGGCGCAGGAGGTAACGACAACATCAAGTGCGGTTCTTGTTTCCTTCTGCAGGCGACTGGTGAGACAGCGCGCATGAGGAGGGTCTCCAACGCCAGAACAAGCGTGAGGGAAACCCTCATCAAGTACTGGCTCCTCCGTAGGCGACTGCGTAAGCGCAAGCGCACGCGGCTTGGGCGAACGCGTAGCGTCTGTGCAGGAGATACCCGATAGCCCTCCGGGTTCGCCAGTCGCCTGCGGGAGGGTCTCCTTCCCGCAGCGCTGGACTCACCGTAAGGCGTGGCGGAGCGCCATAGGGCTCTCCCCTTGGGCACCGCAGTTTTTCAGTCCTTCGATCAAGCGGGTGTATGGCGCTTTTTATTTGAGCATGTAAATATCTTTAATTATTTTAAATTTAGATTATGAATTGTAAAGTCAATTTGATAAGCTGATGCGTTTACTAGAGGAAATCCAAAAAATAAAACATCCAGCCGTATTCGTTAACGGGTGGGCAAAACTGTTGACTTCCTTCACTAATAAATATGATCTTTTGGGGCGATCGCTGATCATGTCCTTCAAAGTTAAGTATTATCCCTGTTAGAATCTGTTTTTATTTTTGGTATATATTCTTTATTTTCCCATAATCTCCAATTTCTTCACAACTAGAATTCAGTATAATTACGGTTTATTATTGAGTGATAATTTTTTATTTTATTTCTATGTGGTTTTCGGAAAGTCACAGGATATACCAGAAAGTTAATTAATACCAAATTGCAATTCTTACCGTAAAACTGAAATGCCTCAAGTATCTCCATTTTAAGAGTATTGGCAAAATCTTAATTACGTTTTAGAAGGCGGATTGGTATAAAAAACAAAAGAACCCTCCAATTTAAATTAAGCTGCATTGTCAATTGAGTTGTGGTAGCTGCTTTGAGCACAAAGTTCTTTATCGTAAATTAAAGGGTCCGGTGACCTCTACGTCTATACGTAGTTTCAGTTTTAGTAGGGGTTGAAATCCCCAACTGAAAATGTCTTTAATTTGGCGAAAAGTTTGCGCGTCCGGTGAGACAGCGCTGCAGGAGGGGAGCCACTCCGTTGGGCGGCTCTGCCGACTTGAAGGATGTGGCGTTTTCCCGACAGCCAGGCATCTGGCGTATGCGCTTTGCGCACGCCCAGAGGTCTAAAGCGCAGCGAGACCGGAGGTCTTCCCCGAAGGGGTTTCCCGCTCTCGGGCGCGACTGCGGAGCGCGCAGCGGAACCGGAGGTCATCCCCGATAGCCGTAAGGCGTGGCGGAGCGCCATAGGGGTTTCCCGGCGCAAAACTTTTCAAGACGAATTTTGTTAGCGCAGCCGGACGCAGTCCATTTTGAATTGTTAACTGCCATTGGAGCTTGTGTGTTATGTAGGTATCGGACACCCCTGTATTTGGTGTAAGTTCGCTGCCTTCCACAAAAGCATCTATAAGGCGTTCGTGTGTTTATAGCGTTTCTGAGTTGGATAAAGTACAAAACCCCAGCCGCCCTACTAGGTATCTTCACGTCACCTGCTACAACGGGGAGGGTTAACGAACTCAAAGTCTCCTCCGGGGATTAGGGGCAGGTTGTACTGTATTCAAAACAGAGCCGTTATATTGTGCGGACGTTGATCTTCCAATGGGTATGCTGCAAAAAATCTGATATATAACTGCAATCGCAGCTTGGTTTAAAAGTGAGTATTTCTTTGTTTATTCGACCAAGAAATGCGATGCTATGCCAATCACAGTCACCAACGAAGTCAAACATGAGATTTGGCAGTTGTTGCGAGAATATCAGTTATCTGGCTCACCTGACTTTCGCAATCAATTGGTGAAACTTAATTTTGGACTTGTCAGAAAAGAAGCTCATTACTGGATGAATCAATGTCATGAAAGCTACGAGGACTTGCTCCAAGTAGGTTGTTTGGGTTTGATTAGAGCGATAGAAAGATTTGAAATTTCCAAGGGGTATGCCTTAAGCTCGTTTGCTATTCCCTATATTCGCGGTGAAATACAACATTATCTTCGAGATAAAGGAGTCATCGTGCGAATTCCTCGACGCTGGTTTGCCCTGCAACAGCAAGCAATCAGAGTTTCGCGTTCATTAAGGGAAAAATACAATCGCCAACCTACTGACTCTGAGTTAGCAGCCGCATTGGAAATTTCTTCTGATGAATGGCAGGAAATTAAATTAGCGTGGGCTAACCGCGCCCCCTTAAGCCTTGATGTACCAGTGCAAAATGGAGATGAAAGTGCAACTTTATTGGGAGATTTGGTTCCAGACAACCGCTACCACAGCTTTCAACTAGCCCAAGAAGAGCAAATTCGTATCCAACAAGCATTGATGCAGTTGGAACAACCCACCCGCCAAGTCTTAGAATTTGTTTTTTTGGATGATTTGACGCAAAAACAAGCGGCAGAACGCCTTGGTATAAGTGTAGTTACGGTCTCTCGTAGGCTGAGGAAAGGGCTAGAGTTGCTGAAACACTTAATGTATGTGGCAGAAGATTAACGGTTTTTGAGAACAGTTCATGGGCAGAAATTCAAAAATTGTAATAGCAGCGATTCTGACTTTGGCGATCGCCTCTTGTTCCTCAGAAAGTGAACAATCTAGTCATCCTACCCCTATCTACACACCAGCAGCAAGAGCGCCGTTCAAGAACCCAGGCGTATCTAACGAAAAAGTAACAAATCAACCCTTCAAGAATCCAGAGGTTCTTACCAAACAAACTCCGCCAGTTACCTCCACCACAACTGCTAACTTGATTCAACCAATCGATTCTACAAAACGGGTAAGTATCGTATCAAAAGGTCGCAATGATCCGTTTGCAAGAATTGTGGTTCCTGATTCCATCAAAGTCACGAATCAGCCTGCACAAGCAAAACCTGTTCTTAAGTTACCTCCTCTAAGCGCAGCTAAGAGTAAACCGCACAGCGTCATAACTGCTATAAGTAAAAATTCTTTAAACCAACAAAAGCTAAATCAAGAAAAACACACAATTAACAAAAAAGCGATCGCCCTTGGCGGCGGCAACAGCCTCGCCCAAAGTGCAGCGCCCAAAAAAGTGATTAAGCATAACTCAGCACCGCCAGTGGCGCGTGTATCTCATAATAAAATTAAACCCAACCGTGCCTTGACTCGTGTGCTGCCAAAAGTTTTACCGCAAGCTATCCCTAACTCTGCCTTAGCATCTGTAACACCACCACAACCAGAGTTAGCCAAAGCAGTAGTTGTTTCTGGTGTTGTTCTCATTGGTAAAGAACCCCAAGCAATTATCAAAATACCAAATGAACCAACAAGTCAGTATGTACACGCAGGACAGCAGTTGGCAAACGGAGTGCTGATTAAACGTATTGAAATAAATGAAGGCTCTGAACCTGTCGTGATTCTGGAACAATATGGTATTGAGGTTGCGAAAATGGTAGGGCAAGGACTTACTACTCAAACCTCACCTACTGCTTCTGGGGAAAATCCTGTTTCTAACACAGCGCTACCCCAAAACCCTGTTCCAGAGGAAGATACTTAAAGATGGAGACAAAACAAACAATTGAATTTGCTGGTTTACCTTTAGCAGTCTATCGAGAGATAGCAGCTCATTTGTGTCAGGTAGAAGGAGTAGAAGTGAGTTTAATTCCTCAAACTTCTCAACAATTTGATTATAGTCAAAGCCAAATTGCTGGTTTATGGATTTCGTATACGCCTGAGTGTGGTGCACAAAGTCGGCAACGCGTACAGCAAATTTTGACTTATTATCGCGATCGCTACGTTGCTTGAGGAATTGTCACAAGAAATTTTAGTAAATATGTCTATATTTAAGAATTTTTGGGTTGAGGTTTATCCACCCAAAAATTCGATTTTTGTGTTGATTAAAAAGGATTTTTGGTGATATTTAGTGATGTGTCAACCTGTGTAGAGACGTAGCCCTGAGCGAACTTGGAAGGGTCAGTGTCGGGAGGATGTCACGTCAAGCGAATTCGTAAAGATTCAGCCACTCTATGCTGAATGAGCCATTCTTTCACCTCCAAAGTTAAAAGGTCAATACTTGCTCCACTCTTTGCAGCAGCTTTGAGAAATCTTTGTACATCCTCAGGTATTCTCTCAGAACTCAGACTCTCTAAAGATTGCTTCAATTGCTCAATTAATTTATCAACCCTATCAAAATCTTCGCTGTTTTTGGGAAATTCAACCTGTTGTATTTGTCTATCTAAATTGGCTTGTTCTGGTAAACCTTGTTCAGTGCGGTGAGCGCAAATTTCAGCTAGGAATTTGTCACCATATTGAGCAAGTTTGTAACTACCTACGCCAGAGAGTTTACTAAATTCCTCTTTAGTTTGGGGTTGCACCTGCGCCATTAATTCTAGGGTAGAATTCTGAAAGATAAAGTGAGGTGGAAGAGATTGTTCCTCAGCAAGTTCTTTGCGGAGCGATCGCAACCTCTGCATCAGCATTTCCACTTCAACTGCTTTTTCATTATCATTTTCCCAAGTCATCTTTTGAACAACAGGAAAAGTTATTGATACAGTTCGCTTTTTATGCATGATTTCCCAACTAAGAGCATTCAGTTGCAAAACTGGGTAATTATCGCCGTTTTGTTCTAACAATTCTTGCTCCAATAGAGAACGCCCCAGCATTCGCCACTCATCAAGAGTTTTATCTTTACCTATACCATAAGTAGAAAGTTTGTCGTGTTCATGTTGGATAATTTTTTGAGTTTTTCCTCCCCGCAACACATCTATAATGTGAAGCATTCCAAATCTTTCTTTACAACGCGCCACACAAGATAAAAACTTCATTGCTTCAATTGTCCAGTCCACCTGTTCAGAATAAGGATTGTGGCTATTATCTAATCCAGGCGTTTTAGGGTTGAAAGTTGATTGTTCGTTTGATTTTATCCAACTATTAAGATAAAGATGTACTTGAGCAAGATAAACAGTGTCCATTTTGGCATAGTCTAGCTGTTTTTGGCTCAGAGGTCGTCTTCCCCAGTCACTTCTTCCTTCCTCTTCATCGACATTTGTAAAATGGCAAAGTTCTTTGGCTAGAGTTTTAAGTTTTAAATTTGATGTTCCTAGGCGATTTTTTGATATTTGTCTTGCTATTTTTAAGGTACAAGTGATATTCTGCGCCTGAATCTTACCCAGAAACGGCAAGTCATAGCTGGAGTTGTGAAATACCTTTTCAATGTTGGCATTTGCCATAATTTGATTGATAAAGTATTTGACGACATCAGGCTTTTGAAAAACATCTAATATATAAACATTATCCCCAGCTAAATCTAATGGTTCTACCGAAACCTGAATTAGAGATAGTTTTGGAAAGGGTGTATCATAGTCAGCAACTTCTGTATCTAACCAGAGAATTGGATGCGAAGTTAGTTGGGTTATAATTGCTTGGATTTCCGAAGCTTGAGTTACGTAAAACATTGGTTTGAACTACTTAATTATTAGTTGATTTCCTCTTTAATCTCACGGAAGCAAGCTAAGCAATTGAACTAACCCATCCTGAATTGCTTGGTGATTTGATTCGACTGTTGCACCACCAGAGTTGTCTGATGTGCAAACAGAAGCATCAAGAAAATGACTTGTGCTCTTGAGAAGTTCTGAAGCATCTGTCATAGCTTTTTGATGATTTTCGCTCAAATCCTGAAGCAGCTTGCCTATTTTATTATCTGAATTTTCTCTCTTTGTTTGTACGCACTTCATTGTATCTACATAATTATTAATTAGTACAAAAAAACTATTTTTTTGAGTATACAGAAGTCCTCAAAGCTCTTTATCTCTTGCATAAAGCATTTTTCTATTTCCCGTGTTCCCCAAAATTTGCCAGCTTCCAATACTGTTCAGATAAGGATTTTTGGGCAAAATCCGAGCAAGATTGTGTTGGCTGCTTTATAAAAATCGTCAACTTTCAACTTATGTACTTCTCGTTCTAATTTTTCCCAACTTTCTTTTGTCTTCTGATGCACCCTTGCCTTAATTTCATAATTGAGATGAAATCCGGTAGTGTCGAAGTTATAAAAAACTGCCCTGATTTATCTTCGTTGCACCTTGTCGTAAAACTTGCCAATTCTCTCCAGTCCATTTCACAACAGTCGAAGGAACACCATCTCCGTGCACCTCGTCTTTCAACTCCGTCGCCGCCAGAGTCAAAACATCAGGAAACTGTGCCGAAATCTCTGCCATTGTTGTTAAGGGGATTGAGCTGATAAATTGGCGCTCGTCGTTGCAAGAGGAAAAGATCCGGGCATTCCATAGACGTAATCCCAACCTTGTGAGTGTTTGAATTAAAACAAGATAATCAGGTGATGACTTTTGAAATTACTGAGTTAAACTGGCAAGCAAGATAATCCTAGTATAACCAGCGCATCTCTACAGTCTGGGCATCACTCAACATGAAACACTGGCAATTTCTGATACAGAAACAGGGCGATCGCTCTTGGAGTCCTATAGAATCCCCAAATATAGAAATTCTAGAAGGTCGGTATAGAATTTTAGCTCGCTCTGACCTGATTAACACTGATTTGCAAGTGCAGATCACCCATAGTTCAACGATGGAGTTTCCACCGAAGCGGCGAATTCAAAAGCGATCGCGTTCTACAAACTCTGAAGGCTTAATAGCAGTTCTTCCCTTTAGTTATCTCAAGCCAGGAGTTTGGGAGTTATGTTGTTCGGGTGACTTGATGTCGCACTTTGTCGATCAACCTTGGCAACATTGTATCCAGTTGAAAGTTCTACCTATAGTAGTTATAGAGGTGGGACGACAACAGGAGGACACTCGATTGTCAAGAGTCGATAAGGAGGAATTTCCTGTCTTTAGCGATGAATTGCTTGAAGAAGCGATGATTTCGCAGCCGATTAGCCCGGTTTGGCGAAAAGGTGAGAAAACATCGGAAATTTTACAAAACTTAATAGAGATTGCTTTACCTGATTCTCAATTGGCAGCAGCAATTGAGGATTTTTCAGATCAAACGTTAGAACCACCGCTGGTGTTGAAACTTCAGCAAGATTTTTACACTGTTCCTTGGGGGCAAACTCTCACAATCAATGGGCGTGTAGAGGAAAAAGAAACGACGAATTTAGATAATCCCCTAAGATCAAATTATGAAAGAGTCTATGCAGGAGAAATCAGAATAGAACTGCGCTCACCCCAAGATTCTAAAATCATCAGGCGAGTGCGGCTATCCTTAAGCGAAAAGTTCATACCATTTCCGATCAGATGTTCCATAGAGGTTCCCGCTGATTGTGAATCCAAGCTGATTTTGGGAGAAATCAGTTTATATGGCATCCTTACGGTTGATGGTAAAACCACATTGTTAACTAACCAGTTTTTCACAATGACAGCAGATGTCACAGAATTACTGGCAATCAGCGCCACAGCCAAAAAAAATCAACTAGACACGATAGAACATCAATCAGTATCCTCAAAACTATCCACACCTCTAGATTTGCAACTTTTCAATTTAGTAAAAACGCCAACAAAAGCGAAATCACATCTGTTGCAGCCATCTCCCAAAAAATCTTTGCCTCCGAAAATTGAGCCGCCATTACGTCGTCTTAAATCAGCAGCGGTTTCGCCTCAACTACCAAGCTTTGTTCAGCATCAAAATCGGATAATTAGTCCTGCTGCTGTTTGCGAAGCATCTCGAAACTTGGAGTCAGACAGGCAGATAACAAGTAAAGTCATCCGGATGGAGACAACTTTACCCTACCTCAGACGACTCAAAACATCCCAGAATCAAACAAAAGGCATCATGCGTTATGAGTCAGTTGACGAACAGCAGGATACAACTGAGATTCATAACGAGGATGCCGCAAAATCAGTTATAGAACAAACACAATATCAGATTTCATCTTTTGATGAAGATGCAGCAAAAGACAACGCACAACCCCAAGACACGTTAGTCAAATTAGTCATTCCCCATAATTCGCAACTGATCACCACAGGTAACCCCGACATATCCCCCTTAATTAGAAAGTGGATGCATACTCAAGGATATTCCTTGCCTGAACCGATTAATTTGCAAAACCAAGACGACGATATTTATTTTGTCGCCAGTCAAGATCAGATGTCTGATGAGGTTAACAAAAAAACAGAAAAA
>NZ_JABXYX010000005.1:0-112912 GCF_017982655.1 Brasilonema sp. CT11 | reverse complement strand
AGGAGGATCTAAAATTTTGGATACCTCAGCCATCACTTTTCAAACATCTTCGTAAGGGTTGCAGCTGTTTTCTGCTGGAACGAGTTGAAACTCTCACTTCCCAAAGCCTTTAGTTGTTTGTTTTTGAAAGTGGATGCATACTCAAGGATATTCCTTGCCTGAACCGATTAATTTGCAAAACCAAGACGACGATATTTATTTTGTCGCCAGTCAAGATCAGATGTCTGATGAGGTTAACAAAAAAACAGAAAAACATGGAGATGCTGAGGATCTACAGGACAATACTAGGGAGGGAGAGAAGGAAGGAGAGAAAGAGGGAAGGAGGGAAGGAGGGAAGGAAGGATATTTATTTTCCCCCACTCCCCCACTGTCTTACGCGCCTGATGGCAGAGTATTGTCGGCTAGGTTGGTACACGAAATAGTTGTCGAAGATATATTCGATGAAACCGAACCTCAGACTTTCAAAAATCAACCTTCCAAACAAAAAGAAGAATCAGTATCAGATGTATCTGTTGGCTTACCTGTCTTAGCAGAAATCACGGAACCATTACCAGTTCCGCAACTGCATTTGTCATCAGGCGAACTAATCTCTGGAAAATTTGTGAGGATACGCATCCAGTTAGCGCCTGTAGCTGATGAAGTGGCTGTGAAGTTATGGATTTTGGATTGCCAAACTCGTGGGTTGATAGGTGAACCGCGTTGGTTAACAAATTTACGGCTTAACCCTGCTGGAGTTTTGGAAGAAATCACTAATCTGAGGGTTCCTTTTGGGTGTTTGGAAATTCGCTTGGAGGCGATCGCTGTGAACAAGGCGACTCAGCAGGAAAGCCACAAAGTCTCTATCCTGCTGAGTGTAATGCCTCCAGACTTAGCTCGCTTGCAGCTAAACGAAGTTTTCGGTGTATGAACAATCAACTTTATTGCAAGCTGCTGTGTTAAAAATCTTTAGAATTTGAAAAATCATGCAAGATTTGCAGTAAGCTCATTTTGAATTGTCGTTTGATTTGATAGGAATATTTTATGTACTCAGCTTCATATATCTCTTCCATCCTTGTTCCAGTCATTGGTTGGGTTATTCCAGCTATAGTTTTTGGGTTTCTGTTTGTATACATGGAACGCGAGGATATTGCTTAAATTCTTCAACTAACTTAATCATTTGACACCTTCCACCCCTCCACGAGGAAGAAGGCGTCGTTGATTTGAGCTAAATCACCCTTTCCACCTGTGTTTGCTATGCAACAAATTGGTTGAAAGGGTGTTAAAAATTAGGGGAGTAGGGGAGTAGGAAAGTCCTCCTTTTTAAGGAGAATTTAGGAGGATCTAAAATTTTGGATACCTCAGCCATCACTTTTCAAACATCTTCGTAAGGGTTGCAGCTGTTTTCTGCTGGAACGAGTTGAAACTCTCACTTCCCAAAGCCTTTAGTTGTTTGTTTTTGACTCTTCCCTTTGGGCTTAGATTTACTAACTTCCATCAAAGCTTCTTGGAATAAATTATGCAGGTGTATTGGTACGCTGGCAATTTCTGGTAACTCTGGCTCTATGGGTTTGTTGTATTCTTGCAAGAGTGTATCCAAGTCATTTGAAAGTTGAAAATTTGGTCGTTTAAGAAACGTTTGTAGTACTTTTTCTAACTGCGTTGGATACTGTTGGGCTAAGCGATGCCAAATGAAAGCATTAATACTTTTATCTTCTAGATAAAAACGAATCAGTTTATCAGCACCTTCTACACTTTGCCAATCATCTGCTTCTAATATTGTTTTGATTTTAGAGTACGTTGGCAGAAACATCTGTCCCCATCGGGGATGAGACATAGCTGTCACCTGTTCTGCTTTTTTCAGATCAGCAGGTAAATCGACTTTTGGCATCACCATTTTACTACTGCTGTTTTTCTTCTCAAACATTTGTGAAACTGTTTGGGAGTCAGCACCAAATTCTTCTGCAACTGCTTTGATTTCTTCTTCTCCTAAACCAGCTTCTTGTGCGACATCTCCTAATGATTTTGAAGGATCAATTCCTGCTTCTTCCAAGCGTTTCTTCGTTAAAATTTCTTGGAATTCACCAATCTTTTTGTTGAGTTGGTATCCTGGAAGTGTGACTTCATCAGTACCAAAAAACTCTATAAACTGCTGATGATAGATTCCTACAGATTGCCAAGCTTCTTCTAGCAAGTCTGGAGCATCACCATAAAGATTGTCTTTGTAATTATCTTTAAAATTACCAATAGCTACTGCTAGTTTTGGTTTCCCCAGTTTACCCATCTGTGTGTAGGAACTGAATAAAGTCCAGTAACTGTCAGTCACAGGAGAAATGCGAGTCAGTAAAATTTCTCCTTCTTTCAACCGAGACATTTCGTTTAGTTTCTGGGAGGTGTTTGGCTTGACAGTGTAGTATTTGTCTGTCAACCAGTTCCTTAATTCAAAGCCATCAGGTAAGATTTTTGTAATAGCAAATAAGCCACTAAAAGTGCGATGCCAACTTTGAATCAGTTCACGGTCAAGCTCAGACAACTCTTGATCGCTTTGGAGAAACAAATCTAATGGTGAGGAGTCACCAACTTGCCCTTCTGTAAGAAATGAGTCAATAATCAGTTCTTGTTGAAAATTATCACCGCTTCCACGACGTGACTTGAGCGCAGCATAGCTTTCCAATGCTTGTGCAAGTTCGCCTTCAGCGTCATAGACAAAATCAGTGAGGTCTTGTTTGAGTTGGTGCGAGCGCTCTAATATAACATCCACAAGTTAATCTCTCGGACTCGATTGTTGTTGTACGTTAGAGGTTAGCAAAGAATTTCTGC
This sequence comes from Brasilonema sp. CT11, assembly GCF_017982655.1. GTDB lineage: Bacteria > Cyanobacteriota > Cyanobacteriia > Cyanobacteriales > Nostocaceae > Brasilonema. The sequence continues at coordinate 110,116 of NZ_JABXYX010000005.1, read as the reverse complement.
ATTTGGCTATTGCAGGATATATTCGGACATTTACGTGTCAAAATTTGATTGACAGACGGTCAGCCATGTAGCATAGAATTTGTACCCTTGCACAAAAAGAACGCGATCGCTATGGGCATGACCCTTGTAGAAAAAATTTTGGCGAAAGCTTCCGGTCGTTCGGTAGTCGAACCGGGGGAAAATATCTGGGTTAATGTTGATGTTTTGATGACACATGACGTTTGTGGACCTGGAACCATTGGCGTTTTCAAACGCGAGTTTGGTGCTGACGCCAAAGTCTGGGATTCTGAAAAAATCGTGTTAATTCCCGACCATTATATTTTCACGGCTGATGCACGCGCTAACCGCAACGTTGATATTTTACGTGATTTTGCAAAAGAGCAAAGTATCAAATATTTTTACGATATTACTGACCTGAGCAACTTTAAAGCCAACCCAGATTACAAAGGTGTTTGCCACGTCGCCCTAGCCCAAGAAGGTCACACCCGCCCAGGCGAAGTCTTATTTGGTACTGACTCCCACACCTGTAACGCTGGTGCTTTCGGTCAATTTGCGACTGGTATCGGTAACACAGACGCTGGTTTTATTATGGGGACTGGCAAGCTGTTGATCAAAGTTCCCGCCACCATGCGTTTTGTGTTGGATGGTGAAATGCCTCCTTACTTGTTGGCAAAAGACCTGATTTTACAAATTATTGGGGATATCAGCGTCTCTGGCGCAACCTATCGGACGATGGAATTTACAGGTGAAGCCGTCGAACGAATGACGATGGAAGAACGGATGACTCTGTGCAACATGGTCATTGAAGCTGGTGGCAAAAATGGTACCATTGCTCCTGATGAAACCACGTTTGAGTATGTGCGCTCTCGTACCAACAAACCTTTTGAGGCAGTATACACAGACTCAGATGCCAAGTTCTACAGTGAGCATCACTACGATGTTTCCAAACTGGAACCAGTTGTTGCCCAACCTCACTCCCCTGATAACCGTGCTACAGCACGAGAGTGCAGCGATGTCAAGATTAACCGAGCTTATATCGGTTCCTGCACGGGTGGAAAAACAGAGGACTTTTTCCATGCAGCACAAGTTCTAAAAGGTCATAAGGTGAAGGTTCCCACCTACATAGTCCCTGCTACCCAAAAAGTTTACGAAGATTTGTTTAAAATCAAGTACCAAGAGCAAACCCTCTCGGAAATTTTCTTAGAAGCTGGTTGCATTGAACCCGCTGCACCTTCCTGTGCTGCTTGCTTAGGTGGTCCCAAAGACACCTTTGGGCGGATGAATGAGCCAGAAATTTGCGTTTCCACCACGAACCGCAACTTCCCCGGACGAATGGGGCATAAAGAAGCTGGAATTTATCTTGCTTCTCCCTTCACCGCTGCAGCTTCCGCAATCACTGGGTATGTGACAGATCCGCGTGAGTTTTTGTAAGAGGACAAGCAGACAAGTGAAAGAGTGTGGGAGTCAGGGAAAAGAGTGATTTCACATTAACTTTTCCCTCCTTTTCTCCCTGATTTCCTTAGTCTGCAATAAAAAATATGATAATTCTCGTAATGGGTGTCTCTGGTTCTGGTAAGTCCAGCATTGGGCAACTGTTGGCAGACTCTTTACACTGGGAATTTAGCGATGCTGATGCCTTCCACTCGTCAGAAAATATTGAGAAAATGCGGTATGGCATTCCCCTAAATGATTTAGATAGGGTGCCTTGGCTACTGGCGTTGCAACAGGCAATACAACAGTGGTTGCAAGAGAATAAAAATATGGTGCTGGCGTGTTCTGCACTGAAAGCGAGTTATCGCCAGGTTTTGGTTTTGGATGAGAAACGCGTAATCGTGGTTTATCTTAAAGGATCATTTGAGTTGATTCAAAAGCGCCTACAAGAGCGTCACGGTCACTTTATGGGTGAAAAACTTCTTAAAAGTCAGTTTGATGCTCTTGAGGAGCCATCTGGTGCGGTTACGGTGGATATTTCTGAGCCACTAGAGGTAATTGTGCAGAACATTAGAGTGAGTTTGGGGATTTACGTGAGTTGATGGCAGGGGAGTCATGGGCAAGTAAGCTGAGATAACGGCAAGACATAAGAATTCCAGTTAATGTCAATCAATTGACAGTATAAAAGTCAATTGATTGACTTTTATACTACGTAAAATAGTTAACTCTGACATTTCCAAATTAGTATCACTATTTTTGAACACCCTGTTGATAAACAAAAGCCACCTTTTGACATACTGAGACTAGTTTTAGACAACTCTCAAGCTGCCATTAGTTGCTTTTCAAAGCACAACTGCGTTTGGGAAATCTCAATGTTTGTATCAAACTCACCTCATCCACCAATAGAAAATCAAATACTTGCCGCACTTTCAGCGGCTGAGTATCAACGCCTAGTTCCCCACCTAGAGCGAGTCGAATTTAAAAATAAGCAAATCCTCTACGAAGTAGGCGAACCGATAAAACATGTCTATTTTCCCCATCAGGCAATAATTTCTTTAGTCTCTAACCTTGAAGACGGATCGACCGTTGAAGTAGGTATAGTGAGCAATGATGGCATGGTGGGTCTTCCTGTAATTTGGGGCGGCAACACGACAACCACAACTGCATTAGTGCAGGTTGCCGACGGTGGTATGAGGATGAAGGCTTTGCCACTCATAGCGGAGTTCAACCGGGCATCGGAACTTCAAAGTTTGCTGTTGCGTTATACTCAAGCACTGTTCACCCAAGTCACACAAACAGCAGTCTGCAACCGCGTGCATACGATAGAAGAACGACTTGCCCGTTGGCTGTTGATAGTCTCTGACCGTATGCAATCTGATAAATTCGTGCTAACTCAAGAATTTATTGCCGAGATGCTGGGCTGTCGCCGCTCAGGTGTCACAGTGGCTGCTGGCATCCTTAGCCGAGCCGGAATCATTACCTACAGGCGTGGACATATTACCATCCTCAATCGGGAACACTTGCTCGATGTATCTTGTGAATGTTATTCCATCACCAAAAATGAGTACGCTCGATTGTTAAGTAAATTGAGCTAGCGGTAGTCAACAGCGGTCAGCACAAAACCAGTTTTTTATGGATTCATGCGTCTTCTGAGAAAAGTCTAGCTCTTCGGAGTTTAATGTGCGAAACCGTACGGACTCCCAACGTCAAGCAGGTGTAAATTCTAAGCTATATAGGTTTCGGTCATTAGTAATAAGTCATACATGCGGTTACTCAGACAGATGAACGTCGCCCAAAGAAAACGGTTGATAAAGATACTCCTAGTTAAGTCCGTAAATTACTCCCTTCCCGCTAGAAGATTACTGATAATGTCGGACAAAGTAATATATAAGATGACAAGGGGAATATTATGGGTGAAGTGGTAAGCTGAGCACTGCCTCCCCTTACACCCTTACACCCCTAGTTGTTGACGCCGCCGCTCAATAAACGTAACAAAAGCCACTCCTAGCATCAGCAGTGCGATCGCACAAACCCCATGCCATTGCCAACGACTCCAAGCATATGCACCAAGGAACGAACCCAACGCCCCTCCCGTAAAGGAAAAGGTCATATAAAGCGCATTCAAACGGCTGTGAAATTCTAAAGGTAAACTGAAAATTCTTGTCTGGTTGGAAATATGTGTGCTTTGTGCACCCAAGTCCAGAAGAATAACCCCAACAATTAGCCCCACAATGTGGTAACCAAACACCCACAAAATGAGAAATGACAAGGTTGTAATCGAAAGACCGAACGCCACAGTTATCTTGGGATTCCTTTTATCTGCTATCTTACCTGCAACAGGAGCAGCCGCTGCTCCTACCACACCAACCAACCCAAACAACCCCGTCACTTCACTACCGTAGTGATAAGGTGGCTGTGCCAAAAAGAAAACAAGAGTACTCCAAAAAGCACTGAAAGCTCCAAAGGACATCGCCCCTGCAAGAGATGCTTCACGTAAAATAGGCTGCTGTTGTATCAACTTGAATAAAGATCCAACCAATTGAGGATAAGAAACTCGCAGCGACGGTTGACTTTTTGGCAGCATTCGTGATAGAACAACAGCCAGAACAATCATCAATCCACTCGCCAGCCAATACATCGCCCGCCAGCCCAAACTTGCCCCCACAAAGCCGCTGACTGTCCTAGCCAAAAGAATTCCGATCAACACCCCACTCATCACCGTACCAACAATTCTTCCTCTCTGCTCTGGTTTTGCCAGTTGTGCTGCTAAAGGAATTATCAACTGAGCCGAAACACTGGTTATGCCGATCGCCAAACTCGCCACTAGCAACCAAGCAAGGTTGAATGAGACTGCTGCTGCTCCCAACGCTACAGATGTAAACACCAGCATCATCAAAATCAACCTCCGTCTCTCCATCAAGTCGCCCAGTGGAACAAGGAGGAAAAGCCCTATAGCATAACCAATCTGAGTGAACATGGGAATCCACCCAGTCGCATGGCTATGAGCTTGAAAGCTTTCGGCAATCACCACCAACAGAGGTTGGTTGTAATATAAGTTAGCGACGACAGTTCCACAGGTTACTGCCATTATCAAGACTAAACCACGCCCTAAAGGGTTTTGGTTAGTTCTATGAGTAGATGCACTCTGGGAAGACTGGTTAACACTTTTCACAGGAGATAACTCCATTTACGTATAAATTTGTAGATTTAAATTAGGGGTGTAAGGGCAACGCCAAGGTGAGCGCTCAGCCGAACGGTGTAGGGGACGAAGAGTTAACGTCCCCCCTCCCTGTACCCCGAAACCTCGAAATCCTTTGTTTTGGTCATCTTCTGTACATATCGTGGTGCTTTTTTTCTTATAGATTATCGATAATCGCTAATTTTACTAAATTTTATCGATAATCTATAATCAAAGTCAAGTAGAGAAGAGAAGAGAAAAAAGTTGGAAAATGAAAATGAAGCGTGAATGCATGAGCGATCGCGTCAAGCAGGTACTCATAGAGCGCATCCTTAACGGCACTTATGAACCTGGTAAGCGATTGGTAGAATTACAGATTGCTAAAGATATGGAGACAAGTCAAGCACCAGTTCGGGAAGCACTGCGCGAACTAGAAGCGATGCGGCTGGTGGATAGTCAACCCTACCGAGGAACGCGAGTGCGGGAGGTGAGTTTACATGAGATGCAGGAGTCTTATCAAGTTCGAGGAGAACTCGAAGCATTGGCAGCACGGTTATCAGCGCCTAAGTTTCACAACAACCCCCAACCACTTCAAACTGTGCAAGTGATATTTCGAGATGCAGCTTTAGCAAAGGACTTGAAGGTACTGGCACGGCAAAATGCAGTGTTTCATCGACTTATTGTTGAGACATCAGGTAATAGTGTCTTATTGCACACGTGGGATTCATTAAATTTTGAAGCTTGGACTCGCATTAATTTAGAATTGAGCCAAAATAAAATTGATCCGCTGTGTTTTGTAAAGGAACATCAGGAAATCATTAACGCATTCGTGCAGGGCGATGCAAACACCGCAGCAGAGTTACTTCGCCAACATGCACAGACGACTGTGTTAACGCCTGAGACACAAGAGGCAGCTTTTCCTTTGTGAATAGGCAACAGGCAACGCTTAACGCTTAACGCTTAACGCTTAACGCTTAACAGGCAACAGCGGAAGGTTTTTTAATCCCTTTGCCTTAAACCTTTTCCCTTTCCCCAGTCCTCGCAAGCGCATTTTTGGGTTGGCAAACCACTAGTACACCACGGCATAAATAAACCACCCATTCGGGATCAATGAAACGCTTACGCTGTATACCTGTTTGAATTTTGAATTTTGAATTTTGAATTCCGCCTTGCGGTACTAGGTGGGGATAAATTTTGAAATCTCAGACAAAGGAAAACGGAACTAAAGCATGTAAAAGCTAGAATCTAGCTATATCGTATCTGGTGAGTAGATAGTATTGTTAAGTTCCGAATATGGCAGGACACAGTAAGTGGGCAAATATTAAACGCCAAAAAGCAGTTGTGGATGCAAAAAAGGGTAAGACTTTTACCCAATGGTCGCGTGCTATTATTGTGGCGGCGAGAAGTGGGGTTCCAGATCCAGCGGGAAATTTTCAACTGCGTACGGCAATAGAAAAAGCAAAAGCGGCGGGTCTTCCGAATGAGAACATAGAAAGAGCGATCGCCAAGGGTGGAGGTACACTCTCAGGTGATTCCTTTAGTTTAGAAGCAATCCGTTACGAAGGTTACGGTCCTGGAGGAGTTGCTATCCTCATTGAAGCCTTGACAGATAATCGTAATCGTACTGCTGCAGACTTACGTGTTGCTTTTAGTAAAAATGGTGGTAACCTCGGTGAAACAGGTTGTGTCAGCTGGATGTTTTCCCAAAAAGGCGTTTGTACTGTAGAGAGAATCGTCGATGAAGAACAGCTTTTAGAAGCATCTCTTGAAGGAAGTGCTGAGTTTTATGAAATGACTGAAGAGCAAATTGCTGAAGTATTTACCGAAGTAGTAAATTTAGAGAACCTGAGTCAAACTCTCAAACAAAAGGGTTTTGAGGTGACTGATGCCGAACTACGCTGGATTTCTGCCAACAATGTAGAAGTGACTGCTCCAAATCAGGCACGCTCACTTCTGAAGTTAATTGATAGTTTAGAAAGCTTAGATGATGTACAAAATGTTACCGCTAATTTTGATATGTCAGAAGAATTGATGGCTGTGATGGCTTGAAATTTGATATTCAATCTCACTTATAAAAGTTAAAGCCGTTACAATTTAAACACATAAAATACTGGCAAATACAATGCTTAGAAGATCTAATTGTTAATTATGAATGAAAAAATACTGTCAGCTTGCAACTTTTGGCTGTAATGATAATTTTGGAATTTGAGATGTCAAACCTGCAAAAATCGACACAAAAACTCCACGTCAAGAACATGAGACTGACATAACCATATGAAATACTTAGATTATTGATTCTTTGAGAAAAATTAAGTAGCTCGACCAATAAAACCTAATCTGAGTTTGATATAACTTACACATTTGGGATCTTCCCAATTCCTATTCCTCCTCCTCAACACACATAACAGAATCTAACCCCGTTGCGTTCCTCAAGCTCCAGCGGGGTTTTTTCTATTTATAAAATAGTTGACGAAAGTAATCTAATCTGTTACCTCGTTAACCTAAAAAAGGCAAAAATTTACACAAAAACTCCATATCAATAACACTACAATGTCATATCTTCTTGGGATAGTTATATGGTTGATTCTTGAGTGATAAAAGTTTCACATGAACAAGATTACAAAAGCTTTACTTCTGTCTCTTGTGGTTGCTGCTCCTGTAGCCCTAACTGCACCTGCTGTAAACGCACAGGGAACAATGTCTTCTCCCGCCACAACGACATCACCTACACCAACTTCTGGTGCAACTACCAAGCCTGGTAGTACTATGAAGAAACCTTCCAAGACGCGTAAAAACAAGAAACCTGGTATGGGAGCAAAAAAGACTGGCACTTCTAACTCTGCCAAAACACCTACAAGTACTACACCAGGTACTACACCCACAGCATCACCTTCCACCTCTCCATCCACTCCTGCTTCACCTTCTCCTGCTCAATAAATAATAGTTAATAAGCGGGCTTAATCAGGCAAGCATCTCGTCAAAACTATATATCCTCATGCTCATTAAGCTTTGCTCGCTGTTTAGAATGGCGAGTATTTTTATTTCTATGGAAACGCTATGTGAGAAATTTGAGAAGCACTCAATATTATCCACCAAATACACAGTTAAGTTTTTATACCAAAACTTGACTGTCACACGGTAATGCTCTTATAGTTTATGCAGCGTGTGTGACGTTTATCGACACCACTCACCCGATCCTTGAAAACCGCATAACTTCGTTGACTGGTGTCGATTGTTTACCCAGTAAGCTTTTCAGACCTCAAAATTAATTTATTTCTGATAAATTTTAATCGTTACCTTGAGTGGTGTCGATTTAGGGGTCTGAAAGTCTTTTCCAGTAAGGGTTTCAGCAGTGAACTCTTTCCACTACCTCTTCTTTGCAAGGAGATGGAAACCTGCACGGGTATGCACTAAGAAAAATTCAAATGGCCTTTCCACTACCTCTTCTCCGCAAGGAGATGGAAACGAGCTGGACCTCCTTTAGGCCCAATTCAAATTTAATGGTGACTTTCCACTACCTCTTCTCCGCAAGGAGATGGAAACTTCATAGTTCCTCCTGTGTAGGCTAAATCACCAGCTTTCCACTACCTCTTCTCCGCAAGGAGATGGAAACGTTATTTAGCTGATTGGTCGTAATGTTCCATCAACTGGATACTTTCCACTACCTCTTCTCCGCAAGGAGATGGAAACTCTTGTCCTCGTCTGTCAGCTATTGAAAGTTGACAACTTTCCACTACCTCTTCTCTCTGTGTTCTCTGCGCCTCTGCGGTTCAAAAATACTTATTATTCTGGCAATTCGGGACTGACACCTTCTCAACTTGCTCTTCCTAGCCCGTTTGCGTCAAAATAAGAATGAAAACGCTGTAACTTATCTTAACAATGGCGCAAGCGCAGCTTCAAACCCCTAACCCTCCCCAAACACCGACACAGACGCGGGGATATGATTATGATTTAGTCATCGTCGGCGGTGGGATTGTTGGCTTAACCCTAGCCTCTGCATTGAAAGATTCCGGGTTAAGTGTGCTGCTGGTAGAGGCAAAAGTAGAATCAGCGGCGGTAGCCAAAGGACAAGCTTATGCGGTGCATATGCTTTCGGCGCTCATTTTCCAAGGAATTGGAATTTGGAACAAAATATTGCCCAACATTGAGACTTACCGCCGTGTGCGTCTTTGTGATGCTGATTATCCCGGTGTGGTGGAATGGGAAACTAAGGATATAAATACAAAAGATTTAGGTTATGTGGCAGAACATCAAGCACTGTTGCATCCCTTACAGGAATTTGTCAAAAATTGTCCCAACGTCACATATCTATGTCCTGCTCAAGTGGTTAATATCCAGTATCAGCAGGATGTGGTGACGATGGATGTTAAAATTGCAGATCAAATGCGGACAGTTCGCAGCAAATTAATTGTAGCCGCAGATGGATCGCGTTCCCCTATTCGTCAAGCTGCTGGAATTAAAACGCGTGGTTGGAAGTATTGGCAATCTTGTATTGTTGCTTTTGTCAAACCAGAAAAACCCCACAACAACACAGCATACGAAAAATTTTGGTCTAGTGGTCCGTTTGCAATTTTACCTTTGCCAGGAAACCGTTGCCGAATTGTGTGGACTGCCCCTCATGAAGAAGCTAAAGCTTTGTGCGCGTTGGATGATGAGCAGTTTTTGACAGAATTAAGCAAGCGTTATGGGAACCAGATGGGGAGGTTGGAATTGTTGGGCGATCGCTTTATTTTTCAAGTACAACTTATGCAGAGCGATCGCTACGCCCTCCACCGACTCGCTTTAATTGGCGATGCAGCACACAATTGCCATCCTGTAGGCGGACAAGGTTTGAATTTAGGAATTCGCGATGTGGCTGCTTTGGCGCAAGTGTTGCAAGAAGCGGATGCTCAAGGTGAAGATATTGGTAACATTCAAATCCTCAAACGTTACGAACGCTGGCGCAAGCGAGAGAACTTGACAATTTTAGGTTTTACTGATTTGTTAGATCGCATGTTTTCTAACAACATTTTGCCAGTTGTGATAGTTCGTCGCCTTGGGTTATGGATGATGCAGCGAGTACCTATCGTAAAAGTATTTGCTCTTAAGCTGATGATTGGCTTGAAGGGGAGGACTCCTAAATTAGCACAGGATTAAAAAACTGGTTATTTGCTGTTTACTATTCCTATTTCCTTTCAAGAAACACGCTTAACAGGGAACACTTAACGCTTAACAGGAAAGAAGGTGTTTCTTTCATTCGTAGCGGGTGGCTGTCGCCTAAGAGTGCGTCTGCTTTTAAGAATCATTCAGGCAGCATCCTAAATATTTCAATTTGTGGGTATAGGCTTTGATCTGATTTTGGTTAAAATTTGGGAGCAAAATGCTCCTACGACTCGTCCTGTTTCATGCATTGGCATGCTTCCATCATTCAAGATTGCTATGACCATTTGTCTTGAGATAAAACAAAGACAAACGCAAAGAAAATCATGCAAAAATTATCGCTCAGTTATGAGTCACGAACTCTTTCTTTAAATACTCTGACTAAAAATTAGTGAAATTGCTATTTCTGTTATTCTGACATCTCCCGTTGGAGAGATAAAGATATAACTATAGGTTGATTCAAGACTATAACAATTGATGGCTTTCTTCTCTCAATATCTGTATTATTTATAACGTCATCACATGTGAAAAGAGTTTGTATTAGTAACAAAGTTAACTAGTTAAGGTTGTCATGAGTTATTGAGTGAGAGTTGTAAACGTTATTAATGTAGTTGACATTGGTCTATTTGTTTCTACTTAATTACTTAGTGTTAATAAGTTTTAGGACAAATTAACATGGAGTCACTTTAATAACAAATTTATCGAAAAAATAAGTGTTTACTTTGAAAAAGAAGCCTTGAGATGAAAAGTACTATGTCTTAGTTCTCTAATTCTTAACAAAGATTACTTACGCCAACAAAGTGTCAATAATTCCTAAAAGTTCAAAGTTATATCTCATCCTTGTTTCCAAAAATAAAAAATACAAAAGTTAAAACTGAAGACGTTGGCCACTAGTGATGCTAAAGTGACAAGAAATTCATGTGAAATTTTCAGCGGGAATCGATGCTGAAGAAGCTACAGACAAAGCATATTTCTCTAATAGTGGGTGCCGGACTATGTGCCTTCTTAGGTGGGGCAATCCTGTCGGCTCCCGAGATAGGAAAATCAGTAAGTCAATGGCTTAAACCGCACAAGACTGAACCAGAGAAGCTTTCGGAAGAAAGCAAAGCGAAATCACCCGTTTTTGCCTTGGTATCACAATCTCCGCAAGAACGTGGTGCCAAACTAGAAGCACTAATAAAGGAGGCATCAAATTCAGCAGATCAAAATCGCGCTCGTTATCTTTTAGCAAGTGACTTAATTGAACAAAAGCAAGCTCAACCTGCACTAAAGTTACTAGATGGATTAGACAGAGATTATCCAGTCCTTGCTCCCTATGTGTTGCTAAAACAAGCGCAGGCACACGAAATTCTAGGACAAGAAGGCAAAGCCTCGGATCTGAGGCAGAAAGTAATCAAAGATTACCCCAAACAACCAGCTGCTGCTAAAGCCTTGTATCTGATTGGACTCCCGGAGTATCAGAACAAAGCAATAGCTGAATTTCCTTCTCATCCCCTTACCTGGGAAATTATCCGTAAACGGTTGGAGACAAATCCCAATCAACCACAATTGCAGTTAATTTTAGCCAAATATGCCTATGATCAGCCAGGAACTGTACCTGTATTGAATCAGCTGGCGAACAATTCCACCCTTAAACCCGAAGAGTCGGAAATTGTTGCTTCAGCTTTCTGGGAAAATAATGAATTTGGCAAAGCAACGACAGCATACGCCAAAGCAGGTAAAACACCCCGCAACCTGTACCGTGCTGGCAGGGGATTGCAGGTAAGTGGAAAACGACCAGAAGCCCTTGTTGTCTATCAAGAACTTGTCAAGGCATTTCCCGATGCCAAAGAAACTAGCACTGGTCTGTTACGTTTAGCAGAAATGGCAACAGCACGTAAAGATGCTTTGCCGTTTCTTGATCAAGTTATTACTAAATTTCCTGACAAAGCAGGTACAGCGCTGGTAGAAAAAATCAAAATCCTTCAAGCTCAAGATCCAAAAGCAGCAAGTGAGGCTACTAAGCTACTGATTACCAAGTACGGCAACTCTGAGGAAGCGGCAGAATATCGCTGGAAAATTGCAGAACAAAAAGCGAAAGCTAAAGATTATAAAGCTGCATGGCAATGGGCAGAACCGATTGCCAAAAATAACCCCAACAGTATTTTGGCTCCTAGAGCAAGCTTTTGGGTTGGAAAATGGGCAACAAAGCTGGGGAAAAAGCAGGAAGCAAAACAAGCTTATGAGTATACCCTGAGCAATTTTCCCCATTCTTACTATTCGTGGCGAGCAGGGGCAACTTTAGGACTCAATGTTGGCAATTTCAACTCCGTGCGCCCGATGAACCCAAGCGTCGTCCCGTTCCAGCGTCCGGTGCCAACTGCTGGCTCTGAGACATTTAAAGAATTATACCTCCTTGATCAAGACCGCGATGCTTGGTTGCAATGGCAGACCGAATTTCAGAACAAAATGCAACCAACAGTAGCAGAGCAATTTACTGAGGGTTTGATGCGGCTGGCAAAGGGAGAAAATATTATTGGAATTGATAAAGTTGCCAAATTGGAAGATCGAGAAACGCCGCAAGAACAAGCACAGTACCAAGCTTTAAGTAAACAAGTCACTTACTGGCAAGCTCGTTATCCCTTCCCCTTTCAAAAAGAAATTGAGCTATGGTCCCAAAAGCGTCAACTCAATCCTCTGCTAGTGACTGGGCTTATGCGTCAGGAATCACATTTTGAGCCAAAAGTCCGTTCTACAGCGGGTGCGGTTGGTTTAATGCAGGTACTACCAAGTACAGCACAATGGATTGCCCCACAAATTCAGGTGGATAGCAAAAAAATAAATTTGGAAAATCCTAACGACAATATCATGTTCGGGACTTGGTATTTGGATCACACTCATAAGCAGTATGGTAATAACTCCATGCTGGCGATCGCCAGTTACAATGCAGGTCCGGGTAACGTTTCTAAGTGGGTACAAACTCTGCCAAAGGACGATCTAGATGAATTTGTGGAATCAATTCCCTTTGATGAAACCAAAAATTACGTGCGTCAGGTGTTGGGTAACTACTGGAATTACCTAAGACTGTATAATTCAGAAACTTCGCAGTTGGTAGGAAAATATTCGACTGTACACCCACAACTACCCGTTCAATGATATCAAAGAGTACAGACGCGCTATGGCGCGTCTCTACATCCACCTGCTTCCCAGATACAATAGTTAGCAGGTGATGCCGTTCTAGCTAACTCATGACACCTCCACAAAACGTAGACACAAAAACACCATACAGTGTTGACTTTGAAGCAAATGGTGACTCAAAACCGGAAATAGATCCTATAGATCATCTCGATGAGTTGCCCGGTGAAGTCGAAATGTCAATTTTCGATCACTTGGAAGAGTTACGACAACGAATTTTTTACTCGCTCATAGCTGTAGTAGTGGGTGTTGTTGGCTGTTTTCTTGCCGTTAAGCCGATTGTTCAGCTGCTAGAAGTACCAGCACAGGGAGTAAAATTTCTGCAACTGGCTCCTGGAGAATATTTCTTTGTTTCAATGAAAGTTGCAGGTTACAGTGGGTTGCTTTTGTCTAGCCCGTTTGTGCTATACCAAGTTATCCAGTTTGTTCTCCCTGGGCTGACTCGTCGTGAACGTCGCTTACTTGGACCTGTGGTTTTGGGGTCAAGTTTTTTGTTTGCGGGAGGGTTAGTCTTTGCCTACCTTTTATTGGTACCAGCTGCTTTGAAATTTTTCATCAGCTACGGTGCAGATGTCGTAGAACAACTGTGGTCGATTGACAAATATTTTGAATTTGTCTTGTTGCTGCTATTTAGTACTGGGTTAGCATTTCAAATTCCGATTATCCAAGTTCTACTTGGTGCTTTGGGAATTGTCTCTTCTGGGCAAATGCTTTCTGGTTGGCGCTACGTTATTATGGGCGCGGTGGTTTTAGGAGCAATTCTCACACCTTCAACGGACCCCTTCACTCAAAGTCTCTTAGCAGGGGCAGTCTTGGCACTTTACTTTGGTGGTATTGGTTTAGTTAAGTTGGTAGGAAAATGAGGGAAATAAGTTACGATGACTTTGAAAAAGTAAAAATTCGTGTTGCTAAAGTCATCAAAGTAGAAGATTTTCCTCAAGCCAGAAAACCAGGATACAAACTTTGGATAGATTTTGGTAATTTGGGCGTCAAGAAATCTAGTGCTCAAATTACCAAAATTTATCATAAACAGGATTTAACGCACAGGTTAATATTAGCTGTCACCAATTTTCCACCTCGTCAAATCGCTGACTTTCTGTCAGAGGTTCTTGTCTTAGGCGTAGTGCTAAGTAGCTCAACCTAATTAAACGTGAAATGTCATTGCGAGCAAAACGCAGTGTAGCGAAGCAATCGCAAGAATCGTATTTTATGTTTTTTTATATTGACCTACTTAGACGATGCTGAAGTCGTGTTAATTCAGCCAGAAAAAAAGCTACCTCTGGGTAAAAGAATTTTCTAACAATCTTCTAGTTTTTCTGGTGCACGTTCTAGGTGTCTTGGCGGTTTATAGTTTACAACTACTCGATCAACCACTCCGCAGCGCGTTCACCTAAATCTAACGCAATGCTCACAGCTTTACCAAGTCGTGGACGTTCTCGTGTTTCTCTAATATATGTTCTTACCTGTGCTTCACCACCTAAGCCATTGAGATAGTTGGCGATGCTATCGAGATGCTCTTGATACTCTACCTCATTTAATGGAAAAGACACTTGCTCTAAATATTTCCACATAACTTGTAAGAATATTTTACCCTGTGTCCGACGCAACTGGACATCATAAGAGCGTCCCCACTTATCAAGCAACAGTTGGCGTAATTCCTGTCCCGTCATATATTTTCTCAAATATTTTTACATTTAGTTATGATGTTAAGTTCCATGACTCAAGTATGATAGGACTATAAAGAAATGTAATCCTACTAAGAAAGATGCTGGAAAGATTTTTGCACAAAGCATCCTAGCATCATTGTGGGTATTATCCTTTTCACTCAGACAAGAGTTTCTTAATGAAAAACTCAAGTCATATTTGTTAACAAAATACACAAAGAACGCGTAGGTTATGGCTCAATTTTCTGAATCAATGGACGTGCCCGATATGGGGCGTCGTCAATTCATGAATCTTCTGACATTTGGAACTGTAACCGGAGTGGCTCTGGGAGCATTGTATCCCGTTGTCAGCTATTTTATTCCTCCATCAAGCGGTGGGGCTGGAGGTGGTACAACGGCAAAAGACGAGCTGGGTAACGATGTCAGTGTTAGCAACTTTTTGGAAAGTCATAATGTAGGCGCTCGCGTTCTGGTTCAAGGACTTAAGGGAGACCCTACTTATATTGTTGTAGATAGCAAAGAGGCGATTACTGATTACGGGATTAACGCCATTTGCACGCACTTAGGTTGTGTTGTTCCTTGGAACGCAGCAGAGAACAAGTTTAAGTGTCCCTGTCATGGTTCACAGTACGACTCTACTGGTAAAGTAGTTCGAGGTCCAGCACCGCTATCTTTAGGTTTGGCTCATGCAAAAACCGAAGAAGACAAAATCATCCTGACTCAATGGACGGAAACTGACTTCCGTACAGGCGAAGAACCTTGGTGGGCTTAATCACTGCGCAGATCAAGTCGAAAGTCTATCTGAATTGAGTGTTGACTAACGACCAAAAACCAATGACTAATATCAGAGAATCGTTGTCCTAGTTGTCCTTATAGAGATGAGAAATGTTTGTCAAACAGCGAGTTTAACTCGCAGTGCTGGAACAATTATCAAAACCTTGCTCGTAGCGATCGCCACAGTGACATTTTTCTTCACCAGCGATCTAGTTCTACCTCAAGCAGCTTCAGCATATCCCTTTTGGGCACAAGAAACCTACCCCGAAAGCCCTCGCCAAGCGACAGGGCTAATTGTGTGCGCCAACTGTCACCTAGCAGCAAAGCAGACCGAAGTTGAAATCCCCCAGTCTGTTCTGCCTGACACGGTATTTAAAGCCGTGGTAAAAATTCCCTACGATACTAGCGTAGAGCAGGTGGGTGCCGATGGTTCTAAAGCTGGGTTAAATGTCGGTGCTGTGCTGATGCTACCAGAAGGCTTCAAGATTGCTCCTGAAGAACGCATTCCCGAGGAGTGGAAGGAAGAAATCGAGGGTTTATTCTACCAACCCTACACCGAAGACAAAGAAAACGTTGTCATCATTGGACCGTTACCAGGTGAACAATATCAGGAAATCGTCTTCCCGGTGCTTTCTCCTAACCCTGCAACTGACAAGAACATTAACTTTGGTAAGTACGCTGTTCACGTAGGTGGTAACCGTGGACGCGGACAAGTTTACCCCACTGGCCAAAAGAGCAACAACGCCGTATACACCGCTTCTGCTGCTGGTACAATTAGCAAGATTGCCAAAACAGAAGATGAAGACGGTAACGTCAAGTACGAACTCAGCATCCAACCTGAATCTGGGGACGTAGTAGTTGACACCATACCCGTTGGACCAGAATTGATTGTCTCTGAAGGACAAGTGGTCAAAAAAGATGAACCTTTGACCAATAATCCAAACGTTGGTGGATTTGGTCAAGATGATGGGGAAATTGTGTTACAAGATGCTAGCAGAGTTCAATGGATGATTGCATTTGTCGCACTTGTTATGTTGGCTCAAGTTATGCTTGTCCTCAAGAAGAAGCAGGTTGAAAAAGTTCAAGCTGCAGAAATGAATTTCTAAATTCAGAGCCAAATTATCAGTCATAGGACAGGTGTTTGACCTGTCTTTTTTATGTTTTTTTGACTTGATTATAAGAAATGTTATAATAAAATGAATTGCCTTTATAAAGGAGCATACTTAGATGACCGACAAGACCTATCCCATAGCTTCTGCTAAGATAGGCACGCAAGATGGTTTTCGCTTACCTCGTGCTTTTTCTAAAGACCATCCTCATTTAGTTAATACTTCAGGTTATGTGCAAGTCTTGTCTAAAAATACCTTTTTAGTGCAATTAGACACTGATGAAGTTGAGGAGGTAGATGAAACAGAATCTATTATGATGAGTCTGTTCCTCGACTTTTTGATGAAAGATGCTATTACAAATCCTGAGCAACTCGTTGCTTATACGAAAGAAATGAGCGACGAAATGGATGAGCTACTTTGTGATGTTGTTTTGGATGCATGAACTCATTCACATCTGATGGATGGAGAATATTTTTCTACCCATTGTTTGATAAGCAATGGGTAGAATTGTCTCATCGGGTTCGTACTTTAAAAACTGAGTTATCTAAACAAGAGTTTATGACTCATGCAGATGTAAAGCTACTAAAGGGCTTGAATATTGGTATTAAAGAAAAAATTACTCAAGATCCTTTTGCATCTCATTTTATATTACACAAACCTTTACACAAGTATGGTCGTCTGAAGAAAATGGGGCTACCTGCCCGATATAGATTGTTTTTTAGGGCATTTAAAGAACAAAAAATTATTATCATTATTTGGTTAGGATTCCCGCGTAAAGAAGGGGATAAAAACGATTGTTATCAAGTTTTTGCAAAAAAAGTTACTAATATTGACTTTCCTGAAAATGTAGAAGAACTGCTTGCTGAATGTGAGGTAACAAATTTTCAGGAAGAAAAGAAAGATTCACTGAAAACCAAATGATTACCAAAGATGCTACAGAATAAAAAGCACTACGCTTAGTAGTCAACCAGATATTCTTTGATATCAAAGCACTTCATCTCAACCCGAGTGAGTGCTAAACCGTCCGTAACAATTTTTGCTTGATCAACAAATTGGGAACTCTCTACACAAGGATTGAAAACCTCAATAAAATTAAGCTGCTGACTAAGTTAAAGACTTAAAATAGCTGAGGTGTTGTGAGTTGTGACTGACTTGTAACGTGTACAATGTGAGCAGTTGTCATGGAATGAGCCATGCCAAGGTCGTTGAGAGTACGTCGGGATTGTATTGAAAAAGCCAAATTAGCTGTGAGACGCAATGGCTTTTCTAGTCAAAGAGTGTTGGCTGAGAATGTAGGATTAGCTTTAGCTACAGTCAGTAATTTCTTAACAGGCAAACCTGTTGATTATGGAACTTTCGTAGATATCTGTGAGCGATTACAGCTCGATTGTGAGGAGATTGCTGAATGGGATGTTGAAACTCAACTTCAGCCAGAAGATAGGAGAATTGAGGGAAACAATAGCAGTAAACATCAAAATTGGGGAGAGGCGATAGATGTCTCTGTGTTCTACGGGCGCAATGAAGAAATCGCCACTTTAAAGCAATGGATTGTTCATGAGCGATGCCGACTCGTTGCTTTAATTGGAATGGGCGGAATTGGAAAGACGGCTTTGTCTGCTAAGGTGGCACAACAGACTGAAGACGAATTTGAATACCTGATTTGGCAAAGTCTACGCCATGCACCATCTTTACTTAAGATATTAACAGATATCAACGAATTTTTGACGAGCAAATCACAAACAGCGATACCAGCGACGATAGATGGTCAAATCTCTTGCCTACTAAACACCTTACGCAGTTATCGTTGCTTACTCATTCTTGATGATTGGGAGATGATTTTACGTGATGTAAGTATAGCTGGTTACTATTGCCCAGGTTACGAAGGTTACGGTGAGTTGCTCAAGCGAGTGGGAGAAGAATACCATCAAAGCTGTTTGCTGTTACTAAGCCGCGAAAAACCAGTGGAAGTCACCTCACTCGCTGGTGAAACTTTAGCAATCCGCGCCTTAAAAATCAAAGGCTTAAAGCTACCAGAGGCAAAAAAGCTTTTGGTTACCAAGGGTTTTTCTGGCTTAGAAAACGGGTTAGAAGAACTCATTCAACTATACCGAGGTCATCCAGCGGCGTTAAAAACTATAGCTTCAACAATTCAAGATTTATTTAATGGTAATATTGCGCAATTTATCTCACAAAGTTCTTTAGTGATTGGTGATATTTTTTCTCATCTTCTTGACCAACAGTTTGAGCGGTTGTCGGATTTAGAAAAGACAATTATTTATTGGTTGGCAATAGAATATCAACCGCTTTCACTGGCGAAATTAAAAACAAACTTAGGGGTTGGGGTATCTGGATCTGAATTACTGGTGGCGCTAGAATCTTTGAGTAGGCGATCGCTGATAGAAAAAGAAGCAACAACTGATAGCAGTGCTATCTTATTCACGCTTCAACCTGTCGTAACAAAGTATGTTACCAATCAATTCATCAAACAAGTTTGTCAGGATATAATTGAAGCAATTCAGGCTACGTCAATTGAGAAGTTAGGGTTGTTAAAAAGCCATGCTCTAGTCAAAGAGGATGAATTAGACGACATTAAAGCCATTCAAATACGTCTGGTTCTCACGCGAGTTCAACAGCTTCTACGCTTTCGGTTAGGGGATGTAAACAGAATGCAAGTACAAGTGAGAAATTTGCTCTCAAAATTGCACGGCTATTCCACTGAGATAACTGGATACGCACAATATAATTTACTGAAACTGCTATAGCAATCCGACTGTGAAAACCCCTACACCGTTCGGACGTTCGGCGAAGCTTCGACGCCGCTCAGCTTCCGCTCAGTCGAGCCGCTGAGCGCTCACGTTGGCGTTGCCCTTACACCCTTACAAAGTTACACCCCTAATTGCTGACACAGAATACTGCTGTACCTTTCCCATTTGTTTCCTTTCCTTTAGTTCATCTAGAAATCGAATGACGACTGGTTCAAGTTGCCTAGATTTGATAGGTTCAATAAATTTATCCAACGGGTTGAAATCAACGATATAATTACCTATTTTAATACCAAGTGGTTCTAAATGCTTACCTGGTATTTCCTGATGAAGGATTGGGAATTTTCTAGACTTTAATTGTTCTATCAGCCAAAGCACATCACTATTTTCTCTGGTCTGGCAATCCTTGTCTCGGTCAGTTTGACTTCCAGCGATTGTATCTTTATCAAAGGAAATGAGTGCAGTTAAGTTAAATAAATGACTACCTTCGATAAAGCATTGAGTCTGTTTTCTAGTAGGAAGTACCCCAAGCTTAATTTGATCAAGGAAATGCGCGATGAAAGCTAGAGGTTTAGGGATGGCACTTTGTGTATCACTAATATCTGGTGCAATGAGTAAAGATGGTTGACCTTTGATAGAATGTTGTTCGAGAGGAATATCTTGGATACTCTTGTGAATCTGTTGAAATTGGTCTTCACTATCTTGAAGACAATCTTGTACAATTGTAGGCCATTCTTCACCACTGAGAAATTCTAGGAGAGTAATATATTTACATCCCAAGCTGTGTCCAATCCAAAAATATCTAGTTTTATCTTGGTAAATATCGGTTTGGTAATTTAGTCTTTTGGCAACTTTGGGAATTTCTTCAGCAAGTACACCCTGCTCTTTCAATAAACTAATAGCAATAGACCAATGACGAAAGCTAAACCTAAATGGAAGGGCAACTATTGTATAACCTTCGTTAAATAACTCTCTGAAAAAGTATCGATAAAAAACAGTTGGAAAAGTACCAAAAAAAGCACCGCCTATAAATTGAATAACACCTTTGGGGTTTGGATGAACTGCAACCCAACTGCAGGAAATTGGTCGAAATTTAAATGTTTTATCCATAGAGATGTTCCTCAACAGTCACTTGATTAGTATTAGGTGTTGTCTCAATCAACTTATGCAGTTGGGTGTTGTTAGGTTAACTGAAGGTTTGTGGGAGAATTATCCCATGAGTAAAAAGTTATGCTTGTAGTACTGTCACTGCTTGCCTGTATAAATCAAACTAAATAGAGAGAGGTTAGCTACATGATTTTCAAATCATGTAGCTAACCTAATTACGGGTGTCGTAATATTTCCTCTGCAATTTGATGCTTAATTATTCTCTTCTCATTCCTAGGTTAAGTCTGGGAATCAGAGTTAAGAGATTAGGATAAAATCTACTCAGCAAATTTTACAAAGTAGAAAGCCTAAACAGAGAACCGCCATGAGCAGTAGGAATGTTGTAGGCAATTTGATCAAGTTGAAGATTGGAACCGTTTAAATTTCCAAAGAACGTCCCTCGCTGCTCAGGTGTCAAGAGAAGATCTGCGGATTGATTTCCTGAAAGCGAAGATGGCAGGATTTGCACAAATCCACGTAGCTCAAAGTCTGCACTTGTCAGTAAATTTGGGTTTGTAAGAATATCTGGCTGAAAGATCAACAAGAGCGTATCATTTGCTGGAATAGTCAAAGATGGAAATCTTGCCGACTTACCACCAGGATCTAAAACGAGATCACTAGTTTGATTGACTCCTGAGACATCAACAATAGCGATAGTGTTTGCAGGACTGATAGATGGTGTGAGAGCATCAAACACAAGAGATACTGTCACATTAAAGGAATTGACATTGCTAATAGTCAAGAAATAACCTTGAACGACAGTGCGAGCAAGTTTTTTCGTGTCAGGAGAACCAGCAGGGGGTGGGGGAGGTGCTGGAGCAACAGAACCTGGTAATTGGGACTTGACGAGAAGTTCAAAAGTTGAAACAAGCATGATTTTTCCTATGTGTGTGTAAACTTGAACTGAGTGATTGGAAGGAATAATTGAAAACCTTGCCGAGAAGCATTGAAGACGCTTATCATTTCCTCAAGCTCCATACATTCATCAAACTCCGCTGCTGACTGAGTTCAAGCCTGAGAATTGCTGAGTTGTTCTGACTTGTAACTGACTTTTAACGTCTCAAATGTGTGGGGTTGTCATGGGATGAGACATCCCAAGGTTACTAGTGGTATTTCTTACAAGCCACAAACTGCTATAGCAGTCCTAAATGATTCCTGAAAAAACAAGATCCCCGACTTCTCGCCAGAAGTCGGGGATTGCTATGTACCAACAACAATAAAGAGTTGGGACAAAGAGGAGGAATTTTGCAAATGCTATGATTCACTCATGAAACGGGGATTGCTACAGGGGAAACTGAAAGAGGGTTGCAGCCGCCATGATTAGTCCAGGAGTATTACTTAATGGTCGCTACCGAGTTATCCGTCCGATTGGTGGAGGTGGTTTTGGTAAGATCTTTGAGGTGGATGATGGTGGGATCACAAAAGTATTGAAGGTTTTGAGTAAGGAGCGTTTCCACAACCCAGTCATTCAAAATAAGGCGATCGCCTTATTTCGCAGAGAAGCAGAAGTCTTAAGTCGGCTAGTACATCCTGGAATCCCACGTGTTGATCCAGACGGATATTTTACTTGCTCTGTCCAAAACAGTTATCATCAGTTGCACTGCCTGGTGATGGAGAAAATAGTGGGTTCCAACTTGCAAGATTGGTTGCAAGCAAGAGCCTCTCAACCTATCACCACAGAACTAGCAATTTCCTGGTTAAACCAGCTAGCAGAAATTCTGCAGCTACTGCATCAGCGACAGTATTTTCATCGCGATATAAAACCATCTAACATCATGCTCAAACCAGATGGGCAGCTGGTACTCATTGATTTTGGTGCTGTCCGGGAAGTGACAACGAGCTACCTACAAAAACAACAGGGCGATGAAACTGGTACTGTGATTATATCCGCAGGTTACACGCCTTCAGAACAAGCTGAGGGTCATGCAGTCCCACAGTCGGATTTTTTTGCTCTAGGACGCAGTTTTGTCTATCTGCTAACTGGAAAATCACCTTTGGAGTTCGCCAAAAACCCTGAAACAGGTGAATTAGTTTGGCGTGATCAAGCAACTCTCGTTTCACCACATCTGGCAGACTTGATTGATCGCCTGATGGCTCCTTTCCCTGGACAGCGACCTCAAAATTCTCAAGAAATATTACAGTACCTGGCACAAATTCCAAAAAATTCTCCTACTGGATTGCGAGAATTTCTCCAAAGAATTTCAAGCATCAGTTCCCCAACTCCAAGACGCACAACTCCAAGGGAACGCTTACCCCACAGCCGAATATTTCAGTTCGTTCTTTCTGCTTTAGCTTTGTTAGTAAGCACTCCCTTTTTATGGACATCGCCACCTGCGATCGCTGATAATTTCAATAGTACAGGATGGGAAAATTACGAGAAAAAGCGCTTCTATAGTGCCGAGTTTTACTACCGATTAGCTTTGATTTTCGACTCAAAGAGGCCGGAATATCAATATAATTTAGGTTTGGTTTATGAAGACCAAACAAAATTTGACCAAGCTCGCGCTGCTTATGAAATAGCTGCACAGAAGGATTTTGACAAAGCTTATAACAATTTGGCACGATTAGATATTTTAGACAAAAAATACACTCAGGCAGTGTCGCTGCTGCAAAAGAGCTTGTCACTTGTTGAGGATAAGGAAACCAAATATACAATACTGAAAAATCTTGGTTGGGCGCAGATGCAACTAGGACACTACCAAGAAGCTCTAACCAACCTTCAGGAAGCGATTAACTTATTTCATAACAAAGCTCCTGCTTTTTGTCTGAAAGCCGAGGTTTTACAACGCCAAGGAAATCAACAAGCCTCTGTTTCAGATTGGAAAAACTGCATGAAATATGGTGATCCACAAAATCCTGATGAACGGCTATTCATGAATCTTGCACCCCCAAATCTCAAGTGAGCATCTGCTTACAATGCAGTGACAAACGCTAACAAATTTCTACAAAAATTGCATAGTTAACTTTCAAGAAACACGCTTAACGCTTAACAGGTGAGACCAGCCCCCGTCTTGGTGAGTCCACTTGCCGTCTTGGCGGTTCCCGTCACGATGGCAAAGTGGCGAACCCGAAGGGCGGTCTCCGTCACGAACGCGAGTGCGTCTGGTGCAGGAGTTTGGGGGACTGGCGTATGCGCAAAGCGCACGCCCAGAGGTCTAAAGCGCAGCGAGACCGGAGGTCTTCCCCGAAGGGCAAGAAGGGGATGGTGTTTCTTTCATTCGTTGCGGGCGTGTAATCCCGCCTCTTAGGCGCTCAAAAGTGCATAAGTTGATTTTGCTTGCACCTAATTAAACAAGGAAGGACAGCAAATCAGATTTTCGTAAAGTCTGCCGGGGGAAGCTTCCCAGACGGGCTTTGCTTTACGTCAATGCGTACGTCCTAGTCAGTACAAAGTCAGAACAACTCAGTCATTGTTAGTCTTAAACTCAGTTAACAGCTAGTTTCAATGAATTTGTAGTTTCATCGCAAGGAGAAAAGCAATTCTGGGATTCCTCGGTACTGTAGGTTAAGAATAACTCGGTTTTTTCAGTTTCGTTGTTCAAGTGCGTTATCACACAAGTTAGGTGCATCCACAATGAAGTTTACTACGTTGCTGAAAAACTTAAAACAAAAAAAGACAAAGGTCAAAATACATCTTTGGTTTTTTGCTATTTTCTTCTTTGTTTTCATACTGGTAGCACTACCAAATATCCTCTTAGCAACCCCAGTCTACTCGATAGATATACTCAGAACTCAATACCAAAAAGGTAGTGATGTGCCCTTACGCACAGATAAGAGTAAAGTACTACTTGCCCAAGAATGCACACGTCCTGTTACTGGTCCTGCTCGAAGTCCCCTGAATCCAATGATTCCCTATATTATTAGTCCCCGGCACACCTTTATACTCAGTTCTCAACCAAAACTGCGTTGGAATTCGGTTATAGGTGTCAAAAGCTACACAGTTAGTTTGTTAAAAGGTGACAAAATTCTTTGGGAAAACAAGGTCAACACCAATGAGGTAGTGTATCCTGGCAAACCACAACTTGAACTAGGTGTTGAATATTTGCTGATTGTCAAAGCTGACAACGACAGATCTTCTCAAGAAGAGGAACGATCCGCACGGGGATTCAGGCTGTTACCAGCAACTGGGGCAAAAGTTGTAAAAACAGCGATCGCTCAACCGAATAATCCACGAGTAACGGACAAAATTCAAGCATTAAAAAATGCTTATATTTACAGTGGCTCAGGTTTAAAATCCGAGGCGATTGAGACGCTAGAAGGATTGGTTGCGAGTGAAATCAAAGAAGCTTTTGTCTATCGCCAACTTGGCGAACTCTACTCGCAGGTAGGATTAACTTTGCTCGCTCAGAAACGTTATGAGGAAGCTGTGAAATTAGCAAAAGCGGCTGGCGATGTTGCAGAACAGGCTGAAATTTCAACAGCATTGGGTAATTTGTATCTAGAGATTAACGAGGAACGAGAAGCCATTGATTGGTTAACCCAAGCACGAGACAACTATAAAACTTTAGGTAACACGCAAAGAGTTAGGGAACTAAATACACAAATAGAAGAGTTGAAATCTGTGTCTTTTCGCTCTTCGCCAAACTGAAGTCTTCCCTCACAGAATATTGGAATCTAACGAGTGATAATGGCGTCTCAATCTTAGGATAAGACAAAGAAATGTAAATTTTTTCTTCGGCTGCGTAAAACTCTAAACTAGCTCCGATAAGTGTACAAAGGTTCAAATCAGAGCCATCTGTTTTTGCACTTCTACTTTGCAACAAGCTTTAATCCAATTCACCAAAACAGGAGTTTTTTCCATGTATTCTTTTCAAACTAAACAATCTAGCCTAAAAGATGAAGCGACCCAACTGTTAAACGAGGGTGTTAAAGAGTCTGAAAGCGGTCAGTTCCAAGAAGCTTTGGAAACTTCTCAATTGGAACAAATTGAAAAGCCGTTATTACATCTGCGTGACATAAGTGGTCAAGAAAGTAATCCTCCAACTGTGATAAATCCCGAACCTAAGAAAAAATAATAAGTTCAAGAGCAAGTCTTCTTGAATCTACTGATGCTGAAACCTCATCCATGAACCCTTCTGATTTTAAAAGCTTGCGCCTTATTAGAGCAATTCTTCTGCTTTTATTGATGTTTCCACTGTACAGCCTGACAGTACAGTCGCGAACACTTGGAACAATCCAAGCACAAAAGCCTCAAAACCGAAAAGCTGAAGCCAATCGACTGTTTAACGAGGGCGTTGATCAGTATAACAAAAGTCAGTTTCAACAAGCCCTGAAAACTTTCCAAAAAGCTTCAGCAATTTATCGCGAAATTGGCGATCGCCCTAATCTTGGCGAAACTCTGTCCATCATTGGAAATATTTACTACAAATTTGCTCTATACAAACAAGCATTAGATTCCTTCAATCAAGCATTGGTTCTTCTGGGAGAAGTTGGAGATAAGAAAGCTATTGTTGACGCAGTGAATGGACTCGGAGCAGTTCATGACAAGCTAGGTGAGTCTTCAAAGGCACTCTCATTATATCAACAAGCCTTGGTGCTTGCTCAAGATAATGGTGACTCTAAAAGGATTGCGATCGCCCTCAAAAATATTGGGGGTATTTATGACTCTACTGGTAAATACTCTCAGGCTCTGAAATACTACCAACAAAGCCTTACCATTCTTCAAAAGATTGACGATCAAGTTGTCGTTGAGCAGACTTTGAACAGCATTGGGGTCGTATATTCTAAGATGGGGCGGTATCCCCAGGCACTAAAGTTTTATCAGCAAGCTTTGGCAATTGTCAAAACTACTAATAACCTGGGAAACAAGGGGAATATCCTTAATAATATTGGACTGGTTTACAGCGAATTAGGTGAATATTTTCAAGCATTGAAATACTATCAGCAAGCTTTGTCGATTCGGATGAAAATAGGTGATAAAGCTGGCGTTGGAGAAACTCTTCATAATTTGGGGTTTGCTTACGATGATCTCAAGCAAGATTCTCAAGCACTGAAATACTATCAACAAGCCTTAAAAGTTTTTAGAGGAATTAGAGGCAAAGCAGGTCTTGGGAAGACCCTGAATAACATAGGTTTACTTTACCATCGGTTAGGACAGTATTCTCAAGCAATAGATTCTCTGAAACAATCTTTGACCATTTCAAAAGAAGTTGCTGACAGGGCAAGTATTGGGCGGACACTCGACAGCATCGGAACAGTTTATAAAAGTCTGGGGCAGTATTCCCAAGCGATGGAGTTGTACCAGCAAGCATTGGCAATTACCAAAGACATTCGCTTACGTTCTCATGAAAGAATTATCCTTAGTCATATTGGTGATTTACTAGCACAACAAAACAAGCCACAATTAGCAATTATTTTTTACAAGCAATCCGTCAACGTGACTGAGGCAATTCGCAAGGAACTGCAAGTGCTACCAAGGGAACAACAGCAATCTTACACAACAACCATTGCCGATACCTATCGTCATCTTGCTGATTTATTGCTGCAACAAAACCAAGTGTTGGAAGCACAACAAGTCCTCGATTTATTGAAAATTCAAGAACTAGACGATTATTTGCACAATGTCCGAGGTAACGAAAAGACGCAAGAAGGCATTAGTTTAAATCCCCAAGAACAGAAAATCGACAACTACAACAAGACCATTCTCAACCAAGAAATTCAACTAGGTAGAGAACTTGCTGAATTAGAAAAAATCTCCACACCCAATCGCAAACCAGATCAAGAAAAGCGGATTGCTGATCTAAGGAACATTCAACAGCAGATTGCCCGAAGATTTAAGGAATTTATAAATGGTCCAGAAGTAGAGCATTTACGGCGCACTGCACCGAGAGAGGCTGTGTCACCGGAGCTTTTGAACAGCTTGCAAGACAACTTAAAGCGGTTGAACCAAAACGCTGTTCTGCTGTATCCCTTAATTCTAGACAACCGTCTAGAACTGGTCATGATAACTCCTTACGCACCACCAATTCGTCGCCAGGTAGCTGTTAAACGGGAGGTGGTTACTCAGGCGATTAGAGAGTTTATTGAAGCCCTAAGAAACCCTAATTATGATGGTAAAGTTCCCGCAAAAAAGTTGTATGAATGGTTAATAAAGCCCATAGAAAAAGATCTGGCTGCAGCAGATGCCAAAACTATCATTTATGCTCCTGATGGACAGTTGCGTTACATTCCTCTTGCAGCATTGTATGATGGCAAACAGTGGATAGCTCAGCGCTTAAGCACTAACTATATTACTGCCGTTAGTTTGACAAAACTCAACACCAAACCCTTGGTTAAAGTTCAAGTCCTGGCTGGGGCAACAACACGTTATCATTCTCCGTTCCCTAGTTTGCGATACGCAGGGCTGGAAGTGGAAAATCTAGCTGCCATGATCCCAGAAACAAAGAAACTTATAGATGCTGAATTTAGTCACCAAGCAGTTTCTTATTTAAATGACTACACAATTGTACATATGGCAACTCATGCCATGTTTGTCCCTGGACAAGCGGAAGACTCATTTATTTTGCTTGGTGATGGAAGTCATATGACTCTGCCGGATATTTCAACACTCCCACTATCTAATGTAGACTTGGTGGTGTTAAGTGCATGCGAAACCGCAGTAGGTGGGTTTCTGGGCAATGGAAAAGAAATTTTAGGTTTTGGTTACCAAATGCAGGATGCGGGAGCAAAAGCTGTTATCGCCTCCTTATGGTCTGTAAATGATGGCGGTACACAAACTTTGATGAATGCTTTCTACGCAATGCTGGATGAAGGTCACATGACAAAGGCTGAGGCTTTACGTCAAGCGCAAGTGGCAATGATTACGGGCAACTACTCAGGCGTCGTTCAACAACAAGACAAAACAATTCTACAATCTACGCGCGATCGCTTGCCGCCAAAAGTCGCTAGTAATCTTAGTCACCCCTATTATTGGGCACCATTCATTTTAATTGGCAATGGGTTGTAAGGACAGGGTTTGGCGTTGCCCACCCTGCTGTATACACCTTAGGCAGGTGAGGATGCTCTCACCTGCCTAACCTATGATTTCCGTTTTGCTACTACAATGGACGATACACTCGGTAGTTGATACTAGGGAAAATATTGTCCATATATTCAACCTTTTCCAGCCAACCGCTGTCTATTTTGCCGATTTTAACGTCTTCGTAAAGTTTGTTAAAGCGCATGAGGTGCGATCGCGTCCTTCTGACTGCATAAGGTACCATCGTTCCCGTTCGCATAATAAATGCCCAGTCGGAAGACTGCGCCAACAGCAGTTCCCTCGCTGCTTGGTTCAACGCTTTCCATTCCAACTCATCTTCTGGTTCTCGCTTTGCTATTTCAATCATCCGTTCTGCGGCTTTATGCAAATGTGGGTAAATCCACGTATTTGTGTGGTTTAACCAATACTCGTGGAATCCTTTATAACCCCAACTCGATTGCGAAGGACGGCAAACTTGCTGACTTGGATTTGCCCGCAGATAATCTGCCAAATGGGTCATTTCATAGGTTTTTTGGTCATACCATGACTTACGGAACAGGTAATCAATGAACCAAGGACCTTCATACCACCAATGTCCATATAACTCAGCATCGTAGGGAGAAACAATAATTGGTGGACGGTTCATCATAGCATGAAGATTTCCTACTTGCTGCTCTCGGTTATACATGAAATTAGCAGCATGTTCCGCAGCTTTTTCCCGTGCCCAATAAGGGTCGTAAAGTGCCTTATCTGCCAGTCCTAAGCCACGACCTGTAATTTTGTGATACTTAATGCCCGTATTTTTCCGCTGACCATTGGGCATAATGTAGGGCTTGATGTAGTCATATTCTGCTTCCCAACCCAAGTCTTTGTAAAACTCGCGGTATTCTGCAGCACCAGGATAGCCGACCTCAGAAGACCACACTTGCTGAGAAGATTCATGGTCTCGACCAAACGCAGCAACGCCACTTTCTGTAAAAATTGGGGCATAGGTGCCAAATCGTGGACGAGGACGGGCATAAAGAATACCATGTCCATCGGTGAGGAAATAGCGCAACCCTGCATCGGCTAACATCCGATCTACACCTTCATAGTAGGCGCATTCTGGCAGCCAAATACCTTTGGGTGGGCGACCAAAGTTTTCTTCGTAGTGTTCACAAGCTACCTTAATTTGTCCCCACACAGCTTGTGGGTACATTTTCATCAGTGGTAGGTAGCCGTGGGTAGCACCGCAGGTAATGATTTCTAAATTGTTAGTGTCTTGGAATTGCTTAAAAGCTGTGACTAAGTCCCCGTTGTAGCGTTCCCAAACTTCTCGTATCGCCTTAAACTCACTGGCGTAATGCTCGGCTAAATAACGAATATGACCATTGTGGACATTATGCTCGAATTCCAGTTCTATAAGTTCTTCAAGTTTGGCTAAATGAGCGTCGTAGCGTTCTTGCAACACAGGATCGCGTAGCATTGACACAAGAGGAGGTGTCATGCTCATCGTGATTTTAAAGTCAATACCATCTTGCTTCAAGCCTTCAAAGACTCGCAGCAAAGGAATGTAAGTTTCGGTAATGGCTTCATAGAGCCATTCTTCTTCCAGCACATAATCACTTTCTGGGTGACGAACGAAGGGCAGATGTGCATGGAGTACGAGCGCAACGTAGCCGATAGCCATAATTATAGTTCCGGAGTGGTACTTATTTAGATTGAAGGTTGGGATTTGGTAGATGTTAAGAATATTTTAAGACCTTCTGGGGATCGTTACATTCTTTAGTCAACTCTCCAAATTATGCCTACCCATTGATGCACATCTTATTCACACTCTTGGCAACTCATTTCATCAAAGGCAAAAGGTCAAACTCTTGACGAATATCTAACAATGATCGATCTAAAAGCGGCTCAAAATTCAGAAACGGAATATAATGCTCCCGCTTTCACGTCGCCAAAATTTCACCTTTAAGCCATCATGAGGACGGGAGAAGGGTAGCACAACCCGCTCTAGATTTTGTCCAGGGAGTAATTCCCACTGATACTCACGAATCAACAACGCCGCAAACACCTTCATCTCCAATCTGGCAAACTCTTTGCCTAAACATTCTCGAATTCCACCACCGAAGGGAATATAGCTAAAAACCTTTTGTTTGTTCTTGGCTCGCTCAGGTGCAAAACGCTCTGGATCAAATCGTTGAGCTTGAGCATAGACATTCTGGTCTTCATGAGTTTCCTGAATCTGGTAAAATGCATCCCAACCTTGCGGGATGAGATACCCGCCGAACTCGCAGGACTCAAGCACTTTCCGCGAACCACTGCGAACTACTGGAGGTGCCATTCGTAAAACTTCTTTTAGCACTTGCTCCAGATAAGTCATTTGCTTGAGAGATTCCTGCGTTAGCGGTTGTGTCAACCCTAGTTGCTCTTGTTCTGCACGGGCTGCTTGCAGCACCTCTGGATGTTGAGCAAGTAGTAAACATAAAGAAGTCAGTGCTGAAGTTAAAGTTTCATGTCCAGCAACGAGCATTCCCAACACGTTATCCTTCACTTCCTCTGAACTTAAACGATGACCCTCTTCATCCTGCGCCTGCAATAGAATTTTCAAAACATCCTCATTAGAAGAAGGATGTTGTTGGCGTTGGTTGATCATTTCATCAATCCGCGCAAGAAGCTGCTCACGTGCACGAACCGCTCGATCAAACTTGCTCCGCAGCAAAAGTGAGGTGATTTCTTACTCGTCTGTCTCTTGATACAACTGCTGCAACTGCTGCAACTGGGTTTTGCGTGAAGTCCGGCGATATTTCTTACTTTCCAGTTTCGGTTCGTATTCAGTCTTTCCCTTGCCTTTCGTTTTTACCTTGACAGTAGATTCAGGATCTGCTTGTTGGTTAAGCTGAGTTTGGCGCTTAATAACTTCCTCTAAAAAGTCTAAGTAATGTTGATATCGTTCCCAATCTCCACGGACTATACACCCCGGTTCGTCTCGATGCAGACAATCACTAAAACGACAGCTATCAACTGCTAATCTTTGTCTTGCTTCTGGGAAATAAGTTACTAATTCTTCTGGGACACAATCAAAGTCAGGTTGATTAAAACCGGGAGTATCTGCTAATAAACCACCACTTGGCAATTCAAATAATTCCACGTGACGAGTGGTATGGCGACCTCGTGCCAGTTTACCAGAAACCTCTCCCACTCGTAAGTTAGCATTGGGAATCAGTGTATTGATCAGGCTGGACTTACCAACTCCAGAAGGTCCAGCTATCACTGTCATGTTGTCTTTGAGTTTATCTACTTTTTTATCAATATTTATACTTTTGCTGAGACTAATAAATATTGGTTGGTAGCCCCAAGTTACCAACTGCTGATTAATTTCTGCCTGTTGTTCTGTTGCTATTAAATCGCATTTATTGAAACATAAAATCACACTTAAATCCGTAGACTCAGCTTTAACCAGAAAGCGACTAAGCTGGTACGGTTCCAAAGGCGGGTCAGCAACGGCAAATACTAATAAAATTTGATTAACATTAGCGATCGCTGGACGATCCAATTCACTTTCACGAGGTAATACTTGAGCGATCGCCCCTCGTCCACCAGCCCAATCTGGTTCTTCTACGACTACGCGATCGCCCACCATCACCTGTTGCCCGATTTTTTTCAACCGTGTTCTGCGAGTGCATAAGAGCATGGGGGGATGAGGAGAACTTTGCTCACTCATCTGTCTGGTCCCTATATCTAACTGCACTCGGTAAAAATTAGCTTGCACGGCTAGAACAGTCCCTAGTAACTTATCAGTCGCGTCTTCGGCTTCCCCTCTCATGAGACAGTTACAGGGCGGCGGACTAGTAGGGAGAAATAACTAACACAGTCTGTAATTTTTTCTACCTGATATCCTGCCATTGTCAAACTATCAGGAACCTGCTCTATCGGTTCCCCTGAATCTAGCCAGACTTCTAGTAACTCTCCTGAATTCATTTGCTCCAGACGGAGTTTCGTCCGTACAAAATTTATCGGGCAAGGGGTGCCACGCAAATCGAGTTGAGCATTAGGAGTTGAAAGGGAAGATACACTCATCGTTGGTGAAAGAAATTTCCCAAAAATCCTTCTAGGCCGCCTTTACCAGTGCGATCTCCTTTTATTTTAGCGAGCTTCTCCAAGAGTTCACGTTCTTCAGTTGTCAACTTATTAGGAATATCAATTAACACCGTAATCATGTGGTCGCCACGACTGACGGGATTACCCAAGCGCGGGACTCCACGATTTTCCAGCGTCATCACAGTATTTGGCTGAGTTCCTGGTGGAATCAACAATTCCTGTGGTCCATCTACAGTATTTGCCTCCAAGCGACATCCCAAAATTGCTTGAAGGTAGCTAATTTTGAGTTCCGAGTGAATATTGATCCCATCCCGATGGAATTCCTCGTCCTCATTGATAAACAGATACACGTATAAATCTCCAGGAGGACCACTGCGTTGACCCGCATCACCTTCTGAAGAAATCCGCAAGCGTGTACCGTTGTCCACTCCTGGTGGAATGGATATTTTTAGTTTCTTCGTAACTTGTTTTGCGCCCTTGCCGTCGCAAGCATCACATTTGTCTTCGATGACCATCCCCGTACCATTACAGGTAGGACAAGTCGAAACTTGGGTGAAGCTACCAAAGGGCGTTCTGGTGACGCGACGTACTTGACCTGTTCCGGTACAAGTCGAACAAGCGCGAGGGCGAGTTCCTGGTTTAGCACCAGATCCGCTACATATCTCACAAGTTTCTAGATGAGAAATGCGAATTTCCTTTTCACCCCCAAAGACTGCTTCCCGAAAGTCTAACTTTAGGTCTAGCCGCAGATCATCGCCCCGCACTGGTCCACTGCGTCGTCTTTGGGTTGTACCACCCGCACTACCAGCAAAGCCTGAGAAAATGCTTTCAAAGATATCAGCAAACCCGCCCATGTCACCCATATCTTGGAAGCCTACACCAGCCCCAGCATTCACACCAGCTTCACCAAAGCGGTCATAACGTGCACGGGTTTCCGGCTCAGAAAGAACTTCATAAGCACGGTTAATTTCTTTGAAACGTTCTTCCGCTCCCGGTTCTTTGTTCACGTCTGGGTGATACTTCCGGGCTTGGCGGCGGTAAGCATGTTTGATTTCTTCTTTGTCGGCGTCACGAGAGACACCTAGAGTTTCATAATAGTCGCGAGCCATAGAGCAAAGGTGAAAGTTAAAAGGTAGAAAGCAGGCTATGCAAAGAGAACTTTTAACGACGAGTTCCGCCGATCAGAAGTTCAAGAAGGCAGAAGGCAATAGTTAAGTTTTATTAATACTAAAATTTTACCTTTTCCTTTATACAAAAATCACCATAACAGTTATCAATGTCGAGCACTGAGTCAGAGGAAGCAGTGCGTCCTTGCGACTTTAAGCCTTGAGTGCACCTGCCGTTGAATCTAGAATTAGTTTTGAAATCAAAGACTAAGTTAAGACCAGAAAAATTTTTACTCACTACTGACAACAGCAACTAGTGCTTTACTCATAGTAAACGACAAAAGCAATAGCCTGAGGCTGTCTCTTTTACAATTGTGCTACGTAGATTGCAAAAACTCCGCTCACTTTACAGACGAGCTAACCGCACTAAAAAGTGTGGAAAACCGTTCATTAAAGGTTGGGTCTTACAGAGATATGGGGATGTAGGGCAACCATTCAAACCAGTTTCAGAGATTCTATGATTCAAATTGTAGAGGAGTGAGAATCTAGAATCCGTCATTTTTGGACACAACCCAAGCGTTTGGCAATTCTCTAGTCTATTGTCTCGTAACCAACCTGCATCATGCTCTCGTCTTTCAAATCAAAGTCAAATGGTGGTGTTGAGGTTCCACTAGGGGGCGTTGCTGATTCTAAAGTCAATGAATGATCGCAAACTGCAGCTATTGTATTAGTTTGGCTATTAACGGGATTATACACTTGGGAGCCAATGTCAAACAAAGTTTGCTGGAAGTAATCCAACTGTTGTTGAAATTCAGCTACAGAGATAGCTTCGTCTACCATTGCTGCTCGTAACTGTATGACTTTTTCATTTAGCAAGGCTTTCATCTGGTCGTTAAATATATCACCATTATACTTTAAGGTAGACTCGTAACTATACAGTAGATTATCTGCTTGATTTTTCACCTCAACCAGTTGCATACGTCTTTTGTCATCTTCAGCAAACATTTCGGCTTGTTGTCGCATGCTTTCAACTTCGTTGGCACTTAAGCCACCTGTATTGGTAATGAGAATACTTTGTTCTCGAAGAGTGGCTTTGTCTTGTGCTGCAACTTTGAGGATGCCATTAACATCAATTTCAAAACAGACTTCAATTTGCGGTACACCACGATTCGCGATCGCAATTCCCGGAAGAAGAAATTTGCCCAAACTCTTGTTATCCCGCGCCATTGCCCGTTCACCTTGAAGCACGTGAATTTCCACTCCAGTTTGCCCATCAACTGCTGTGGAAAAAATTTGGGACTGGGTGGTTGGAATTGTGGTGTTGCGTTCGATAATTTTGGTGAACACTTCTCCCAATGTTTCAATTCCCACAGACAAGGGCGTCACATCTAACAAAAGCAAATTATCAACTTCACCACCCAGCACCCCAGCTTGGATAGCTGCTCCTAGTGCGACTGCTTCGTCGGGGTTGATAGAGCGATCTGGAGTTTTGCCATCAAAAAATTTGCTCAAGGCATTTTGAATAGCGCGAATGCGAGTGGAACCCCCGACTTCGATCATCCGATCAATGTCTTGTGGTTTGAGTTGTGCGTCTTTGAGCGCCTGACTCATCGGTTTGATCGTCGCTTCAACCAAATGTGCCGTTAACTGATCAAATTTGGCTCGGGTGAGTTCGATTTGCAAATGCTTCGCTCCTGTTTCGTCAGCAGTGATAAAAGGCAAATTAATTGAAGTGCTGATTCTACTGGAAAGTTCAACTTTTGCCTTTTCCGCTGCTTCCCGCAAACGTTGCAAAGCCATCTTGTCCCCAGAAAGGTCAACTTTCTCTTCTTCCTGGAAGCGTGTGATCATCCACAGAACAATACAGTTATCAAAATCATCCCCACCGAGGTGGTTGTTGCCACAAGTCGCCTTGACTTCAAAGACTCCATCCCCCAGTTGTAGAATGGAAACATCGAAGGTACCGCCTCCTAAGTCAAATACCAAGATGAGCTGCTCTTGGTCTTGCTTGTTCAACCCAAAGGCTAAGGCAGCAGCAGTTGGTTCATTAATAATCCGCAAAACTTCTAGTCCGGCAATTGTACCAGCGTCTTTGGTGGCTTGTCTTTGGGCATCTGTAAAATATGCTGGTACTGTGATCACTGCCTTTTGGACAGGTTCACCTAAAAAATTTTCCGCATCCTGTTTCAGTTTTTGCAGGATCATAGCGGAGATTTCTTGTGGTGTAAAATGATGTCCGTGAACAAGGACATCAACAGTATCGTCTCGACCTTTGACACAGGTGTAAGAAACGCGCGAGCGTTCACTTGCAGTGTCATCCCAACGACGACCGATAAATCGCTTAATACTGAGAATAGTGTTTTCAGCATTCGTGACAGCTTGACGTTTTGCCAGTTCACCGACCAAGCGTTCACCATCTTTAGCGAATCCTACAATACTAGGAGTCGTTCGTTCACCCTCTGAATTCGTAATGACAATTGGTTGACCACCTTCGAGAACCGCGACACAACTGTTGGTAGTGCCTAAATCGATCCCAATAACTTTTGACATAAATATCAGTTTGTTACATCAGTATTTTTACTGTAAGTTTTGAGCAATCTTTACCCGGTGTTAGGGATACACGAACACCGGGTAAAGATTGCTAAACTTTGGGCGTGATGTTTCCGTGACTATCTCTCAGGTGTGGTGAGATTGCTCGCCCCAGTTTCCCAGGGACTTTTGATCAGTAAGGCGAGCGAATACAGCTTAGCTATTGGCTAGACTCAACTGAATTTTCAGCATTGAGTGGTCCATCTTCCTTCGGAGCAGCCACCTTCACCATTGCATGGCGCAGCACGCGATCGCCCAAGTAATATCCGCGTACTAACTCTTCTAACACTGTTCCTTCAGGATATTCATCCGTAGGTTCCCGCAATACTGCTTCGTGCAAGTTGGGATCGAATGGTTGAGTTTCTGGACGCATTGGTGAGACACCCAAGCGCTTTAAGGAATCTACTAATAACTTGTAAACACCTTGGTAACTTTTGTGAATCGTCATCTCCCCATCATTTTGGGGTTTAATTTGCGCTCTTGCTCGTTCAAAATTATCAACGATTGGTAGTAATTCATTAATCGTGTTCCGTTTTATCTGCTGCTCCAAATCTTCTTTCTCTTTTTGATTGCGTTTGCGGTAATTCTCAAAATCAGCCACAATCCGCATATATTGAGTGGTGCGCTCTTCTAGCTGCGCTTTTAGGGACTCAATTTGTTGATGAAGTGCGCCTTCTTTACCTGTAAAGTCAGTACTTGCGCCATCAACTTTTGCAGCAACGCTATTGTCTTGACTCTGTGTTGCTGTATCTTCAGAGACGTTGATTTGCCTTGCTACTGGCTCAGTCTCGCTTTGGCTTACGTTGGGATTGATTTCGGCTGTAGAGTCGCTTGTCATTGCTTGCTTTTCCTCGCTTTCTTCACCTGATTGCTGGTTTGTGTTTTTTTGCTGTTTATCTTCGTCTATCATTGTGCACTCTTCCCAGATGCTCAATTGGGTAGTTATCCCCATATCTTGCAACAATTGAACTCGGCTGCAAAATCGGTTACCTGAAGTATGAAGTATGAAGTAGGTAACACCTTGCGGACGACTTCTTATAGGATTGTATAAACTATGAATGAAGTACGGAATATTTCATTCTTCATCCTTTAGTTTTAGAATGGCCACCGTCATCTATTTTGACAAATGCTGAGTAAGTTAGCGTATACGCTCCTTGGACGGGTTACCCTCTCCAATGCATCCCAGAGGCACGGGGAGTGAGGTGATTGAGCCGCAACTTGGTATTGTTTTTCAAAACAGCTGATTGTTTTTTGCCAGACTAAGCCCGCGCCGGAAATCTCTACATCGACTTGGTGGATGAAAACCTCTAACAGCCAGTTGAGAGTGTGCTGTTAGAGGCTAAAGCCGAACTTTCCCAGAGATTTCCCATAGGGTTTGGGCACATGTCGGTGTCACATTTGGTAAGCGAAAAAACAGGACTTCCTTGGTCAAATTGCCCCATAGATCAACTGTCATTACCCGGACATCTCCTTAAGAGGCAATTTGACCCCCCTCAAAGATCAACCCTCCAAACCCAACAAGTGGGGGATGTTGTCCTGTTTTTTCCAAGATTCCACCTGCTGGACTACCAATCACGTCATTACCTCTTGACTGTTGACTCTTAACTCTTAACTATTGACTATGATGATTGATTAAATATTTATGAAAATACTGATTAGCAACGATGATGGTATTTCTGCTTTAGGTATTCGTACTCTAGCAAACACTTTAGCGCAAGCAGGTCATGATATCAATGTAGTTTGCCCGGATCGAGAGCGTTCCGCAACCGGACATGGATTAACAATGCATCAACCAATTCGCGCTGAAATGGTAGAGTCGATTTTTCATCCTGCTGTCAAAGCTTGGGCTTGTGATGGCACTCCCTCAGACTGTGTTAAATTGGCGCTGTGGGCTTTGTTAGATTCTCCACCAGATTTAGTTCTATCTGGCATTAATCAGGGTGCTAATTTAGGAACCGAAATTCTCTACTCTGGTACTGTCTCTGCAGCAATGGAAGGTTTGATTGAAGGTATTCCCAGTGTCGCCCTCAGTCTTACCAGTCACAAAAATAAGGATTTTCAACCTGCTGCTAACTTTGCCAAAATCTTTGTAGGACAACTGGCACAAAACCCTCTACCAGAGTTGATGTTACTTAACATCAATATCCCCGCTGTTAAATG
Source organism: Brasilonema sp. CT11 (assembly GCF_017982655.1). Lineage (GTDB taxonomy): Bacteria > Cyanobacteriota > Cyanobacteriia > Cyanobacteriales > Nostocaceae > Brasilonema. Next base: position 71,847 of record NZ_JABXYX010000005.1, on the reverse strand, counting down.
GGAAGAAATTGCAGGAGTTTGTATCACTCGCCAGGGAGTGCGGCGTTACATCGATGTTTTTGATAAACGAGTAGACCCGCGTGGGAAAACTTATTATTGGTTAGCGGGAGAAGTTGTAGAAGATGTGGAACCTCCAGTAGGTTTAAATCTTCCTGAAAACATACCTATAGATGTGCATATGATCCGTAAAAACTACATCAGTATCACTCCATTACAATACAACCTTACTTATGCAAATGGATTGAATCAATTGTCTGAGTGGAATTTTAAGTTTCCGTAAAGTCTTTTCTTTATGAAGGCAAGTATATGGATAAATCCATGAGACCAAAATATCGGTTATAAAGTCGGAGCGTCATAGAAAATAACTTACTAGGCAAACGTTTGCACTCCAAAACTGCTGCCTTGAAGTTTTTTATAAGTAAAGACAAAAGTAACCTGAAACAAGGTATGCTGTTTTACCAATAAATACCACTACAACTAAAAGTCGTGAAACAGAATAAACTTAACAAAATAAGTAACAATTTTTTGTATTGAGTGCCCGCTGGGTCCAGCAAGCAACACCCATGTCTAGGATAGAGAATCAATTTACCGTGCATTTTTGGGGCGTTCGTGGCAGTATCCCCTGTCCGGGACCACACACCGTTCGTTATGGCGGTAATACCCCTTGTGTAGAGATGCGAGTGGGTGGCAGACGTTTAATTTTTGATGGAGGCACAGGACTGCACGTTTTAGGGCAATCTTTGTTGCCTAATATGCCGATAGAGGCACACGTTTTTTTCACCCACTCGCACTGGGATCATATGCAGGGTTTCCCTTTCTTTTCCCCAGGATTTGTCAAGGGAAATACTTTTCATATTTACGGTGCGATCGCCCCCGATGGTTCAACCATAGAACAGCGTCTTAATGACCAGATGCTGCACCCAAATTTTCCTGTTCCCTTACAGATTATGCAGGCAAATTTAGATTTCTACGACGTTATATCAGGGCGATCGATTCACATTCATGACATTACAATAGAAACAGCTCCACTCAACCATCCGGGAGAAGCGGTCGGATACAGGGTCAACTGGCGTGGTGGTGCTGTAGCTTATATTACTGATACTGAACATTATTCTGACAGATTAGATGAAAACGCCCTGCGCTTAGCTCGTAACGCTGACATTCTGATTTACGATTGCACCTACACTGATGAAGAGTATAATTCTCCAATCCAGCCTAAAATTGGTTGGGGACACTCTACATGGCAAGAAGGTGTCAAAATCGCCAGATCCGCTAATGTCAAAACTCTGGTGATTTTTCATCACGACCCATCCCATAACGATGAGTTTTTGGATCGTGTAGGACAAGAAGCAGCACAAAAATTCCCTAGTGCTATCATGGCACGTGAAGGAATGGTAGTTCAAGTTCCCGTACCAGTCCCTTTATCAGAATCTTTTCCTATTAGGAAATTTTCGACTTACAGATTGCAGTCGGAGCAACTTTAAATTTTGGATTAGATTGGTGATAAGGAGCTTTCAGCAATCAGTCGCTAGCACACAACTCGTGCGGAGGTGTCAACGAACAGTTGCACGAGCGTCCTCACCCTACGGGAAGGCATAGGGCTTTGGTTCTAAGAACTGTATTAGCTGACAGCTAAATATAACCTCAAATCCCAGAATCGACGTGCTAAATTTGTCTCAAAATGGGTGTTCTGTGTGGGTAACTTCTTCAACCGAATTGGCTCGAACTCCAACTTTTGTTGCTCTTGGCAAGTTTGACGGCGTACACCGTGGTCATCAAAAGGTTATTCAACCGATATTGCCCCCTCTCAAGAGGGCAGAAGACGTAGGGAACTTTGCCGAAACGCTGTTTGCGTCCTCTCAAACTCCACACGTTTACTCGACGGTTGTCACCTTTGATCCTCATCCACAAGAATTTTTTACTGGTCAACCCCGTACTTGGTTAACACCACTAGATGAAAAAGTTCATCAGTTGCGATCGCTGGGAGTAGAACAACTCGTCCTGCTGCCTTTCGACAAAGAATTATCTACCTTATCTGCTGAACAGTTTGTAGAAAAGATTCTGGTGAAACAACTGCAAGCTGCACAAATTAGCGTTGGGCAAGATTTTTGCTTTGGTTCCAACCGCAGTGGTACAGCGCTAGATTTGAAGTTGATCGCCGCACAGTATGGCATTCCTGTTTCCATCGTTGCTCTAGAAACGTATGCAAGTCATGAACCTACAGACAGCAGTGATGTCAGTGTTGCTTGCGCCGAGGAAACTCGCATTAGCACTTCACTCATCCGGCAACTTTTACTCCGAGGCGATCTTCAAAGCGCAAATCAACTGTTAGGACGTGCATACACTCTTATCGGTACTGTTATCATTGGTCAACAACTGGGCAGAACTATTGGCTTTCCCACAGCCAACCTACAATTACCGAAAGACAAGTTTTTGCCCTGCCACGGTGTCTATGCTGTTCGTGTTATCGTCTCCGATGAAACACCAGACAATCCAGAGAATATTTACTTAGGTGTGATGAATATAGGTCATCGTCCAACGGTAAATGGTACGTATCAATCTGTGGAAATCCATCTGTTAGATTGGTCTGGTGATTTGTATGGCAAAAAGCTGATGGTGCAACTAGAAAGATTTTTGCGACCAGAACAAAAATTTTCTTCTCTAGAAGCCCTAAAAACACAAATTCAACAAGACTGTAATGTCGCTAGAGCTTTTTTTCGTGCAGAGTCTTAGCTTAGCTTATTGGGGGGAATACTAAGAGGATGTCTGTCTCAAAAGTGTCATTTTGTCATTCTCAGTAGAGCGAAGTGAGACTAGTACTGTTTTGAGGGAAACGTTGGTGGAAACAACTGGTGAGTCCAGTTCTGCACCGACGTTTTCCGCGTCTTGGGACTAAACTTTCCCGTTGGGCGGAACGAGGAGTTGCTTTTTACCGTCAAACTTTGAGATACTGATACGTGTGTTGTATTCATACTTGTTACCTTACCCTCTCTCCAAAGCATCGCAGAGGGGCAGATGAGATCATTGAGCCGCAACTTGGTATGAGCGTCCAAGGTGCACACTACCCGTTCGCGTAGAGCATGACATTTTAGACATCAAGAGAGATCCTTGTACTGAGGCAATAGGGAAATGGGAAGAAAAACCATTTCCCATTTTCCCATGCATTTATTCATGAGTGCATAAGACAGAAATTCACCCCCGATTTATTGCTAACTGACATCACTCATTAGTATTTAGTAGTGGGAGGCTTGATTTTCTTGTACAGTCAAGATCTAAACAAGCTTGTCTTTATTCAAAATCAGAGCATCCTTTCAAGTTGTACAGATTTTATTCTGGGAGGAATACTGGGGCTAACTATGGGGCATTTTGTAGTAGATGCTCATGCTTGGAAATTAAGTCAGGTACATCAAAGAAAGTTTATCTTAAAAAAGTTCTCATTTCTTTTTAAGTAGTTCAGCTTAGCAAGTCCCGTACTATGAATCGGAGTAAGAGGAAAGCTGCTTATCATTAACTGAAACAATTCTATCCAACCGAATTTCAGTTCCATCCTTCAACTTGATAAAATCAGCTTTATTTGCAGCGTAAACATCAATAATCCGACCTTGCATTTCCACTAACTCATTAGCTGCATCAAAGTAAACGATTCGGCATTCCTGACGCAACGTCGCCAATGCTTCTAATTCATCATGAAAGTCACAACTGACCGGGATATACGCATTCATTGGTAGCATCTCCTGTATATTTATACAACTTATTAGATTTCAATAGGTCAAAGTTGGCTGAATAGGAATAGACTTTGGTGGCGAATCACTCAACGTAAGTAACTCAGTTTGAGGCAAAACTTTAGTGACGTTCACTCAGAACAGTTCGACGACATTAATCTGTTGTACATTCATAAATTAAATGTCGTGATTTCACAAATTGATGTCGTTGCTTTATTCCTAAAATCCTTGCATGGCAAGGGTTTTATTTTGAAGGTGATTTTGGCTACTCTTTTCTTGTTTCACATATTATAAGTCGTTAACGCTATTTTTTCACTAATTAAACGTCGCTTATTTGGATAAGCGGAAAATACACTTAATTATTTTTCATAAATTAAATGTCGTAAAGTGAGACGTTTGATAGTACATTAGTTTTATTAAGAGCGAGAAATCCTCCACTTATTGCTGTGAGGTGAAAAATGTCTCAGGATTCACAAAATTCTCTTGTCATGGATACGGACGATGAGCATCCTCAACTCGGGTCTAAGGGTAAGTTGATAAACAGCCACAAGCTTCCATCTAACGAATTGCTCACAGATGAAGTGAATTCCCGGATGGAGGTCATTCAAACTTTGACCGAGCCATGCGATCGCAAAACCTATGCGATTAGAAAGAAAGAAGCTGCCGAAAAGCTAGGTGTGTCAATTCGCCAGGTAGAGCGCTTACTGAAGAAATGGCGAGAAGAAAGATTGGTTGGGCTAGCGACTACGCGATCAGATAAAGGAAAGTATCGTCTTGACCAGGAATGGATTGATTTTATTATTGATACTTTTAAGAAAGGCAATGAGGGTAGCAAGCGGATGACCCGACATCAAGTGTTTCTTAGGGTCAAAGGCAGAGCCAAGCAACTTAACCTGAGCAAAGGAGAATACCCCAGTCATCAGTCAATCTATCGAATTCTCGATGAATATATCGAACAGAAGCAGAGAAAGCTAAAAGCACGAAGCCCAGGTATGTTAGGGGAACGACTAACGCATATGACCCGTGATGGGCGAGAACTGGAGGTAGAGTGCAGTAATGATGTTTGGCAATGTGACCATACTCGTTTAGATGTGAGGCTTGTAGACGAGTATGGAGTTTTAGATCGTCCTTGGCTAACGATTGTTATCGATTCCTACTCCCGTTGCTTAGTAGGGTTTTATTTGGGATTTGATAATCCTAGTTCTCAAATTGATGCCTTAGCTCTACGTCATGCGATTCTTCCAAAATCTTATAGTTCTGAGTATCAATTGCGTAACGAGTGGCGAACTTACGGAAAGCCCAATTACTTCTACACAGATGGTGGTAAAGATTTTACTTCCATCCACACCACAGAACAGGTTGCAGTGCAAATAGGTTTTAATTGCGCTCTCAGAAGACGACCATCAGATGGTGGAATTGTTGAACGTTTTTTTAAAACGCTTAACGAGCAACTATTAAATCTTCTACCTGGATATACGGGTTCAAACGTTCAAAAACGACCAGAAAATGTTGATAAAGATGCTTGCCTGACTCTCAAGGATTTAGAGAAGGTTATAGTACGTTACATTGTTGACGAATATAACCAGCATACCGATGCCAGGATGAAAGACCAATCTCGGATTGGACGATGGGAAGCGGGATTGATGGCAGACCCATATCTTTATGATGAATTGGATTTAGCGATTTGTTTAATGAAGCAAGAACGCCGCAAAGTCCAAAAGTACGGCTGTATTCAATTTGAAAACTTGACCTATCGAGCAGAGCATTTGAGAGGTCGAGACGGAGAAATTGTGGCATTTCGATACGATCCTGTCGATGTAACTACGCTTTTTATATATAAAATTAATGCAGACGGAACAGAAGAGTTTCTTGATTATGGTCATGCTCAAGGTTTTGAAACTGAACGCCTATCTTTACGAGAACTAAAGGCTATTAATAAGCGAAAAAAAGAAGCAAGCCAAGAAATCAATAATGACTCGATTTTAGAGGCAATGCTCGACCGTCAAGCTTTTGTAGAGCAAATAGTAAAACAAAATCGCAAGCAGCGCCGAGAAACAGCAAATGAGCAAGTTAATCCTGTAGAGTCGGTGGCTAAGAAATTTACTGTCCCTGAACCAAAAGAAATCGCGGTAGAGAGTGAACCAGAAGCAGAGCTACCAAAATACGAAGTTCGCTACATGGATGAATTCTATGAAGAAGATTAGGTATAGAACATGACAACAAATGCAATCTCGCTTGCCAAGCAATTTGGCGTTATTGAAGAACCCACACCAGAAGTACAAGCTGAAATTGAACGTTTAAGTCGTGAACCTTACTTAGAACTAGATCAAGTGAAATATTGTCACGCTTGGATGTATGAGTTAGTTATCTCTAGGATGACTGGTCTATTGGTAGGAGATTCACGTTGTGGAAAAACAGTCACTTGTAAAGCTTTTGCACATCGTTACAACAAGTCACGACAGGCGAAGGGACAGCGAATGAAGCCTGTAGTTTACATTCAAATTCCCAAAAATTGTGGTTCGAGAGATTTTTTTATCAAAATCCTCAAAGCGTTAAATAAACCCTCAAACGGAACTATTTCCGACCTACGAGAACGAACGCTAGATAGTCTCGCCATACATCAAGTTGAGATGCTGATTATTGATGAGGCTAATCACCTAAAGTTCGAGACATTCTCAGATGTACGGCATATTTATGATGATGATAATTTGAGAATTTCTGTTTTGCTTGTTGGTACTACAAGTCGTCTTCTGGCAATAGTTAAACGAGATGAGCAAGTTGTTAATCGCTTTCTAGAACAGTTTGAATTAGACAGATTAGAGGATGCACAATTTAAACAAATGATTCAGATTTGGGAACGAGATGTTCTCAGATTACCAGAAGAATCGAAATTGGCAAGTGGAGATAATTTAAAGCTTTTAAAGCAAACGACTAAGAAATTAATTGGTAGGCTTGATATGATTCTTCGCAAAGCAGCCATTCGCTCATTACTGAGGGGGCATAAAAAGATTGATAAGGATGTATTGAAAGAAGTCATTGCAGCGTCTAAATTGTGATATGAAAGAAAATTTAGATGAAAAAAGACAACTTTGGTTAACCAGAGTCGAGCCTTATGAGGGAGAAAGTATCAGCCATTTTTTAGGTAGATTTCGACGAGAAAAAGGGAATAAATTTTCTGCCCCTAGTGGATTAGGTGATGTCGCGGGACTTGGGGCTGTGTTAGCGCGTTGGGAAAAGTTTTATTTCAATCCCTTCCCGACTCGTCAAGAATTGGAAGCGTTGGCAACTGTAATGGAAGTTGATGCTGATAGATTACGAGAAATGCTACCTCCACCTGGTGTAGGAATGAAGCACAGTCCCATTAGGTTATGTGGAGCCTGTTATGCAGAGTCGCCTTGTCATAAAATCGAGTGGCAATTTAAGGTGACTGTAGGATGCGATCGCCACAAGTTACGCTTACTATCAAAATGCCCTGTTTGTGAAAAACCTTTTCCTATACCAGCTTTATGGGTGGAAGGGCATTGTCCGCGATGTTTTACACCTTTTGCCCAAATGGCGAAGTATCAAAAGCATTACTAACACCTGCGCTAGACAGAATTTAGTAGCAATTATCTTATACCAATTTAAAATGAAGCTGCATAGAATAGGGCTTCAAGAATGAAATTGTAAGATGACAACAAGCAGATTTGTTCTGGCGTGATTTTTTTAAGAACTTGTTGTAAGCGATTCCTACGGAGAGCTACGCTTAACGCCCAACTCCTACAGGTTTGTAAAAACAACTCCAGTAAGTTGGCGCTTAATAAATTCCCAGACCGGTTCAATAGGATTGAGTTCTGGACTGTGTGCAGGTTGGCACATAGGAATCAAATTTTCTGGTCAATGCAGTGCCGAAGTTACATGAGCACCTGCTTGATCCATTTGGATCAAAAAAGTTTTGTAACTCTGCGATCGCTTGTTTGACAACCTCTGAAGTCCACATTCTGGCTTGTAAATGCTGATTAGTCATTAGTTTTCTGTTACACTTTTAGACTTCTCAGTATTATTCCTTAGTTTTTTTCAAAAATCAAATAGGATTCCTATATATTTAAACTGACTTTTCCCGTTAAGTCTCAAAAAGCTTGCTCACAAAGGATTTTGGACAAAGTACAGTATATACGGTACAGTAGTTGAAATCGGGTGTTAAAGGTGACAGGTGATGTTGGACTGGTGGGAGAAAAATTTTGCAACCTGTGAATTAGGCGATAAGCCGGAGGCTTGACGCTGAGTTCCAAGGGGACACGCTGCGCGAACGCGTATCGCAGATTAAATGAGCGTGTAATGTCGATTGGCAAGGCTCTTAGCCAAGGATTTGACAAGGGGTTGTCAGAAATCTTCAACCGAGCAACCGTACTTAAGAGAGCGTATGAGTTTTTGCTAATTCCAAGGCAGAATTTGCCAAACTAATTGAGCCTCACTGCCAAATGACGGCTGAGGCGGTTGCGGAGTATGAGGTAGTGCTGTGTGTCGGAGACACTACTTTCCTTGATTATAAGAGCATTCTGGCTAAAACAGAAGGTTACGGTCCGATTGGTAAGGGAGGCAATGGCTTAATATTGCACAGCGCTTTAGCGATAGAACCTGAGAAAGGTCAATCGATAGGTCTGTTGTGGCAAAAACTTTGGAATCGAGAACCAAAACAGAAGCTACCAAAAGATGAAACCCCAACACAGAAGAAAAAACGGCTTGCAGCAGCCCGTTCTTCAGCCCGAAAACGCCCCTTTGAAGAAAAAGAATCTTACAGGTGGGTAGAGGCACTCACCACTGTGGAAAATCTTGTAAGTAAGTCCACTCGCGTCATTCATGCTTTTGATAGAGAAGGTTATATCACAGAAGTTTTCGACAAAGTTCGTCAACTTCAGCACACAGGAATTTTGGTACGTGCGGCTCACAACCGTAGTTTAGATCAAAATAGTGAACGTCTATGGGCAAGGCTGGAAGCGCAGCCCGTCTCTTTTCACCAGAAAATTGATCTGCCAGAAACGAGCAAGCGTTCTGCCCGCAAAGCTAAATTAGTGGTGCGGTTTTGTCCAGTTAATCTCCGTACTCCCTACCGTTTTGACAACCGTGACCCTCTACTGGTGTATGCTGTTTATGCCACTGAGATTGATTGTCCAGAAGGTGAAACACCCTTGGAATGGATGTTGCTGACAACAGAAGTAGTCGCTGATGCCCAGATGGCTACTACGATTTTACGTTGGTATTCTTACCGTTGGCACGTGGAGGAATATCACAAAATATTAAAATCGGGTTGCCAGGTGGAGCGATACAGACTTGCTGCTGATGGCATGAAAACTTTGCTTGGTTTCTTGAGTGTGATTGCTGTTGAGCTTTTGCAGTTGACTTATTTACATCGCACCCAGCCAACCGCTGACGCTATTGAAGTCCTCAATCCCCTTGAGCTTCAAGTTTTGAAAGTTAAATCACCCAAACTACCCAAGGTGTTAACAGTTGCTTGGGCTGTGGAAGCGTTAAGCGTAGCTCTGCCGCAGGCAATCGCCCGTTTAGGGGGTTACTTGGAACATCGTCATAATACACCCATTGGTATTGGGGTACTATGGCGCGGCTGGTTAAAATTGCACGACCTCTGTGAGGGTTGGCTGCTTGCTAGAAAGACTTAACGGGAAAAGTCAGATATTTTTAAAATATTTAAAAATATTAACAAAGCTTATTATTTAATTTTTTTCTAAAACCCTTGTATTAATATATGTCTATTATATAGATATATATTTCAACCTGTAGCTGCTCCTAAACGGCTGAAAACTTTATAAATTTATTAGTAGGTAAATAACCAAGAGAATTTCTAAAAAAGCTAGGGTTTTGAAATTAAGTGCAGTGGCTCTACAAAAGTTTGATAGATTGTTTATGAGTACAGAACAACAAAAATCTCTTGTTACTTATACAGTAGTTATAAATCATGAGGAGCAGTACTCGCTCTGGCCAATCAATCTAGAGATTCCTGTAGGTTGGAAGGCAGTGAGCAAGAGTGGAACGAAGACCGAATGTCTCGATTACATTAGAGCAGTGTGGAGCGATATGCGACCTTTAAGCCTACGCAAACACATGACCAGTCAATCCAGTTACGTCTCTGCTCATACAAAACAGCTATCTTCCCCCCGCGTTGCGGCAACAATAGCAGACAAAAACGTGCTGCCTATGGATGATTTGGTGAAAAGATTGTCGGAGGGCGCGTACCCTGTGAGTGCTAGCGAATTTCACAAATCAGCAGAGGAATTACGACAAAGTATTCACAGAGGCTATGTTTATGTCAAGTTCACTGATACCAAAGGAGGAACACAACTTGGCGTTCGATTGGATCGAGGAGCAACCGATCTGAGCCATGCGGACTTCCAACAGGCATCTGGGAAAATCGATCTTGTCGGCGATTTAAATCTGAATGGTATAGATATTCGCTGTATTGCGAACTTTGATTTGGCTACGCTCCAAGGCACGGGGCGTGTCGAGATCGTAGAGCATTAGGAAAAGAAAATTAATAAGCAGTAACAGTCTAACGTCATCAAACTTATTCGAGATATCAATCATGATTGAAATGCTCAAGGATAAACAAACCCAACGTCTGCAAGCAGAGGTTTCTCTGGTCTTTCCTCCCTTGGTGACTACAAACTTCGGAAACTATTACCCATCGACGGCAATCTTATCGAGCTACCTTAAATCGTACGGATATGGCGTGGTTCAAGCAGACTTGAATGAAAAATTTGCTCGCTATCTACTTCAGGTAGAGATGCTTAATAAGTTTGCGGAAGGCAACTTCCTTGACTCTATACAATTACCAACAGAGGCGATTCCTTGTTTGTCAGCAAGGTTAATCCATCGTCATCGTCAATTACTTTTCGACGAGCATGGTCGCGATAAATTTCGAGCTAACGCTCTAGGACCAGCACATTTACTGATGAATGTGGCACAGATGTACCATATCGTTTTCGATGCTGTCACTATACAGCAGCCCGGCTTCTACGATACATCTGCAGCATGCTTCTATCTTGATTTCTATCAGTGGAGTGGGTATCTTGAGAGCTTACCACCGAAAGTTCATACTGTTGGCATCTCTGTCCCTATGGGGCCACAACTTGTTCCAGCTCTTGTCCTCGCCCGTCACATTAAGAGTCAACGCCCGGATCTTACAGTTATATTCGGTGGACCAACCCTGAGTCTGATGAATCTTAAGGATCTTGATCGCTTGCTGACGACTGTTAAAGATATTGATGCAGTAGTGCGATTTGATGGTGAGTTACCTTTGCTAAGGTTGGTCGAACAAAGACAACACCAAAAGTGGGAGCCAACAAAAGTTCCTGCCGTCTCCAGTTTCTTTAACGGAGAAGTTCATCATGTCCCACCTGAGCCTGGACCAGACATAAAATTACTTCCCTACGGCGATTATGACGAGGAGATAATGGGCGCTCTAGCCGATCCCGAAATCGGGGTTATACAGGCACGCGGATGTTACTGGGGTAAGTGTGCTTACTGCGATTATGTGGAATTGTATAAAGGTAGCAGCCCGTATCGTACACAGTTAGTTGATCGCTTAGTTGAAGAAATGGAGTACCAGATCCGTATTCACGGTCGTAACCAATTTGCCATCATTAGCGAATCAATTCCTCCCCTGTTCGCGCGGAAAATGAGTGAAGCGATTATAGCATCTGGCTTGACTCTCTCTTGGGTTTCTTTTGCAATGGTTGACGAGCGATTTACCCCTGAGGTTTTACAGCTTATTGCTCAAAGTGGCTGCGATTATCTGGAAATCGGGATTGAATCGATGACTGACCGAGTCCTCAAGCTTGTCGAAAAAGCATCAACAAACGAAAAAAATAAAAACTTTGTTCGAGATGCTGCGGCTGCAGGAGTCAAGCTAAAACTGAATCTAATTCCCGATCTGCCATCAACAACTTATCGTGAGGCTCTAGAATCTCTTGAGGAATTTCGAGCTCTTGAAGACTGCATTACCTTCGTCGGAGTCTACCCCTTCGAGCCAACGCGCTCGTCGAAGATCGGTCGCAATCCCAGTTTTTACTCACTAAAGACAGAGGATACAGGTAATCAGGAGGGACAATCTCAGTACCCTGCCAACCACCTGATATCCCAAGATCCCGCGATGACAGCGACGGAGCGACAAGAAGTACATGCTAAATTCTTTGCATTTCGCGAACACATTAATGCTCGTCGTAATGCTGAATTAACCAAAACGTTAATGGTAACAGACCTCGACAGTAGCTGCTTGCTTCGACTTGCTGACGAGTACTTGGACTTTGTAGAAGTCGATGATAACATACAGTGTTATCACTACCTGACTCGTAAGTTGTTTTGCGTGCCGGGATACTGGAAAGATGCGCTCGCATCTGTGCGTTCCTCGCAATCCTTTAGTTGTGATGAACTCATTAATTGGTTTGCCGAGCCGTCAATTGGTCAAATCTTCTATCAGCAGCTAAGCGAGTTCCGCATGCTTATGAAATATACACCGGCAGAGGTTAATGCCGACGAGAAAAACAACGCTCTCAAGGCAAGCAGTAGGAATCGTTTGAAGATCGTCACTGGCGAGCAGATAGCGAGCGCATCGATCCAACCGCCAAAATTGAAGTACTTAGAAGCACGGTAATTCTGCGAGCGAGCAAATACTGGGATAAAACACAAGCGTTTTTAAGGAAGAATATATTAATTTTCAAAGCGCTTGAAAAGGATAGACTATTTTAGCAATGTACTATTCAAATAGTACAAACACAAATCTGGATTTGGCTAGTAAGTAAAGGGTGAAAAATCGATGGTTAGTCTATCGATAGATGACTTAACGGGTCTAAAAGAGCAGTACGAAAAAGATGGCTTTGCCATTATACGTAACGTAGTCGATGCCGATCTTATTCAAGAAGTTTCTCAGCATGTTGATTGGCTCTGTCAGAAGTATCCCGAACTCCGACCAGAGCATCTCCACCATCCCCTGATGAGAGACGACGCATTTTGGGTTAGGTTGGTCACTGATGAGCGATTTGTTAAAATTGTTAGCCAATTGTTAGGACCTAATTTGGCTTGTTTCACAGCACATTACATCTGCAAGCCACCTCGTGATGGCTACGCAGTCTTTTGGCACCAGGATGGTGCTTACTGGCGATTAGACCCTTTGGAAGCAGTTACACTTTGGTTGGCAGTTGATGAAACTAACCCTGAAAGGGGTTGCCTAAGAATGATTCCTGGCAGCCATAAACTACCACTACAGCCTATTCAATACCGTTCAGACATCCCTAACATGCTTTCTTCATCCCTTGCCAATCTTGACTTGGTAGATGAAGCAAAGGCAGTAGACGTCATCCTCAAGCCTGGTGATGTATCAATACACCACCCATGCATTATTCATGGTTCTGAACAGAACACCTCATCATATCGGCGGTGTGGTTTGGATCTCGGCTTCATGAAAGCGTCTACAAAGATTACAAATACTGGTCTATATCTCAATCCCATTCTTGTCAGTGGCAAAGCTGTTGCATCAAATTACTACAGGGCTTGGCCTCTCTATCAAGCTGATCAAACGATTCCCTTTCGCGGTGATGAAAGTTGGAACAATAAAGCACAATACATGAACCAGAGATTCAATCATGTCCAGAATATGAATGAAGATCCTCTAGCGATGACCAAAAGAATGATGCAGCGTCTAGATGAAGGTACTGTAAAAAGTTAACAATTTGGAGTTAATCGAGAGATATCATGAAAAATTTGTTCTCAAATCTTGCAATATCTGACAAAATGTCCTCTCCTTCTATCGCTCCTTTTGTATTAACTTCGATCAATCCATCAACTACTGAAATCCTTGGTGAAGTCGTAATCTCCTCTGAAAAGGAGATTCACGATATGGTAGAGTATGCTCGTAGCGCTCAAAAGAAATGGCAACTAAAAACGGTATTTGAAAGAATTTCATTGATAGAACCTATCCTCAAAAAATTTGTTGAATCAAAAAAAGTTTTGGCACAGCTCATTACTGATGAAATGGGTAAACCTATCAATGAAGCACAGGAAGAAATGGAAGATGGGTTTGAGTGCATTCAATGGTATCTAGACAATGTTTCTGAAGCTATCCAACCAACGATAAATCATGAAGATAGACATGAAATTCATCAGACAACATATCAACCGTGTGGCGTGACGGCATGTATTGTTCCATGGAACTTTCCATTTCTCAATTTTGTATGGTCTGTTATCCCTAATTTATTGGTAGGAAATACCGTTGTTTTTAAGCATTCAGAGAAATGCCCTTTATTTTCTAAGCAGTTAGACGTACTTATGGACTCTATGCTGCCAAAGGGTGTTTTCAGTGTAGTGTATGGGGATGGTATAGCTGGAGAGCAATTGATTCGGCTAGGAGTAGATCAGATCTGTTTCACAGGAAGCTCTCAAACTGGATTAATGATTCACCAGCTTGCTAATTCGCAAGCGGCAAAATTGAACAAGATCGTTCGTGTCCATACAGAACTGGGTGGATCGGCTCCTGGGATCGTTTTTGAAGATGTAGATATTGAATCCACGGCAAAGCTAATTTACAAAGCTCGTTTTGAAAACTGCGGACAGGTATGTGATGGACTCAAACGATTAGTTGTTCAAAAAAGTATTTATGATGCTTTACTAGAGGCTTTAATTAAAATCCTCGAAAGTAAAACAATTGGAAACCCATCAAGCATAAAAACTCATATAGGTCCTCTCGTTGACAGTATTCAATTTAGGGCTTTAAAGGAGCAAGTTGAAGACGCTAAGATTAATGGTGCCTCAATTATAACTGCTGGTTCAATACCTCTAGAAATGAATGGATATTTTTATCTACCTACATTGATTACTAATGTAGAACGCAATATGCGAGTTTGGAAAGAAGAAGTATTCGGTCCTGTTTTACCAATAGTGATATTTTCTGAAGTAGAGGAAGCAATCGAATTAGCTAATGATACCATTTATGGTCTAGGCGGTTACCTTTACTCGAACGACAAACAGCTACTCAGAAATGTAAGGTCTCAAATGAAAACTGGTATGGTTAGCGAGAACGGAACATATTATGTAAGACCATTTGTTCCTTTTGGTAGTGGAGGTTATGGTCTTTCAGGGACAGGTATAAACAATGGACAGCAGGTCTTTAAAAAACTGTGTTGTACTCAAGTCACTTCTTATCCATGGAGAAAACATACATTTCAATCTGAGTTAACAACTGCGCTAAATACAAAGCTTAATTCAAAAAAGGAAATAGCTAGACAAAAATTAATTCAACATGGAATTTGGAAAACTCACGATGACGGAGTTGTTGAAATCAAATCGTATGAATTACCTCTAAAAATCGGAAGCAAAAATACAATAAAAAAATTTAATATATCTTTGTTTGTATTTGGAGAAGGTGGGGCCGATGAGGATGCTTATTACGTCGCTACATATGGTGATTTAAATCATTTAGGAGAAGGTGTCCCTCTAGTAAGATTGCAATCACTATGCCCGCACGGTCACTATCTCCACTCCGCTCATTGTGATTGTGACGAACAAAGAGATTTAGCATTAGAGAAAATATCAAAAGACCCTTTAGGTGGAATTTTTATTATGGGGGCTGGCGAAAATCATGCAGGAAGAGGTATCGGGCAAGTTATGATTGCTGCTTTGTATTCGTATGGGTATCAAACTGGCAGAGATGTAGTTGCTTCTTCCTTTAATGATTTAAGTTTTAAAAGAGACGAAAGAAATTTTGAATCTATGATGGAGATTTTACGTCGTTTGAAAGTGAGGAGGATTCGACTGTTAACAAACAATCCTGATAAGGTAAAAGATGTTACTCAATCAGGAGGTGTGGAAGTTGTTAAAGTGCTCGATTTGATTGGGAAAGTTTCTGCTGAATCCCTGAAGGAGCGAATATTACTAGCCCGTGCAGGTCATACTTATGACAGAGTAGAATTAGAAAAGCTGAAAAGACAGATCGTTGAAGAAGGAGGAGTCGATCCTTTAGATGCTTGGTAGTTAAATTCTGAATATATCTGTCTTTACAACTAAGATAAAGTAGCTATTTATCTGTAGACAAATCTGTAGACAAAAGCTATGAGGAATAAATAATTCGTTCTTGGCTAACGAGCGGTAAAAGATATAGATTGATTGAAATGTCATGGAAGCGGATTTCCCAAAAAATCGATGTATCCACGAGATTTTTGAAGAGCAGGTAGCGTTAACACCTGACTCAGTGGCCGTATGCTTTGAAGGCTATCAACTAACCTACAAGGCTTTAAACTGCCGTGCAAATCAGTTGGCTAACCTCTTACGGGCAAGAGGTGTTGGGCCAGAAGTTCTTGTAGGTATTTACGTTGAGCGTTCTTTAGACATGGTTGTAGGGATGCTGGGGGTACTTAAAGCAGGTGGAGCTTACATACCGTTCGATCCGAGTTATCCAAGCGAACGCTTGACTTTTATGTTGAAGGATGCAGAGGTTCCCCTGATTCTAACGCTGAAGAAACTTGCACAAGCATTACCCGAACATTGTGCTGAAGTGGTTTATTTCGATGGGGAAATTTTGTCTCAGTATGCTGCGAGCAACGATAATCTTAAAAATTTCGCTACACCTGATAATCTAGCATACGTGATTTACACTTCAGGTTCGACCGGACGACCGAAGGGGGTGCTAGGTCTTCACCGAGGGATGGTCAATCGTATGCATTGGATGTGGCAGACTTTTCCCTATGAAGATGGTGAAGTCTTTTGCCAGAAGGCTCCGTTCTGCTTTGTCGATCATATTGCCGAGATTTTTGCCCCGATACTGCAAGGCAAACCTGTCGCTATCATCCCGGACGCTGTGGTACGAGATCCCCAGCGGTTTATCGAAGTGCTAGCGGGAGCAGGTGTTACGCGTATTACTATGGTAGCAACACTGTTACGCATGGTACTTCACGCTGCTTCCGATCTTCAAGCCCAACTGCCGAGATTGAAACATTGGTTTAACAGTGGAGAAGAGTTGCCTGTGGATCTGGAGGAGGCTTTCTTTTCAGCTTACCCTGACGCTAACCTATACAATCTCTATGGACCCACGGAAGCTTCTATTGAAGTCAGTTATTGGGAATGTAAACGTGATAGTAAACGATCTGCGGTGCCCATTGGTTACCCTATTACTAACACGTCCCTTTATCTTTTAGACGATCGTCTACAGCCCGTTGGTAGCGATGTTCAAGCGGAACTACACATCGGTGGTGTTGGTCTTGCTCGCGGTTATCTGAACCGTCCGGCATTGACTGCTGAAAAATTCATACCAGATCCCTGTAGTGATCGACCAGGCACGCGGCTATACAAATCCGGCGATTTTTCGCGTTACACAGCTGATGGTGTCCTCGAATATCTCGGTCGTATTGACCATCAGGTGAAGATTCGCGGTCAGCGCATCGAACTTGGAGAAATCGAAGGAACGCTTAACAGACATCCACAAGTTCGCGAGGCTGTTGTAGTTGCCCGAGAGCAGAAACCTGGATTTATACTACAATTGATTGCTTATGTAGTTCCCAAACAGCCTCAAGGAGTAACCAGCGTTGATCTGCGAAGCCATTTGAGAGAGAGTCTTCCTGAAGCAATGGTGCCAGCTGCTGTCATCTTTCTTGACGCATTACCGCGCACACCCAGTGGGAAGACAAATCGTCAGGCTTTGCCTACAGCGGATTTTAGATCGTTGACTCAGGGGCAGGTTTACATCGCACCCCGCACTCCTAATGAAACGCGGCTTGTGAGAATTTGGGAGGAGTTTCTGGGCGTAGAACAGGTTGGTATTGATGATGATTTCTTTGAACTGGGAGGAGATTCCCTAGTTGCTGCCCAGATCGTAGATCGAGTGCGCGAGTCTTTCAAGGTAACAATTCCTGTCCGTACTCTTTTTGACGCCCCAACGATCGCCACATTTGTCACACATCTCACACAGTACCAAACTACGAAATTTTCCGCTCTACCTCCTATTAATAACACTTTTAATCGAAGCGCATTTCTCCTTTCCTTTGCAGAGCAGCGGTTGTGGTTTCTGGACCAGATGGAAGGGGCACGGGTGGCTTACGTTACTTATACTGCCCATCGCCTGACAGGTGCTTTGCAGGAGTGGGCTCTAGAGCAGAGCCTAGCAGAGGTTGTGCAACGCCATGATGCTCTACGCACGACCTATCCTTTAGTAAACGGCTCTCCAGTGCGCTCAGTTGCAAGCAGTCAAATTATACCATTATCATATATTGACTTACAGAATGTCCCTGTAGAAAAGCGATTAGCTGTAGCTCAACAGCATGCTTCAGAAATTATCACAGAGCCATTCGATCTGACTCGATGTCCCTTGCTCCGCGTCGCATTGCTCGAAATGGGGTCACAGGATCGTGTTTTGGTTTGCGTCATGCACCATATCATTTCAGATGATTGGAGCATGGACATTTTTATCAGGGAACTGGTGGCGCTTTATAATGCTTATACGCAAGGCGTTCCTTCTCGTTTAGAAGATGTTCCAATCCAGTATGCTGACTTTGCCCTCTGGCAACGTTATCGTTTAACCGATGAGGTGCTTGATGCCCAACTGCGGTTCTGGAAGCGTAAATTAGCAGATGTTCCTCAGGTGCTAACGCTTCCGAGCGATCGCGTGCGTACAGCAGTTCAGACGTTTCGGGGACGTCACTATCGATTTACGATTCCCCCTAACTTGACACGCAGGCTGAGACAGGTGGCAGCAGAATCAGGGGCAACCATGTTCATGGTACTGCTCTCTGGCTTTGCAACTTTGCTTGCAAACTACAGTGGAGAGAGGGATATGGTTGTTGGCACTCCCGCTTCCACTCGATCCAGTCGAGAAATTGAGTCTTCAATCGGTTTCTTTGTCAATACACTGGTGCTGCGGCTCGACTTTTCTGGCGATCCGACCTTCCTAGAGTTGCTGGCTCGCGTTCGTAAAGTTGTTTTGGAGGCTCGTGAAAATCAAGACCTTCCTTTTGAACAACTCATTGAGGCTTTAAAGCCGGAGCGCAGTCTCAGCCACAATGCCTTGTTTCAAGTCATGTTTGTTTGGCAGCGCTCGCCAATGCAGAGGCTGAATTTTCACGGGTTGGATGCCGACTATGTCGAGATCGAGACCGGAACATCAATTGTTGATTTAAGCCTCACGCTGCAAGACGCCGGAGATGAGCTTATTGGCGAGATCGAATACAACTGCGATTTGTTCGATGCAGACCGCATCGAACGTATGGGCGGTCACTTTAAAGTCTTACTAGAAGCGATTTCAACCGCACCAACTAAAAAACTTTCGACGGTTTCGATGTTGACGTCGCAAGAGCGACACCAGGTGCTGTCAGTTTGGAACAACTTTGTTGAAGAACAACAATTTACCAAAAAGTGCATCCATCATTTATTTGAAGAACAGGCAGAGCGCACGCCAGATGCAATAGCCCTCGTACTGGGCAATCAGCAGATGACCTATAACGCGCTCAACGCCAGAGCCAATCAACTCGCACATCACTTGCGCACCCTTGGAGTCAGTCCGGAAGTACCTGTTGGTCTTTGTATAGAACGCTGCGTAAACGCGCTCGTCGGACTCTTGGGTATCATAAAAGCTGGTGGTGCCTTGGTGCCGTTAGACCCCACCTATCCACAAGAACGGCTCGCTTTCATAGTGAAGGATGCCGATGTTTCTATAATCCTGACAACTGTTGAATCATCAGCATGCTTACCCAAGCATCAAGCTAAAATCGTACTGCTAGACCAGACCTTGCCTGTTCTGCATGAGATCGGTCATGCGAATTTATCTAGTGCCATTAGCCCTGATAATTTAGCTTACACGATTTACACATCGGGTTCAACTGGTAACCCCAAAGGCGTTGCAATTTCGCATCGCGCACTTGTCAACCACTGTCAGCACATCCAAGCTGCTTACAACATACAGCCTAAGGATCGCGTCTTGCAGTTTACTTCATTCAACTTCGATGCCGCTGTTGAGCAGATTTTTTCTACCCTTGTAAACGGAGCTACATTAGTCTTACGCGACACCAGTGTTTGGACAGTCGCCGAACTCCGAAGCCAGATTGAAAATCAAGGACTCACCGTCATAAATCTTCCACCAGCTTATTGGCAACAGGTGGTTGAGGAATGGGCTAGAGATCCGATTTTTATTCCAAATTATCGGCTCAGGCTCGCGATCATTGGGGGAGAAGTTTTTCCCTTTGATTCTCTTCAAATGTGGCAACAAACGCCAATCAAAGGGGCTTGCTTGCTCAATGCCTATGGACCGACTGAAGTAACGATCACCAGCGCCCTATACAAGGTTTCTGCATCTGATAGCAACAGTGGGTCAAATCGCTTGCCACTCGGTAACCCCGTTGCAAATCGTACCCTTTACGTGTGCGATCCTAACGGCAACCTGCTTCCGGTTGGAGTACCAGGAGAATTATATATTGGAGGGTCTTCTTTGGCAAGGGGGTATTTAAATTGCCCAGCCCTCACAGCTGAGATGTTCGTTCCCGATCCCTACAGTGGTGGATTTGGAGCCCGCTTGTATAGAACTGGTGATATCACAAGCTACTTGCCTGACGGTCAAGTTCAATTTTACGGGCGCATTGATGGACAAGTTAAAGTTCGTGGCTTCCGGATTGAATTGGGCGAGGTTGAAGCCAAACTCAAGCAACACGTTAAGGTTCTAGATGCTGTTGTACTTAGAAGGCAAAGAAACACAAAGGCTGAGTCTTCAAGCCAAGACATAGAAGATTTGGTGACCAAACTCCAGTGTCTGAATCAGAAACAAGCGCACCACCTCTTAGCAAGTATAAAGAATCTTTCGGAGGATGAAGTCGAACTTCAACTCGCACGGAACAGTCCTCCCATTTATTCAGCCGGAGAAGTTATGCATCGAAAATTTCCTGAATTTGAGCTTTCATTATATCTTAAAGATCAGAACTATATAAGACCTCCACGTCAATTCCAAAGGAACTGGATTCTGCAACGCACCCTTGATGAGTTTGCCGATGACATCAAGTATTTGGACAAACTATCACAACGGTTTGTCGAGAGTGCCGAAAGGACAGAGATGCGCGATGAATGGCAGAAAATGCCCATGCAGCATGATGGCTCTCAACTCATCATTGACGCTCAACAAGTCATGCAAGATTGGCAACACCCTTTGATGAAGGCGATGGCAGATATTGTTACAGAAACGCATGGTCATGTGTTGGAAGTTGGATTTGGGATGGGTATCTCTGCAACATATATCCAACAACGTGGCGTGAAATCGCACACCATCATTGAGTGTAACGATGACGTAGTGAAAACTTTTGAGCAGTGGCGTACTGGATACCCTAGATGCGAATTTAAATTGCTTCAGGGGAGGTGGCAGGACGTCTCGGAGCAGTTGGGAACGTATGACGGCATTCTCTTCGATACGTATCCTACAAGTGAGGAGGAATTCCAAAAGTTCGTCATTGAAAGTATAACTTTTGCGGAGCCATTTTTTGAAACTGCAGCTTTTTGCCTCAGAGAAGGCGGCATTTTTACATACTATACCAACGAAATTGACTCCTTTAGTCGTCGGCATCAGCGACTTCTTTTTAAGTATTTCAGTTCTTTTACTTTGAGTGTCGTTAAACCCCTGTTTCCTCCCCAAGACAATATTAATTGGTGGGCAGATTCGATGATTGTCGTTAAAGCTGTGAAATAAGACTCTAATATCATGTCTGGCAAATTAGTGATAATTACCTCATCTGTGTAAAAAAGTTCTGGATCACTCTGATATGACTCATAAGATGGCCAAATGAACGATCTCCATGCTTATATCACTACTCTTTCTGTGAGACGACGCGAGCTGTTATCAATATGGCTCAATGAGATGCTAGCAAGTGCCCCAGAGACAAAGCAAGCACCTGGCGATCCGCAGTTAACGGCTTATATCGTTTGCCGCTCTGGGCATCTCGTAACAAAAAAGGAGCTTTGCGAGTTTCTCAAAGAGAAATTACCCGACTATATGGTGCCAGAGGCTTTTGTGCTGGTCAAAGACTTGCCGTTGATGCCCAATGGTAAGGTTGATCGGCGTGCATTACTATGTATTGATGGAACGGATCTGCATGATTTGGACATCGATTATGCTGCACCTCGCACCCCTATAGAGGAGATGTTGAAGGGTTTATGGCAGGAGATATTGCAACAGCAGTCTGTGAGTATCCACGACAATTTTTTCAGGCTCGGTGGTCATTCACTGCTCGCAATGCAATTGTCTTCGCGGGTGCGTGATATCTTTTCCATCGAATTATCGGTACGCCGTTTGTTTGAGTTGCCAACGATCGCAAAACTCGCAGAGCATATCGAAGCCACCGGGCGGCAAGACCGAATGCCTATAGCCCCCATCTCAGTGATATCTCGCAAAGGTTCATTGCCTTTATCATTTGCACAGAAGCGGTTGTGGTTTCTCTCTCAATTAGAGGGTTCTAGCGCCACCTACAATATGGCGGCGGAAGTTGACCTGATTGGACAGATCGATGTTTATGCCTTAGGGCAAAGCCTAACAGAGATTGTAAGACGTCACGAAGCCCTGCGCACGACTTTTGCTCTGGAAAACGGTGTTCCCGTTCAGATCGTCGCGCCCGCTAAAGCAGTCATCCTGCAAGTTATTGACTTGCAATCTTTACCTAACGAAGAAGCAGATACTGAGGCTGCACGGTTAGCGGATGACGCGATTCGAGATCCTTTTGACCTATCTCGCGGACCATTAATACGGTTCCAACTGTTACGGCTGGATCATGAAAAGCACCGATTGCTGCTTTCGATGCATCACATTGTCTCTGATGGTTGGTCAATAAATATCTTCTTTCGCGAACTGGCTGCAATTTATGCAGCTAGCTTGCAGGGCGTTGCCTCTCCATTGCCGGATTTGTCGATCCAGTATGGCGATTTTTCCTACTGGCAAAACCAATATTTGACCCCAGAGGTGCAGCAAAAGCATCTTGACTATTGGCAACAGCATTTAGCGGATGCGCCGCCGTTGCTCGAACTCCCTACTTCGCGCTCTCGGCCACCTGTTCAGACTTTCCAGGGCAGTACTATCGTTTTTCAGATCGACAAGAACTTGAAACAAAGGCTAGAGAGTTTGGGGCAGGAGGCAGGAGCAACCCTCTTTATGACCTTACTCGCCGCTTTCAAGATTTTATTGGCACGCTATAGCGGGCAGACAGACATTGTGGTCGGAACACCGATCGCCAATCGTAATCGCAGTGAACTAGAGCCACTCATTGGTTTTTTTGCTAACACCCTTGTATTGAGGACACAATTGCAAGCAAATCAAAACTTTTTGGACGTTCTAAGTCAGGTGCGGAAAATTGCGCTAGACGCCTATGCTCACCAGGATATGCCCTTCGAGCAACTGGTAGAGGCATTAAATCCAGAGCGGCACTTGAGTTATGCGCCTCTTTTTCAAATTATGTTCGTTCTGCAGAATCAGCCACTGCGAACCCTGGAGTCGGGATGCGTGTTGATGTCTAGCCGCGATCTCTTTAACGCCACCGCCAAGTTCGACATCGTTTTGTCTATGGAAGAGACTGCACAGGGGCTCGCAGGGCAGCTTGAATACAATGGTGACTTATTTGAACGCGAAGCGATTAGACGGATGATTGGTCACTACCAGACCTTGCTGGAAGCGATCGCCGTTAATCCAGAAGAACAGATTCAATCTCTACCTCTACTCACTGACGAAGAATACCAGCTGCTAAAGTCCTTTAACCAAACCCAAGCAGACCTCCTGCATAGCATTGATTGTATGCATCATCTGTTTGAGACTCAAGCAGAACAATTTCCCGATCAACTAGCGGTTATTGGTCCAGAAGTTGACCAAGCACTGACCTATCGCGATCTCAACGCCCGAGCCAACCACTTAGCCCACCATCTTCAGTTGCTAGGGGTGCGCCCGGACGTACTCGTGGGGATCTGTCTCGAACGCTCCCTGGCTATGGTGATTGCGGTGCTGGCAGTCTGGAAAGCAGGAGGAGCCTATGTTCCCCTCGACCCATCCTATCCGCAAGAGCGGCTCCATTTTATGTTGGAGGACTCCCAAGTAGCAGTTATACTGGCACAAACTTTTGTGATTTTAGATACCCATGCCTCCACCAAGATTTTACGGTTGGATGACTTCCCCCTTACCGAAGAAAGTCATGAGAATGTTAGATCTACTGTAACTCCTGACAATCTTGTTTATATCACTTACACCTCAGGTTCTACCGGCAAACCTAAAGGAATTGCAATGACCCATCGTGCTGTGGCTAATTTAATTAGCTGGCACGTTGCAACCTCTACCCTGTCTCGAGGATCGCGAACTCTCCAATTTGCGCCGCTTAGTTTCGATGTTTCATTTCAAGAAATGCTAGCAACTTGGTGTGCGGGCGGCACTCTGGTTCTACTCAGCGAGCAAGAACGCCGCGATCCCCCAATAATGCTAGAATTGCTCAAAACCAGAGCAATTGAGCGGTTATTCCTACCGACTGCAGCTTTACAACCTTTAGCCATCGCCGGGATGCAGGCGCAGGCATTACCAACTGGGTTGCGTGAAGTTTGGGTTGGCGGGGAGCAATTGCGTATCACACGGGAGATTAGATCTCTGTTCAGCAGATTGGAGCATTGCACCCTCTACAACTACTATGGTCCATCAGAGTGCCATGCTGTGACTGTTGCTCCTTTGGCTCAAAATGTTACTAAGTGGCCAAAGCTTCCACCCATTGGGCGAGCGATTCCCAACACAACGATCTACATCCTGGATGAACTGCAGCAACCAGTTCCCGTCGGGGTTCCAGGGGAAATTTACATTGGTGGTAACTGCGTTGCTCGGGGTTACCTTAATCGACCGGAGCTAACCCAAAATAAGTTTATTCCCGATCGCTTTGCGGGTCATTTAGAATCCCGTTTATACTGCACCGGAGACCTAGCTCGCTATTTACCCGACGGCAATATCGAATTCTTGGGTAGGAATGATAGTCAAGTAAAGATTCGTGGTGTTCGCATAGAAATTACAGAGATTGAATCTGTGCTCGAACAGCACGAGGATGTTCATACTGCTGTGGTTATCGTTCGTTCCGGCAACATTAAAAGCTTAGTGGCTTACGTAAAACCGACTGAGGGGCGATCGCTACAGGTTAATGATTTGAGATATTACCTGAGAAAACGCTTGCCTGCTTATATGGTTCCTTCAGCCTTTGAGGTAGTTGAGACGATCCCCTTAACGCCTAACGGTAAAGTAGACCGTCGTGCTTTACCCGAACCACGAGCAACCAATCTAGGGGTTGAAGACCAATTTGTTGCCCCACGCGATCGCTTGGAATTGCAACTTGCACAGATCTGGAGCGATGTACTTGAAGTCCACCCGGTGGGTATTCAACAGAATTTCTTTGAACTCGGTGGACATTCGCTTGCAGCAGTCAACCTCATGAGCAAACTTCACCAACAGTTGGGTATTAGTTTGCCCTTAGCGACTTTGTTTCAAGGACCCACAATCGAAGAATTCGCCTCTATTGTTTGCAACCATGCTAGTCTCTCATCCTGGTCTCCCTTAGTTCCCATTCGTACAAGTGGCGATCGGACTCCGTTTTTCTGTATTCATCCTGCTGGAGGTAACGTTCTTTGTTACGCTACTTTAGCCTACCATTTGGGACCTGAGCAAGCTTTTTACGGGTTGCAAGCATTTGGGCTTCAGGACGATCAATCACCCCTTCGCAGCATAGAGGAGATGGCCACCCGTTACATTGAAGCGCTGCAACGGGTGCAGCCTGAAGGTCCTTATCAACTTGGTGGGTGGTCGCTAGGTGGAGTGATTGCGTTTGAAATGGCACAGCAGTTGCTTCAGGGAGGACATGAGGTGGCTCTGCTGGCCTTGATTGACAGCACTGCACCAACACCATCAGACGCTCGCTTGGTTGATACTGATGCACGAATTACCAACGATGACGGGACAAAGTGGGTTTCGGCTTTTATCAGAGATTTGAGCGGTTTTGTAGGTGAAGAACTTTCAAATGGCTTCAATGAGCATGAGGCGTTGACAATAGAAGAGCGAGATCTTAAGCTCCTGAAATGGGCCGGCGAAATGCATTTTATACTACCAGACGATAGAGTTGGGAAACTCGATAAATTGGTGAGGGTTTTTCGCACAAATATCGAAGCAATGTATCGTTACGTACCTCACTGTTACGATGGATGCATTACAGTTTTTCGTGCTAGCGAACAAGATGAGCAAGGGATTCAAGACACAACACTAGGTTGGCAGCAGTACACAATTCGTGGTGTTAAGTCATATACGATACCCGGCGATCATTATCAGATCGTTACAAATCCTCAGGTCGTTACCCTAGCAGCTCAACTCAGTCAATGCCTGCTCGCTGCATAACCCCAAGAATTTGGGGCGTTGCATATTGGCGGGATGATTTTATTTTCTCTTTCAAGTAAAAAACTTAATTCTTGGCGAACAGGCGCGTCTTGGGGGTTCATTATTCATCCCCATTTTATGCAACGCCTGTAAGGGTTTTATCCCTCTTGTGTCACTTTCCGGGAGGGCGATCGCGCTTAATCCTCATCAGGCAATGAATACAAGCTATCCTATTAGAAAAAAATGGGCGTTGTATTTGTGATTAGAAAATAATCGTGCGATACGCTCTGCGTCAAGCCTCCGGCTTATCGCTTGCTATACAAAAGCTCTAGAATTCAGAAATGGCAAATGTTTTCGGAGAGTGACAGAACAGGGATTAACGCTCTTTCATCACTCTAGGCAGAAGAAAATAAGAAATCCTTGGATTGGTAACATCATCAAATTATGTACAATCAGAATTTTTGGCAGCAAACTCAAGACGCTACGCTAACAGAGGAAAACTTGGTTGGGCTATTCAATAACAGAATTTCGACAATCCGCATCCATAATTTCGCTACTCAGGCGGAGTGCAAAGCTTTTGTGATAGCCACACATACAGCTAATTTTACCTATCATAAAAGCGTCGATCCCCCAATCGGTAGAATCGGCATTGCACAATTTGGATACATTAACAAAACAAAAGAGGAATATTTTGCTGCAGTCGAACGCGAGTACCAAATCCAACGCGAGATTATGGACAAGTCATTCGATCCTTTAGCCCGACTGATCGGGATTCTGCGAAATACTGTATCGGTTGAAGTGAATATTGCTCGAGATAGCCACTTAGGACCTTTCTTCGCTGGCTTGATTCGTCTTATCCATAAGAATGCATCCCTTCACCTGGATTTCACGCAAATTGATGCACCAAAATGGGGTGTTGTAGATGTAGATGCACAGCTAGCTTGGAACCTATTTCTATCAGTACCTGAGACGGGTGGAGAATGCATTGTTTATAACAGGTTGTGGCATCCCGAGGATGAGACACGTAAGGTCACAGGGTCGGAGTTATACTACACTCCGGAACTAGTTCAAAAATGCCAGACTAAAGAAATAAAACCTATTGTTGGCGACGTGGTACTTTTTAATAGCCGCAACTTCCACGAAGTTAAAGATAGCTACGGTGAGCGGATGACATTTACTTCTTTTATTGGTCGAAAACCGGACGGCAATATTGTTATTTGGTCGTGACCGATCATCGTGTCAAAGTCTCCCCTCTAGCTATAGCAATGGACAGGAAACTTAGGACAACAATTAATTCACTATGATTGCGGCTCTTTGTAAAGGGCAACTGATAGCTCCCTTTACCGTCGAAGGTCCCTGCAATCGGACTGTGTTTGAGATTTGGTTGGAAACTTGCTTAATTCCTCTGCTGAAACCGGGGCTCTTAGTGGTTATGGATAATGCCACGTTTCATAAAGGGGGTCGCCCCCTCGCAACTGATTCAGCAAGCAAGGTGTGAATTGCTTTACTTACCTGCTTACTCCCCGGACTTCAATAAGATTGAGCGATGCTGCTCTTGGCTCAAAAGTCGGTACGCCACGCAACTTGACCAGTTTGAGAGTCTACGTGATGCGATGGAACATGTCCTGCATCTAGCGTCCTAACCGCCTTGGCGGTTGCTATACATTATCCTCATCAACATCACAAGCAAACGGTAACCGTTCAGGGGGCGATCGCGAACTAAAACACAATGTATCTCAATGAGCGTAGGAGTTATGGAGGTTAATTCCGGAGACTCTCCTAAATTGAATAGAAGTAAATAACCGGATATGAGAAATGTGGATTAAGCAGCATTTGTTACTTGCTTAGAAGCAACAGGAACTTTAGGGAGCAAAGAAGGAGAAGCTTTGCCAACACGCGCAGCACTCACTGCTGATGTGATAAAATCCAAGACATTTCGACGCTGGGACTTGAGAGTAGTCACAACGGTGAACATCCTTTGTACAAAAGTACTGCCAGCCTGGGTTTGAGAACCAAAACTGGTGACGCATTGTCCCCTAAATTTTTGCCAGCCTTATAACTACGAGTACCCGACTACGCCGACAGATCAACAAACAAAGGCTGGCAAAAATTTTACGTGTAAGACCCTCGTGCGTCGCCAGATCACCGCAGGACGAATTGCTCTTTCAGCAGCATTATTTGTCGGTTCAACGCCATCAACCGTCACAAATAACCATAAAGCAGGTTCAACTTTCAGTATTTGGCGGCAAGTGCGAACAGTTTTAGCTAGTGGTGTTTTTCAGCATGAAGTGGATCTGAGGACGGCGGAGATGACGAGTTTTTTGATGTGCGATTGATTTTTTCTAACAGTTCTTGGTGTTTGACCTCTTGTTCAGCCAGCTTTTCTTCTGATTTTTTGATGTGCTGCCCCATTTTCTCGACCAATTCCTTGACATTGGCTGGAGTCTTTTCCCAATCAGAGTCGGAAATTTCAATTCCGTAGGCGAGGCAGTTTTCATCCATGCAATTTAATCTACCACCTCAGTAACCCATTTTTCACGCTCTGCGTTTCAAATCCTGTGAACGGTTACAGCAAACGTTCTGAGCATCTGTACCCCAAGCATCACCATTTTGATGACGTCGAACAAAAATATAGCCAACCATAAGATATGGTTACTCTCAAATTTAACGGCGGCTACATCCGCAGGCAAAAATCCTACCCCAAACGCGACTAAGCTAACATTGCGGAGAGTACGCCCTTTTGCCAAACCCAAGAAGTACCCATCTAGTATGAAAGCTATTGAACTGCATACTAGGACAAGTACCAACCAGGGAATAAAAATATTAATATTCTGGATAATTTCCATGTGGTTGGTTAACAACCCAAAAACAGTATCGGGAAATAGCCAACACACTCCGCCAAAAACCATCCCCACCAACAGAGCAGTTAAGACAGAAACTCCTGCCAGAGGTACTAACTGTTCTTTGGTTCCTTTCCCTTTAAAGTTTCCTACCAGAGTTTCCGTGCCGAATCCCAATCCTTCTACAATATACAGGCTCAAATTGCATATCTGTAAGAGCAACACATTTTGAGCGTAGATAATTGTCCCCATTTGTGCCCCCTCATAATAAAACGTTAAGGAGGTAAACATCAAAACTAAATTGTTGATAAAAATGTTTCCATCGAGGGTCAATATAAATTTTATAGCTCTTATGTCCCAAATTTTTCCTACTACGGCTCGTACCTCAAGCCACTGGATTTCTGTGCAAACAAATATTAATCCCACCAACAATGACAGATATTGGCTTGTCGCATAGGAAACTCCAGCGCCTGTACTTTCCCATCCCAGATGGATAATAAATAGGTAGTCAAATGCGATTTTAACACCATTGCCAACGACTGACAACAGCACAACTAAGCCCTTTTTTTCCTGTCCTAGGAACCAACCCATCAGAACGAAATTCAGCAAAACCGCAGGCGCTCCCCAAATCTGGGTGTAGAAATAGGCAAGAGCTGAAGATTTGATCTCTGGGGTAACATTTAGTCGGGCAAACCCCAACTCTCCCAAAGGGTACTGCAAGAGTACGAGCGCGATTCCCAGAACCAAGGCAATTAAACAATTACGCAGTCCTACCAACAACACACCTTCTCGGTCATCTCGTCCGACTGCTTGCGCTGTGACCCCAGTAGTCCCCATTCGTAGAAAGAGTAAAACGAAGTAGAGAGAGTTAAGCAAGTTTCCAGCGAGGGCGACTCCAGCAAAGTGGTGGATTTCTTTTAGATGACCTAAGAAGATGATACTGACTAAATTAGCCAGTGGTATCATGATATTTGATAGGACGTTGGCTAAAGCTAGTCGGAAGTAACGAGGTACGAAGTCATACTGGCTTGGGAATATCAGCTTCATAAATTAAAGACCTAGTTACCAAAAACTCTACTTAGTAAAAATTCTGCTTCTTTATATTCCTTTACATAATATCAGTAGACCGAAAACTTTTTTGGACTTTGGACAAAAAAGTGAGTTCGCGTATGATATGACTTTGTTGGCGAATTCAAAAAGCTTCTACATGAAGGAAAATTTAAGTATAGTTTTAGTAGCTTTTTATTATTTGCCTAATTCCGTGATGAAATTTGATAAAGCCTTTTTAGCTGCTTTGTAACCAGGAGCTTGTTTACCTAAATGCAATTGCGCTAATACACGCTGGCTCAGAGCTTCTAAATCAGAACCAGAAGTGTTTGGTTGCTGCTCTAATGCAATTAGACGCTCATTAAGGCGTTGTTGAATTGCTAGATTATCTGCTAGACGCGTTTCTACTTGAGCCAAACGAAGATAAAGAGATGATAGAACCTCTGGGATGGATTCAATCGTGGGTTAATCTATCTAATATCAGTAGACCGAAAACTTTTGCACTCGTCAATAAATAGTAACCGGTGATACAGTTTTCTCTTGAATTCAAAAGAGTTGATTGTTTTTGACGAGTCATAAAGGAAACTTATGAATCCGCCTCCAGAATCAACCATTACTAGTCCTACGTCAAACACACTTCATTGACTACCCCATAGTGTCGGGATTGGTAAAAACAGGGTTACGCAGAGTATCCCCGCGTTCAATTACAAAATCCTCAACTCCGTGCAGCACTAGGTTGATGCGGGCTGTGGACGCTGTAGGTGAAGTACCCCACCGCATGGCGGATGGGGAATTCCGCCGAACTGCGTTAAATTCTTCTCTTGTCCGTACAGCTTACCAAAAAAGGTTCTTGGATCGCCACCTTTGTCCCGCACATGAGCAACATCTGCGAGCAACATCCCTCCTGTGCCGCACGCAGGGTCATAAACGCTTTCGCCTTCCTGCGGATCAAGTATATCCACCATTAACCGTACCACGCTACGCGGAGTATAAAATTCACCTGCCTTGTTTTTAGTGGTATCGGCAAACTTTTTAATCAGGTACTCGTAAGCATCCCCCATCACATCGCTGGCAACACGCTTGTTGGAGAGGTTGAGCGCGGAGAAATGCTCAATCAGGTCTTTCAGCAGTTCATCGGGTAGCCGCTCTTTATTTGTCCACTGAGCATCACAAAAAACTCCGTACAAGTGCTTTTGGTTGGCGGCTTCGATGCTACGCATAGCGTTTTGCAGGACAGTCCCCACATTGCTAGCTGCCTCACGCACATCTTTCCAGTGATTACCTTCTGGGATTTGGAAACGGTGTTCGTCAGGAAAATCTTCTCCGTATTCCTCCATCATCGCTTGGTATTCTTCGTCCCAGACATCACAAATGCGCTTGAAGAACAGCAACGGCAGGATGTAGCTTTTCCAGTCAGTACGAGCCACGGGACTGCCACGCAAAATGTTTGCCGCTTCCCATAGGTGGGACTCCAGCTCTTGTAGGGTAATGGGGGCATCAAACAGTGTTCCCTGGATCATGGGTTCTCGTACCAAAATAAACGAGCAGCCTTTGTTTTAATGTTACAAAGACCAAATATAGCGACGACAATTATAGGACAGAATTCTCAATTTATCTTGTTATATTTATACTTACGCCACATCAACAATAGAAACAACCTTGCCATCACCATCATCCGGCTCATATTCCAACAGTTCCCCAGGCTGACAATTTAACGCCTTACAAATGCCATTCAATCTTTCTGGGATTAATCGTGGCATCTCGTCAACTTTGCGAAGCCTGTACACTGAATTTTCTGTTATCCCTAACGCTTCTGCCAAGTCCTTATTTCTGACTCGCTTTCGCGCCATCACTTCATTTAATTTCCAACGAATCACTTGATTCATAAATTTACACTACATCACCAGTTTAGTAGCTGCTAGACGTAGATTTATCTACTTGCCATTATTCTACATCAAGTGTAGATATAACAACGTTGAAGTTTTATAAATCTACACTTGATAAAAATCTACATTTAACGTAGATTAAAAATGAGACAAAAATAAAGGCGATCGCCCAGTCGCCAAACCACGCGATCGCCTTTTAGGCGGGCGCTTTGCGCCATCGCCTTTTGTAAAACCCCGATTATGAGGTCACTCACATAATGACACAACGAGAGTTTGATAACCAAGCCTCGGCTCAAGCAGAGTTTGAGGAATATATTGATGAGTCTGCTGACGCAGTAGCACCAGAATTTGAAATCGACTCGATACCAGACGATTTTGGAGAACTTTATCGAGTTTGGTATGGTTCCCGGCTTCTTGGCACTTTTTATCAAAATATTGAGGGTAAATGGATAGCGCAACCGTGTCATCGAGATAAACAACTTTGTTGTGAAACTCCTGATGCAGCGCAACTATTAATCATTGCTGTTAGTGGGTTGCTAGTAGCAGAAGTAGCCCAGCAAGTTGCATAAGTTTTTCCCTCAGCTAGAGGCGTGGTTAAATTCACGTCTCTTTCTTGCTTAGAACTTTTAGACACATTGCTGTTTGTGAAAACTTTATTAATCATTCCTTCAATGACAATCCTGCGTAAAACGACATGAGCATTATCACAATTCAATGTCGCCTGGTTGCAAGCGAATCGACCCGTCGCTATCTTTGGCAGATTATGTCAGAGAAAAATACACCCCTGGTTAACGAGCTTTTGAAGCAAGTAGGAAAACACCCTGATTTTGAGAAATGGTTACAAGCAGGAAAACTTCCACCCGGAGTGGTAAGACCTGTGTGTAACTCGCTTGTAAGCCAAGAGTGTTTTGCAGAGCAACCTAAAAGGTTCTATAAATCAGCTATCGAATTAACGGAATATATCTACAAATCCTGGTTAGCTTTGCAACAGAGACGACAAAAGCAACTAGATGGAAAAACCCGCTGGTTGTGCATGCTCAAAAGTGATGCTGAACTGGTCGAAATCAGCGGTTGTAGTTTAGAAAAGATTCGAGCTAAAGCCCTTGAAATTCTGGTTAGAATAACTACTCATCCCACTAATCAGCCGCAGCAGAAGAAAAAAAGTAAAAAAGGTAGTAATTCCAAAGTTTCTTCCAAGCTATCAACTACCTTATTTGAGACTTACGACCAAACAGAAGATGACTCAGAGCGCTGCGCTATCACCTACTTACTAAAAAATAACTGCCAGGTAACAAAAGAAGAGGAAGATGCAAAAAAATTTGCTCTGCGTCGTCGCAAAAAAGAAAAAGAAATTGAACGCCTTAAAGAGCAACTAGTCAGTCGAATGCCTCATGGTAGGGACTTAACCGGAGAACAATGGTTGCAAACGTTGCTTATTGCTAAAACAACTGTCCCTCAAAGCGAAGAAGAAGCCCGTTCTTGGCAAAGTAGTCTTCTCAAAAAACCAAGCTCTATTCCATTTCCAGTCCAATTTACATCCAAGGAAGACTTGATTTGGTCAAAAAACCAAAACGGTCGTCTCTGTGTTAAGTTCAGCGGTTTGGGCGAGCATATATTTGAAGTGTATTGCGATCGCAGACAACTTCATTGGTTTCAACGCTTCTTAGAAGACCAGCAAATCAAGCGTAGCGGCAAAGACCAGTATTCCAGTGGTTTATTCACCCTATGTTCGGGTTGCTTGGCTTGGCAAGAAAACGAAGGCAGAGGCGAATTCTGGAATGTTCATCGTTTGACTCTCTACTGTTCCTTAGATACTCGTTTATGGACAATTGAGGGAACAGAAACGGTAAGCCAAGACAAAGCTGCTGAGGTAGCCAAAGAATTAACCAAGATGCAAGACAAAGGCGACCTCAACCCAAATCAGCAAAATTATGTTAAACGCCTAAGCTCAACGCTAACCAAAATCAACAATCTTTACCCACGTCCTAGCAAGCCTTTGTATCAAGGTCAAACATCAATCCTCGTCGGTGTCAGTCTTGGCTTAGAAAAACCTGCAACCGCAGCAGTTGTTGATGCTTCTACCAACACAGTGCTTGCATACCGTAGTCTTAAACAGTTACTTGACGAGAACTATAAATTACTTAACCGTCAACGACAACAGCAACAACGAAATGCTCATGAACGCCACAAAGCCCAAAAACGCAGCACACCAAATCAACTATCGGAATCTGAATTAGGAAAACATCTAGATAATTTGCTTGCTAAGGCAATTATTACTCTGGCTCAAACTTACCAGGCAGGCAGCATTATTGTACCCAATATCAAAAATGTGCGCGAGGGTATTCACAGCGAAATTGAAGCCAAAGCCGAGAACAAATGTCCTAACTTCAAGGAGGGTCAACAAAAATATGCCAAGCAATATCGGCAAACTATTCACCGTTGGAGTTACAACAGATTAATTGACTGCATTCACAGTCAAGCAGCTAAGGCAAAAATTCCCGTAGAACAAGCACCGCAACCAATTCGAGGTAGTCCCCAAGAAAAAGCACGTTCTATAGCGATCGCAGCTTACCATTCTCGTCAAAATAAATCTTAATCTCCCGATTGAGTAAAATACCGAACCTTGAAAATAGAATAAATAATAGCGCCGCAGTTCATGTTCTTAGGAACCGCTGAACTGTGAAAAATCTGGGTTAGTTTGACTATTGGAAGATAGTCTTGCTTTCTGACCCTAGTAGCTGCTCACCCCGATGCTGCTGTCTGCGGACAGGAATTAGGTGCGCTCCCAGCAAAAAGGGCGCGGATATACTGCTGTAGTGGCTACCAAATCACCCTCGACCAAGGGGGAACCCATCCCAATCCTTGTTTTCAGCGATTTCAAAAGAGAAAAATTTCTCAATTCATCCGCGCTTTCTTGCGCCACAAAGGTTCCAGCGTTTTGTAGCACAAAAAATTGCTGTTTTAAACCGTAATTTGAGGAAGAAAAATTTCATCCGCGCTGCACGCCCTGGAATTACTTGCATAACAAGGGTTTCAAGGGGGAGGAGTAACAATAACCCTCCCCGTGTAGGGCGGGTTGAAAGAAAATGATTGACTGTTTGCTATTTTAGCGCTTCCGTAACAATAACCCTCCCCGTGTAGGGCGGGTTGAAAGGCAAAATTAACTAGGTTCCTAAATAACCCGCGAATAGTAACAATAACCCTCCCCGTGTAGGGCGGGTTGAAAGATTTTGCTTATTTATGAGTATTTTTACTTGATAAATGTAACAATAACCCTCCCCGTGTAGGGCGGGTTGAAAGTTGCAAGGTTCTCCTTCAAAAAACAGTGCTTGAAGTAACAATAACCCTCCCCGTGTAGGGCGGGTTGAAAGCGTGACTATCCCCATCGGCATGGGTAAGAGGCATGTAACAATAACCCTCCCCGTGTAGGGCGGGTTGAAAGGCTTGCATATCGATTAAAAAAACATTGTATAAAGTAACAATAACCCTCCCCGTGTAGGGCGGGTTGAAAGTATTTACATCGAGGATTAGGCCAGAGGGGGCGATCGTAACAATAACCCTCCCCGTGTAGGGCGGGTTGAAAGGTGGTTAGGTGCAGGTTCATCCGTTTTTAGATCATCGTAACAATAACCCTCCCCGTGTAGGGCAGGGCTGTTTCATTCGTTAAGCAGAGAGGATTTGTCAATACGTAGCGCGATAATTTTTGGGATATAAGTTATAGAAAACCTATATTTGGATCCAGAAAATTTAACTTTTATCCAGAAAATTAAGGGCAAGCGCTAACATTAACCCTTGACATTATGAGCCTTTGAGGGAATGAAACAGCCCTGCCGTGTAGGGCGGGTTGAAAGCATTTATAGTTGAATCTTATTTTGTATTGATTGTAACAATTAACCTCTCCGTGTAGGGCGGGTTGAAAGCTTGGATTTTATCCTAAATGCTTCTGCAGTCAAAGTAACAATAACCCTCCCCGTGTAGGGCGGGTTGAAAGGAATTGCTGTCAAAATATTTTAGCCAAGTAGAAATATACGAACAGGGATTTACTTATATTTTTTAAAATTGGATGGGTTGAAAGGGTTCAAATCCGTCTGCTTTGTTTGGAATACCTTATTTAAGGTTAAAATATTAGGCTACGTACTAACTTTGCTTGTAGCAACTTTGCTATAGCAATCCTTGTACAGCTAAATCAAAATCAAAGTAAGCGACATTTAATTTGTTAACGGCTACAGAGAATGCATATGCGACGTTAATTTGTGGAATACGACATCAATTTGTGAAATGCGACGTTAATTTGTGAACAGCGACATTTAATTTGTGAATGTACAAATCTGTTAACGACGGCAAATAATATGTTAATCTAAACCACAAAAGCCAGCAATCGGATTTGAACCGACGACCTTCCGATTACAAGTCGGATGCACTACCACTGTGCTATGCTGGCATACTTGTCTTTTTTGAACATCACACTAAGTTATGACTATACCATAGGCAAGCTGATTTGACAATATACTAGTGTGAAGAGTTATTGTTGTCCAAATCTCTCTGGAAATACGTCATGTCTATCATACTGCCGATTTCGCAACCTAGAAAAATACTTTCAGGCGCTCTGGGTGTAATGAAAATCAAACAAACTTGTGATTCTTTTCACTGACGATATTGATAAACTAGTGATATACCAAAGCCACCTTAAAATTATGGGCTAGACATAAATATATCTGGTGTAGTTTTAAGGCAAAATTTTTTGACACGGCTGGGTACACCAAACAGAAAGACAAAAGTGTTCTTTGTAGAGCAACAAGCATGGCAGCGTTGATCGGACGGGATTTATTAAGTCTGGCAGACTTTAGTCCAACGGAAGTTCTAGAACTTCTGCAAATGGCATCTCGGCTAAAATCACAAAAGCTGAGATTGCGATGTCATAAAGTGTTAGGGCTGTTGTTCTCAAAGGCTTCAACTCGGACACGAGTCAGTTTTACTGTCGCAATGTACCAACTGGGTGGACAGGTAATTGATCTCAATCCCAATGTGACTCAAGTTAGTCGCGGGGAACCACTGCAGGATACAGCGCGGGTTCTGGATAGATATCTCGATATTTTAGCGATTCGTACCTTTGCACAGCAGGAATTGCAAGTTTTTGCGAATTCTGCCAAAATTCCTGTGATTAATGCTCTGACTGATTTAGAACATCCTTGTCAAGTCTTGGCTGATTTGATGACAGTGCAAGAATGCTTTGGCACTTTTTCTGGATTGACTTTGACTTATGTAGGGGATGGGAATAATGTGGCAAATTCCCTGTTATTGGGTTGCGCTTTGGTAGGAATGAATGTGAGAATTGCCACACCAAATGGATTTGAACCAAATGCAGCAATTGTAGAAACAGCACGTTCTATTGCAGCCAATAAAACTGAAGTCCTCTTAACTAATGACCCAGAAATTGCAACAAAAGGTTCTCATGTCATTTACACTGATGTTTGGGCAAGTATGGGGCAAGAACAAGAAGCAGACAATAGAATGCCTATTTTTCAACCTTATCAAGTAAATGAACAACTGATGAGTCTTGCTCAAAGCGAGGCAATTGTTTTACACTGTTTACCAGCCCATCGTGGTGAAGAAATTACTGATGAGGTTATGGAAGGATCTGCGTCGCGTATTTGGGATCAAGCTGAAAATCGGATGCACGCTCAAAAAGCTTTACTTGCAAGCTTCTTAGGGGCAGAAGAATTTTAAGTTGTGAGTCAGAAATAGTTATATTTTTACTGGCTTATTGACTGATTTATTCTCTGTTCTGATCGCAATTCATCAAAATATCTAAAATAAATAGTGCGTAGGGAGGTTTTTTGTAGTACTAATGTTCTAGAAGCATTTGTATTTACCTCCCTACAAATTTATGGAACGTCTGACAGAAGCTCAAAAAGAACTTTACGAATGGCTGGCAGAATATATACGACAACACCAGCATTCACCTTCGATTCGACAAATGATGCAAGCGATGAATTTAAAATCGCCTGCACCAATTCAAAGTCGCTTGGAACATTTACGCAATAAGGGGTACATTGAATGGAATGAAGGTAAAGCACGGACAATTAGAGTTCTACAAGCGTTAAAACAAGGTGTACCAATTTTGGGAACGATCGCCGCTGGTGGATTAATCGAACCTTTCACTGAAGCTGTAGAAAATATAGATATAGCTCATTTGTCATTACCTCCCCAAGCATATGCTTTGCGGGTAACTGGTGACAGCATGATTGAAGATTCGATTGTGGAGGGAGATTTGGTATTTTTGCGTCCAGTACTAGAACCAGATCAACTAAAAAATGGGACTATCGTCGCCGCCAGAGTCGATAGCATTGGTACGACTTTGAAGCGGTTTTATCGAAGCGGCGATCGCATTACCCTCAAACCTGCAAACCCTAAATACAATCCAATTGAGGTTAACGCTACTCAAGTACAGGTACAAGGTTCGCTTGTCGCCATTTGGCGCAGTTACAACTGATAGATAGAGAAAGGGGATCGGGGAGATGAGGGAAATAATTTCCTCATCCCCTTGATCCTCTTCATCTTTCCACTCACCACTACCCTGATTTTATGTATTTGATAAAAAATCAAGTTAAGCAAACAGCCACGTTCAAATTAAAATTACCGTTTGTAGGCGAAAGTAGAGGTGGTTATCATACACAACCATTACCAGGATGCCCTAAAATGCCACCATCTCTGCAACTGCGAGGGTATCAGCGACAAGCCGTTAATAACTGGTTTGCCAACAACGGTAGAGGTACGCTGAAAATGGCGACTGGTAGTGGGAAGACAATTACAGCGCTGGCGATCGCCTGTGAATTATACAAGCAAATTAACTTGCAAGTCTTGCTCGTCGTTTGTCCCTATCGACATCTTGTCACGCAATGGGCGCGAGAATGTGCAAAATTTAATTTGCAACCTATTTTAGCTTTTGAGAGTTTACACAATTGGCAGAGTCAACTTTCCACACAACTTTATAATGTGCGTTCTGGTTCCCAACCGTTTCTTACAGTTATTACCAGCAACTCTACTTTAATGGGGGATGGCTTTCAATCTCAACTCAAATATTTTCCGGAAAAAACTCTCATTATTGGAGACGAGGCACATAACTTAGGTGCACCCAAGTTAGAAGAAAGTTTACCTCGTCGCGTTGGGTTGCGACTGGCTTTATCAGCTACACCAGAAAGGTATTTTGATGAAGGTGGAACCCAATCTTTATTTGATTATTTCGGTCCTGTTCTCAAACCAGAGTTTACCTTAAGAGATGCTATCACTCAAGGTGCTTTAGTACATTATCTTTATTATCCTATATTAGTAGAATTAACAGACATCGAAAGCCGTGCTTATGCTAAATTAACACAAAAAATTGGACGGGCACTGTTATATCGAGAACGGGAAAACGTTGAATTAGCAGATTTTGAAGATAACGAAGATTTGAAGCCGTTATTGATGCAAAGAGCAAGGTTAATTGGTGCAGCAGAAAATAAGTTAAGCGCCTTGCGCGAGTTAATGTTAACTCGTCGGGAAACAACTCATACACTTTTCTATTGTAGTGATGGTTCACAAGAAGTTGGAGAACGTTCTAGCTTACGCCAACTCAAAGCTGTCGTCAAAACTCTAGGGATAGAACTGGGTTATAAAGTAAGTACCTACACATCCCAAACATCTATAGAAGAAAGAGAAGTTTTACGGCGTCAATTTGAAAGTGGTGAATTGCAAGGTTTAGTAGCAATTCGCTGTTTAGATGAAGGGGTAGATATTCCAGCAATTAAAACAGCGGTGATTTTGGCAAGTTCAGCTAATCCCCGCCAATTCATTCAACGGCGCGGAAGAGTTTTGCGTCCACATCCAGGAAAGGAACGTGCCACAATTTTTGACATGATTGTTTTACCCCCTGATTTAGATAGAAAAACTCTAGAAGTCGAACGCAATTTATTGAGAAAGGAATTACTGAGATTGGTTGAGTTTGCTGATTTAGCTGATAACGCTGGTGAAGCGAGGATAAAGTTACTCGACTTACAAAAGCGATACGGTTTATTAGATATTTGATTTTTAAATCTCCCGCAAAGACACATATAGCAATCCTAAATAAGTCGTGAACAAAAAAACGAACCGCAAAGAACGCGTAGACGCGCAGCGGCTTCCCGCAGGGTAGGGCGCAAAGAAAAGAAAGAAAGAAAAGGAGGGTGTGAACATCCTACTTAGGAAAGCTGTAGCAGTCCTAAATGTTTAGTGAAATTCCCTCTTCTCTCTTCTCTTGGCGTCCTTGGCGTCTTGGCGGTTCGATAACTCTTATAGTGTCTTGACTGATAATTGTGAGACCATATAGTATGAGAGGATATAAAAATTATATTTCAAAAGTCAGATGACAAAAGAAACTCATATTGATTATGTTCAAGAACCAATTCTTAGTGCTCCACCAGAAGTACGGCAAATAATTGATCGTGTGTGGCAGTTGGAGAAAAGTAGACTAGATAAGAAAATTAATAGCCATATTAATGATGATATTCTGGCGATTGTGAAGGAAGCAGTGCGATGAAGCTGACTTCTATGAAGCTTTGTAACTTTCGCTCTTTTTATGGCAAGACACCAGAAATGATTCTTGCAGGAGGAGAGACTTGCAACACAACAATCATTCACGGTAATAATGGTTCAGGAAAAACGAGTCTGTTGAATGCGTTTACTTGGGTGTTGTATGAGAAATTTAGTGCAGCTTTCGCATCGACTGAACAATTAGTTAATAAACGTGCGATCGCCGAAGCGAAACCTGGACAAACTGTAGAATGTTGGGTAGAGGTAGAGTGGGAACATGACGGCAAACGCTACAATGTAAAACGCATATGCCGAGTTTATAAAAATGAAAGCGACTTCAACGTTACCAAAACAGAATTGCGTATGCAGGTAGCTGGGGATGATGGACGCTGGTATTTTCCACCTCAGCAACCAGAAGACGTGATTGGGCAAATCTTACCCATTAGTTTACATCAATATTTCTTCTTTGATGGTGAACGCATTGAAGAGATTGTTCGTTCTGACAAAAAAGCTGAAATTGCGGAAGCCACAAAGATTTTTTTAGGCGTAGAAGTCATTAACCGTTCCATCAATCACTTAAAGGAAGCCAAAAAAACTCTGGACAATGAGTTAAGGATAATTGGTGATTCAGAAATTAAACAGCTTTTGAAACAGCAAAACACTCTCGAACTGGAAATTGAACGCATCACAAAGCGACAAACAGAAATTAAACAAGAGTTAGAATATCAAGAAACTTTTAAAAAAGAGACAAGCAACCGTTTAAGAGAACTCAGTACTGCCAAGGAATTAGAAGAAAGACGCCAAGAATTAGAAAAACAAAAAGCATCTAATCAGGAAAATCTCAAAGAAAGTAGGGACGCTATTAAAAAAGCAATTTCTGGACGCGGTTATACCATATTAGTTTCACAAAACACAGCACAATTTCGAGAAATTATAGATGATTTGAAGCAGCGAGGCGAGTTAACCTCTGGCATTTCACGGGAATTTGTAAATGAATTACTCGACTCTCAACGCTGTATTTGTGGTGCAGACTTACGCCAAGGAACTCACTCACACGAGAATGTGATCAAATTATTAGATAAAGCGGGTTCTTCAATTGTGGAAGAAACAGCCATCCGCATGAGTGCTCAAGTTGATGAAATTGATAAGCAAGCAGTTAGTTTCTGGCAAGAAGTTGATAGAGAGCAAGCACGGATTAATCAGTTCAGACAAAGTATATCACAAACGGAAGGTGAGTTAGATAATATTCAAGAGCGATTGCGAAAAGATGCAAATGAAGAAATCAGCAGTTTACAAAAGCGGTTAGATGAAATTGAAGATAAAATTAGAGAGTTCATATTAGAGCAAGGTGCAAATCAGCAACAAATTGCTAACTTGAAAACTGACTTGGAAGGTTTGAGAAAACAAATCGCCAAGCAGAAACTAAATGAAGACAGACAAGCACTGGCGCAGCGACGCATCAGCGCAACTCAAGATGCTATTGAACGGTTAACAGAAGTTAGAAATCGTCAAGAAAAGCAGTTTCGTTGGCAATTAGAAAAGCGAGTACAAGAAATCTTCAGCGAAATTTCGTTTACACCTTATATTCCAAGAATTAGCGATAAATATGAACTAACGCTAGTGGAGAATACAGCAGGTATCGAAATGCCAGTTGCAGCTTCCACAGGAGAAAATCAAATTCTCAGTTTATCTTTTATTGCCAGCATTATCGATAGAGTACGGGAATGGAGTGAAAAGAAAAAAATCCTGCTGGTTCCTGATAGTAGCACTTTCCCAATTGTTATGGATTCACCCTTTGGGAGTTTGGATGAAATTTCTCGGCGACAAATTGCAAAGACAATTCCTAAATTAGCAAACCAGTTGATTGTGTTGGTAACTAAGACACAATGGCGAGGTGAAGTAGAAGAAGAAATGGCAGATAAAATTGGTAGGGAATATGTGCTGACATACTATTCTTCTAAGCCTGAGTGTGAACAAGATTATATTGAGTTGGGTGGCGAACGGTATCCTTTGGTGAGACAAAGTCCAAATGAGTTTGAGTATACAGAGATTATTGAGGTGATGCGCGAAGGGTAGTTTTTGAAATTTCAAACATAAACACAAAATAGAGACACGAAACCTCGCGTCTCTACATTGTTTTTGCGTGAGTTGTTAGAAGTTATAAACCCCAGAAGCGTAGAGAATGCAAAAGAAAAAAAAAGAGAGTGTTGTTGCTTCCGATGCAAGAAATACAACAAATTCACTTCTTGGTAGTTCAAGAACTACATGAATGTTGGGTAATGGTTTTTTAAAAATTTTTCTCTCGCTGTTCTCATCACCTCTGTTGTGACTCTATCAACTCAGAGCGCCTTTACTTTTCCTAACTTTGACAACCTTTGAGCTGTAGATTGTCTTAACAACATATCACCCTAATGCCTGGAGAACCACTATGTGGAAGTTTCTACTTTTATTGTACTATCACACGTGGAGAGTTTGTGATGTAGATGGTGGACAGTTTTCATAAAGTTTTGTGAAGTGCGCTGAGACTGCTTTTGGAGAAATAAACAGTAAAGACGTGCAGGATGCACAAGGGAGAAAGTGCGAGTTAAGCCTCTGTTGTCAGGCTAATTAACACAAATAGGAAGATGTTCAGTTTTTGAATTATATCAAGTCCGGATGATCACTTGTCCGCAGCGAGCGGAGCGGTAGCGTAGCGTGGCAATCTCAAACCCATGCGATTGCTTCACTCCACTTCGTTGCGTATGCCCTTCGGGCACGCTACGCTAACGCAATGACATATTACAAGTAATTTACCCGACATCATATTAGGCGTAGTTTTAACAGAAACGAACCGCAGAGGCGCAGAGGAGCCAGTGCGTTGGGCGGGTTTCCCGACTTGAAGCACCTGGCGTGACGCAGAGGGAAAAGAGTGCGATAAGCCGCAGGCTTGACGCTACGCGTATCGCGCACAGCAAGAGATGCCAGAGGCGTATCGCTGCTTTATTGGTATAAAATAATGTTGTTATAAATGTGAGCACTAGAAGCTTTCAGTTAAAATTGCAACAAAATAAATATCCACAGAAATATCCACATCATGGCTGC
Source organism: Brasilonema sp. CT11 (assembly GCF_017982655.1). GTDB lineage: Bacteria > Cyanobacteriota > Cyanobacteriia > Cyanobacteriales > Nostocaceae > Brasilonema. The sequence continues at coordinate 28,349 of NZ_JABXYX010000005.1, read as the reverse complement.
AAATAGAATCAAAATTGCTAAAGATAAGGTTGAATTAGTCAAAGCTTTAGTTGCATCAAAAGACACAACTGGTTCCTTTAACACTTATGTAGAAGTGATGGTGTTTGCAGCAGCTTTGGGTGCAAAATATAAAAAGCGAGTTCTTTTAGAGGGAATTGCTAAAGATTTATCTCCACTACGACAAGATTATTTTACTAGCAGCTTCGCTCTGTTAATTAATTTATTGGCTATTACCGAAATAAAAGACATTAAAGTTCTAGGTGATGATGAAGTAGCTGACGAACAACGCATTCATATTTTTGAAGAGTATGCCAACGGTGGACTGGAAATTTTGCAAAATGAACTACATGGAGCGGTAGATTATTCCGAGCGGCTTCTATTGATTCTTAGTTCTGAACGATTTAAACAAGAAAGAGAAGAAGAGGAATTTGACCTCAGTAAGTTTTTGAATTTAAAATAAAAAAAGTCTTCGCTTGATTATATTAGTTGATACCCGTATGAGAATTTAACCCCTAATACGGGTAGAATATGAATGCTCACGTAAATTGAACTATTCAGCCAGCTTTAACTGCATGGGGACTAAAAGAAGATTAGACCATGTTGAAGCAGAACGACCAAAGAAAGCTGGGTTTCCCCGTCCCTCATTTCTGTAGGCAGTCAGCAAGTTATTAATGAGGGTGTCTCCCATTTCATTCCATAACTGTTCAACAGGCTTCTCCCATTTTCCATCTTTGATAAACACACGAAAAGCTGCGAGTATAGGAAATACAAAAGGAAGAGCAAGAGTGTGATTAAATTGCTTACCTGTGATAAAAAGATAAGGCTTTTTATCAACACCGTTGTAATTGCTCAGTCTTTTTTGCTGATCATACTCACTGCGAAGGCACTCCTCAAGATAGAGTACATCCTTTAGTAAAGGAACAATCTCCACAAAGTCGTCCTTTTTCCAATTCTTAATTAGAGTGCCGTATGCAGTGAAGGTGGCGCTAGGATTTTTAGGTGAACCGTCTGAACCCCGCCAAGGATAAACCTTATTATTAATGCAAGCAAGACGACGAACTAAGTCAGTCACATCGTATGGCTTATCTTCTCCTTCTCTGAAAGCTACGTATGGTTTGCAGTCGGCAGGAAGGTGTTGTTCGATGATATTCCACTCTCCTGCCAAGTTTTTTAGACTAAATTCCTCAACACTTTCACTGGTATTACGATATCTGCTGATATTTGATATTTCTTCTTGGCTTATGTTAACTAGCACAGATATTTGTATGCTAGCTTTCTCCAGCTCTGAATAGTCATTCTTGCCCGTTTCTGAATTAAGTTTTGGTTTAGAACGTCTGGATTGAAGCTTATCGTAATTTTCGCGGGCTTTTATGATAGCAGTATACGTGTGTCCGCCATTGACAATACCGTTGCCAATGAATTTTTCTTCTTCTTCCTTGTCAGGACTTACCAGAAGAAGCTCAACATCAAATCCACCACCAGTACCATGACCTTTAACATGAATAGAGTCTGCAACAATTAACATCCCATTGTTGTAGAAAATAAACTCCTCTGGCTTTTTGGCTAGAGTATCGATCATATTCTTGACAGTGCGCCGTTTTTCGTCTGCTAGTCGAGCATTAGGATCTAGAGGCAAATCTTTTGGCACTTGGCATACAGGGACTGTAAGATTCCAAATTACTCGACCAGATTCTCTGTCTTCTTTGTATGCTTTACAGGCAGTCGTAGCGAAGAAGGGAGCCGTTATCTTTGTAGGCATTGATTTTTCCTGCGCTCTACGGAACGCTTAAAATGTTTACGTGCCCAACAGGACACATTAAAATTATACACTTAGAGCAGCAGGGAATGCAACTACAAGAACGTCTCTTTAACTACACTAATTACAAAATAGCTGGAAGTCCTACCGCCTTCTGTTCAACAAACTTACCATCAAAACCTATTGTTTTATCTTCAACAGTTCTTGCTTTAGCCAAATCCTTGCGAAGTTCCGCACGTTCCATCTGATCTTGAATTCCACCCAAAATGTAAATCAATAACCTCGCAGCCAGATCTCTTCCAGCAACTTGTACCCGCTTTTTGTTTGGATCGTACAAAACGCCATACCAGAGAGATTGCGGGTACTCCATACCACTGAAGCCGCCTTGCTGATCGAACTTCCGCAGCTTCTTAAAGATATCTGTTAGCAAAAACCCCTTTTTAAAAACCAAAATTCCAAGAGCTTGAGCTAATGCGACTTGAGCAACAGGGCGGAAAAGCATATTTCCTTCACCTCCATCCTTCTCAAAGCTAAACCGTCGCAATTGAGGAGTATCCTCTTCTTCAAGAAGCTGATAACTGGGAAGATTTGCCAAACAATCAAATAGTTTTCTAAATTCCTCAATCCCCTGCTCAAGTTCATCATTCTCTGGGCGCATGGGAATGAGTCCTTTTTCCAAGGGTTTCCAGTGAGGGAATTTTTGCCCCAAGTATCGCTCAGACATATCTTGAAGAGCTTGCAGCGTCGTCAAAACCGTAGAATTTGCTGCAACCGTTGCACTATTCCAATTGACACGGGGGTTGCGATCTTGCCGTTGTTCAAAAAGCGGATGGGAGGTGGCGATTTTTCTAGCAACGATCGCAAAACCATCATCCTCATTCAACTGTGCTAGCTGCCCTTTAGTCAAGGGTGCAGCCATCAAGTTGACATGAACAAAGATGGATCTCACCCGTCGTCTTGCCTGGATGCGGGTTTCGCCAGCAGCCACAGCACAGATGAACTCAATACCGATTTTTTCCTTGGCTAAGCTTTGCAAGTAAGCAGGATCTACTTGGTACTGTTCTATCAAATTAGACACTGTAATAAAAGTGTCGTCAGCAGTTTTATCTTTTTTGTAGCGCTGGAGTTTGCTTGTCTTGAGCAACTCCATCAGCCCTTGCACTCCCATCAATCGATGTTGACCATCCAGTGCATAAATAGTCACATCATCCTCAGAAATATTGAGTAAACCTACTTTACCATCTTTATCTAGAGGCGTGAAATTGGTAGTAGATTTTTTGGCTCGCTCCTGCCTATCCCACTCAGTCGCTTTGGGATTATCCACCCACATTTGGTTAATTACTACGAGAACCGGCGGAAACTTGTGATTTTTCCGAGCTGCCAAATACTGTACTAAAGGTGCTTGACGTGACCAATCAAGGGGACGCTGTTGAATTTCATCAATGCTATCTGCGTCAATTTCAATATTATCAGTTTCTGGATTATACTTCTTCTGAAGCAGCGGTAAGCTAGAGGCGAAGTGAACACGACCTGCAAACCATTCCAGTGTAACAGAACCGACATACGCCTCAGTACCACCCATCTGTGTTTTTTGAACGAGAATTTGATCCTTCTTGCCTAGGAACTTCTCCAGTAGTAAAGTGAGTACCTGCTTATCTTTGTTTTCCCGTTCCAGGTACTCCCTAGCGATTTCAATGGTTGGATCAGATAGATTATCACTCATGGTTGTTTTTAAAAACTAAATGGTATACTGTATCGTGATTTTATATAAATTTGAATATTGATAGTAAAGTTTTTAAAAAATTTACACTGAACAATACTTAAATTTTGTACGATGTGAAACTCGCTTAGGGAGTTTTGCCAAGCCTTGAGCGAATTTCATTCGCCAAAATTAGAAAAATGAGTTAACACCCATGTTTCCAGAGGTATGGAGAAATGTCTACAGCACAACAGTCACAGAATAAAAGTCAGCAGACTCGTACTGTAGCAGAGTTAGTAGATGATATCAAAGCTATCTCAGATGAAATCCAACAGTTGTACTGTCAAGATCAAATACCCTGGATTATAGGCGTATCTTGGGGTAAAGATTCTAGCACAGTATTGCAGCTTGTTTGGAGTGCGATCGCCGCTCTTGCTCCAGAAAAAAGAACGAAAACAATCCATGTCATTACAACAGATACTCAGGTAGAAAATCCAATAGTTTCTGCTTGGGTTCGCAAATCTTTGAAACAGCTAGACTCTGCTGCCAAAGAACACCGAATGCCGATTGAACCGCATCTACTTCAACCAGTCGTTCAGGACACATTCTGGGTAAACCTAATTGGCAAAGGCTACCCAGCGCCGCGCAACCAATTTCGTTGGTGTACCCAACGCTTGAAAATTAATCCTGCCAATCACTTCATTCGTGAGATGGTTCGAGCAAACGGTGAAACAATTCTTGTCTTAGGGACTCGCAAAGCAGAGAGTGCCAAACGTTCTGCCACAATGCAAAAGCACCAAATTGGTAGAGTGCGCGATCGCCTCAGTCCAAATGCCAGTCTACCTAACTCTCTGATTTATACACCCATTGAAGACTGGAGCAACAACGATGTTTGGATCTATCTTAATCAGTGTGATAATCCTTGGGGACAAAGCAATAAAGAATTATTCCATTTGTACCGAGGTGCAACAGCAGATAATGAATGTCCCCTAGTTGTTGATACTTCGACTCCTAGTTGTGGAGATTCCAGATTTGGGTGTTGGGTTTGCACATTAGTCAATCAGGATAAGTCAATGGAGGCGATGATCCAGAACGACGAAGAAAAAGAATGGATGCAGCCTTTACTCGATATCCGTAATGAATTGGATGCTGAAGATGATCGGGATAAAAGAGACTTTAGAAGAATTTGGGGTGAGGTTCAACTATTTGAACGCAATCTCAACGGAGAAATGTCAGTAGAACCAATTCCTGGTCCTTATACTAAATACTGGCGGGAACATTGGCTAAGAAAAGTTCTAGAAGCGCAAACACAAATCCGTCGCACAGCACCAGAAAATATGCGTGATATCACTCTAATTACGACCGAAGAATTGAGTGAGATTCGCCGTATTTGGCTAGAAGACAAACACGAATTTGATGATAGTTTACCCCGTATTTATAAAGAAGTGACAGGTGAACCTTTTATAGATCCGCGTCCTGGTGCTGGTAACAGTCTTCTTGGTAGTGATGAATGGGCGGTGCTGGAAGAAATTTGTGAAGAAGATGTCATGCACTTAGAACTCATGGCGAAGCTTTTGGACACAGAACGCCAGTATCGCAAAATGTCGCGTCGTGTGGGAATTTACGATGCACTAGAGAAATGTTTTAAGACAAGTTCGCGTTCGCAAAAAGAAGCAATTGATAATGCTCGTTTAACACGTGATTTGAAAGAAGCAGTTACTCAAGGTGACGTTACAAAGGTAAAGCAGTTGACTTTAGGTGATGTTGCTGTTTCTGAAAATGATGAAACAGACAAATCGCAAAGTTGGGGAAATATAAAATTCAAAAAATAGGGATTCGGTTGATGGAAATTTAGGTGAATAAAATTGCGAGTAGAGTAAACTAGAAACCCGGCGAATAGAATTCGCGGCTACACAGACGAAACCCGCCTACGCGGGTTAAAGAAAAATGAGGTCAAATTACACACAATTATATATACATTATGTTTGGGCAACATGGGATAGATTGCCTCTGATTACACCTGATATTCACGAATTTTAGGTGAATAAAATTGCAATCAACTAGAAACCAGCGAATAGAATTCGCGGCTACACAGACGAAACCCGCCTACGCGGGTTAAAGAAAAATGAAGTCGAATTACACACAATTATATATACATTATGTTTGGGCGACCTGGGATAGATTGCCTCTGATTACACCTGATATTCAGAAGCTAGTTTATGCAACAATTATTAAGGAGTGTGAACAGTTGAAATGCACAGTGATTGCGGTAGGTGGCGTTGAGGATCATGTTCATTTGTTAACAGGCTTTCCGCCAACTCTGATTGTATCTGACTTGATTAAACAAATTAAGGGAAGTTCTTCTCATTTTATAACTCATGAAGTCAAGCCAGGTGAGTTTTTCAAATGGCAAGGTAGCTACGGCGCTTTTACGGTTAGTCATGATGCCATAGATAACGTAGCTAATTACATCAGAAACCAAGCTACTCACCATCTTCAAAAATCAATCATTTCCACCTGGGAACTTACTCTTGGATAACCTAAAAATCCTGCATTTAATTAGTCCGCGCAGGCGGACTTTGCCTGTGTAGCCGCGAATTCCATTCGCCTGGTATCAATTCTCGCCAAAGTATCCATCACATGATATTCCTTGAACTCGTCCTACAAAACTTTGGTCCCTACAATGGACGCCAAGTTATCAATCTTAATCCACAAGAAAATGAGAATTCTCGCCCCATCCTCTTATTAGGTGGAATGAACGGTGGGGGCAAAACAACTTTGATGGATGCGATTCGCCTTGCGCTTTATGGATCTCGTGCTCAATGTTCTAACCGTGGTAATTTAAGCTATAGTGATTTTCTTAGCCAATGCGTTAACAGTCATACTCCAGGAATTGAAAAAACACGGGTTGAATTACTTTTTGAACATATTGAAAATGATCAGCCAGTAAAATACCGAATAGTGCGAACTTGGGAAAAAAATCCGAAAGATGGTAAAGATAATTTAGGAATTTTGGAATTAGACGTTGCCAAACAAGAGGATTGGCTGAGAGAAGAATTAGTTAATACTTGGGACGATTACATTGAAAATCTACTTCCGTTAGGAATTTCGAATTTATTTCTCTTTGATGGAGAACAGGTAAAAGAACTTGCAGAACAGGAAGTACCGCCACCTATTGTTGTTGACGCAATTTGCGGACTTTTGGGGCTAGAGTTGGCAGAACGTTTGGGAGTTGATTTAGAAATTGTCGTCAATCGCAAACGTAAGGAAATAGCCGATACTAAAGATTTGGTAAATATAGGAGAAATTGAAAAAAAACTAAAACAGCAACAAGCAGAATACGAAGAAAACAAAAAGAAGCTAGAAAAATTAAAAACTGAATTACAAGAATCAGAAAAAGAAAAGCAAGAAGCGTTTGATAAATTTGTTTCGGAAGGCGGTAAAATCGCAGCAGAACGAAATCAACTAGAATTACAAAAGAAGCAAAAAACTGCTGAAGTAGAACAAGCACGTCAGGGAATGTGTCAATTAGCGGATAGTATTCTACCACTGGCGTTGATTGAACCTTTACTGACTCAAGCGCAACGCCAAGGAGAAAAAGAATTTCGCATTCAACAAGCGCAAATAGCAAGAGATATATTATTTGAACGAGATCAACGTTTACTCAATTGGATGACTCAAGCAGGAATTTCGGAAGAACAAGTTGAAAAAATAAAAGCATTTTTAGAACAAGATGAAGAGACATTGCGAGCCAATTTGATACAACCACAAGAATCCTGGTTATTAGCTGACGCTGAAACTTTGAGTCAATTGGGTAATGTTTTCTACTACCTGCAAAATGACAAAAAGATAGCCAAGCAGCAAATTGGTATTCTCAAAAATAAGGAAGAAGACATTATCACTCTGGAAAGACAAATACAGACTGCAGCCGAACCAGAAGCTTATAAACAGTTAGTTTATACACTAGAAGCCGCACAAAATCAAGTTTCCCAAATGAAAGCAGCAAGCGAAGTCACAAAACGCAGGTGTGATGAATTAGAGGCTGAAATAAAAAAAATCAAAAAGGACTTACAAGAATATAGTAAGCAAAATCTTGACCGCAAAAACTACGAACATATTATTACCTCTGCAGCAAAAGTCCAACAAACACTCAAGCTTTTCCGCGAAAAATTAACCCTCAGAAAACTCAACAAACTCGAAGTTGAAGTTACCGAATGCTTCCGCTATCTCCTCCACAAATCAGACTTAGTGCATCGCGTTGCAATTGACACTCACACCTTCAGCCTCTCGCTATACGATGTACAAGGTAAACCCGTTCCAAAACATCGTCTTAGCGCAGGCGAAAAACAACTCTTAGCGATCGCCTTCCTCTGGGGATTAGCCCGTGTTTCCGGACGTCGCTTACCAGTTGCAATTGACACACCCTTAGGACGCTTAGACTCCTCCCACCGCAGTAACTTAGTTGAACGTTACTTTCCATCAGCCAGTCATCAAGTCATTCTGCTTTCCACCGATACAGAAATAGGAGAAAAAGAAGTAAAAATATTGCGAGAAAACGAGGCGATCGCCCGCGAATACCTCCTCAAATACGACTCATCCACCCGTCAAACAACTGTAGAACCAGGTTACTTCTGGTAACCTCTGTTCTTTCTCTTGTTTCTCTTCCTCTGCGTTCTCTGCGCCCACCGCGAACTTTGCGGGAGGAACATCCACACCGCAAATTCGCTCTCTGCGGTTCATTACTCTAAGACAACATGGAACCCCCAATAGATCGTATCAAACTCTCCCAAACAGCCAAAGACCAACTCCTCAAACTCAGACGCAACACCAAAATCGACCAATGGAACATCCTGTGTCGTTGGGCGTTTTGTCGTTCCCTAGCCGAACCAACTCCACCCTCACCCGTACCAATTCCTCAAGATAGCAACGTCGAGATGACATGGCGCGTCTTTGGCGGCGAAACCTCCGATATATTGTTACTCGCCCTCAAGCAACGCTGCTACAACGACGGCTTCCCAATAGACAAAGAAACCCTGGCGACACAATTTCGCCTCCACCTACATCGCGGTATCGGTTACCTCGCAGGCGATCCAAATATCAAGAAGATTGAAGATTTAGTTGAATTAGCGACGAAAAAGATATAAGGATTAATAAATCACAGATAAACACAGATGCTTATTATCTGTGCGCATCTGTGATTATTTGTCGTTCCTCTCAATATCCTTATGTCGCCAGAGAGTTACGTAGAAATAGAACGCCATAAAGCCGCAATTTTTCGCACTGACTTATCGAGACCTGTGCGATTGGCAATAGAATGGGCAATTATAAATAACGATACCACGTTTTTTGACTACGGTTGCGGACACGGTGGCGATGTAGACCGAGTAGCCAACCTAGGCTACACCAGTTCAGGCTGGGACCCATACTACTACCCCGATACTCCGCGCATTAGCGCTAATGTGGTCAACTTGGGCTACGTCCTGAACGTAATTGAAAACCCAGAGGAACGCCGCCAAGCTCTTTGTCATGCTTGGGAACTTGCCGAAAAAGTCTTAATTGTTGCAGCTCAAGTTTTGATAAATGCTCCCAGCAAGGCCCAAGTTGCTTACAGCGATGGTATCGTCACGAGTCGCAACACGTTTCAGAAATATTACGAACAAGAAGAACTTAAAAGATACATTGATGAAGCCCTAAATGTAGATGCGGTACCAGTGGCGCTGGGTGTGTATTTTGTTTTTCGAGATGAAGCGCAAAAAGAAGGATTCAAGGCGATACGCTTTTTCTCTAGAACCTCAACTCCGAAAATACGCATTCCTACGAAACGGTTTGAGGATTACCAAGAGAAGCTGGAACCATTAATGGCTTTTTTTACTCAACGTGGGAGACTTCCGGTAAAAGGCGAATTGGATAACGAACAGGAATTGCTGAGTGAATTTAAAAACTTTCGCCGTGCTTTTGCTGTGGTTTTACAAGCGACTGATGAGGCAGAATGGGATGCGATCGCTTACCGTCGTTCTCTTGATATTCAAGTTTATCTTGCTCTCACCCACTTCGAGAAACGTCCCTCTTGGCATAAACTCTCACCAGAAATGCGCCATGACATCAAAGCATTTTTTGGCAATTATGAAGAAGCTTGCGAAGTTGCTGATGCTAAGCTTTTCAGTTTGGGGAAAACCGGAGTCGTGCAAACAGCTTGCGAAAAAAGTAAAATTGGCAAACACACTCGTAGTGCTCTCTACGTTCATGTTTCTGCCCTTGGTGAACTCGATCCCTTGCTGCGAATTTACGAAGGCTGCGCAAGTCGCACTATTGGACGTGTCGATGACGCAACACTGATAAAGTTTTGTACAGATGAACCGCGAATTTCTTACCTGTTTTACCCGGAATTTGATACTGATGCTCACCCAGCATTAAAGGCGAGTATCACGATTGATTTAAAAACTTTGCGCATAACTCACCGAGATTATGAACAAAGGAAAAATCCGCCAATCCTTCACCGTAAAGAAACATTTGTGACTTGTAACTATTCACTATACCAAGAATTTGCTCAACTTACCCAAAAAGAACAAGAATTAGGATTACTCAAGCATAAAAGCGAGATTGGTACTCGTGAAGGTTGGGCAAAATGTCTTGCTGAACGCGGTGTAGAAATCATAAGTCATCAAATTCATTTCCTTAACGAAAGTTAAGAAACAGTCAAAAATGCAAACTGCGTAAGATAGTGGAACTTTGCGTTATATATAGGCATCTTTGCCTGACATTACGCCGTCAGTATGACAAGATATCTAAAATTCTTCCACTTTAGGGGAAACAAATAAAACAGTGCAAACAATTTCATCATTACTACAAGTTTTTAAAAGCCGGAAGATGGCAGCGTTGGTGTTAATAGGATTTTCATCAGGTTTACCCTTTTTGTTAACTGGTAACACTTTGAAAGCTTGGATGACCGGAGAAAATGTAAACTTGGGGACAATTGGCTGGTTTAGTCTCGTCAGTTTGCCTTATTCCTTGAAATTTCTTTGGTCACCACTCCTCGATAGATATAAACTCCCAATATTGGGACGGCGGCGGGGCTGGTTAATTGCAACGCAGATTGCTTTAATTGTTGCGATCGCCCTTATGGCTTCGCAACAACCCGGCACAGCACTACAACTGTTGGCGATCAACGCAGTCGTGATCGTTTTTTTGAGCGCCACGCAAGACATTGCTGCTGATGCTTACCGTACTGACGTTTTAGAACCACTAGAAGTAGGTGCTGGTGCTGGTCTTTTCGTCTCAGGCTATCGACTTGCCATTATAGTAGCAGGTGCGTTGGCATTAATACTTGCTGACCATTTGCCTTGGAAATCGGTTTACTTGTTAATGGCGCTTTTCATGGTGATTGGCATTTTTGGTACAATGCTCGCGCCAGAACCAGAGAAAGTGAGTCCTCCAGAGTCTTTAGCACAAGCCATTACACTCCCATTTGGAGAATTTTTTCAGCGCCTGGGTACATACCAAGCCCTGTTGAGTTTGGCGTTCATTGTACTTTATAAACTGGGCGATGCTTTCTTGAGCAATATGTCCACGCCATTTTTACTCAAAACTGGCTTTACCAAAACTGATATTGGTGCTATTCAGCTCGGGATGGGTTCAATTGCTACTATTGTTGGTGCCCTAGCAGGTGGTTCGATTCTCAGCAGAATTGGTATAAATCGGTCGCTTTGGGTATTTGGGATTTTACAAGCATTAAGTAATATAGTATATTTTTTCCTAGCTACACTCGGTCAAAACTACCAGTTCATGGTCATCGCTATCAATGTAGAAAACTTCTGTGGTGGTTTAGGAACAGCTGCCTTTATTGGTTTTTTGATGAGTTTGTGCAACCAGCGGTTTAGCGCGACTCAATATGCTTTACTATCTAGTTTGATGGCTGTCAGTCGTGATATTATAGCTGCTCCAGCTGGCGCAATAGCGGAAATTACGGGTTGGCAGATCTTTTTCTTAATTAGCATTGCCGTGGCTGTACCAGGACTATTACTATTACCATTGTTTGCCCCTTGGAACCAAAAGCCAGTGGCAATTAAGCGACCAGGACTTAACGATGATGAAGAGGATTTATGGGGCAAAAAGTAATCATTATTATCGCAACGGCTATTCTTTTAATTACTGGCGTCTTACTTGGCTATGTTCTTTCCCAGTTAGTTCTGGGATACTTGACGCCTAACTTACTAACTCTTTTAGGGACTTTCAGCCTTATTATAATTTTTGGTACACTTTATTACGTTTTATTTTGGGAGTTTAGAAGACAACAGGCGCAGACTTCCCCAGCAGCAAGAACGCGACCCTCCCGAAGACAGCAGCCTGAAGCTGATGCAAATCTAAAAAATAGACTCATTTCTTTAACTGGTGATGCAACTGCTGCCCAACGGTTAGTGGATCAAGCCAAGCAAGACTTTCCTGGTATGCCAGAAAATTGGTATTGGGAAAAAGCAATTGCTGATTTTGAAAGCGCTAACCCCTAACAGTGAACAGTGAACAGTGAACAGTGAACAGTGAACAGTGAACAGAGGAAGCGATTTATTGATCCTGAGTCCTGAGCCCTGAGTCCCAAAGGGACACGCTGCGCGAACGGGCACGGCAAAGCCGAACGGACTCGCTACGCGAACGACAAAGCTCAGGGCAAGCCCCCCTGATAACTGATAACTGATAACTGATAACTGATAACTGATAACTGATAACTGTTTTAAGAAGGGAGGTAGTGTTTCTTTCATTCGTTGCAAGCGTGTAACCGCGCTAGTTAAAAACTCACAAATATCAAGTGTTCGTTGCACAATGAAACTATGGCTATATTTCGTCAGTACATCGCGCCGTTTTTCGTAGTGTTAATTTTCATTATTGCTCTTGTGGCAGTCAGCTCCCGCATCTTTTTACCCTCTGATATGGCTGCACCCGCACCTGTTGAAGAGAGTGGGGAAGTAGGAGCAGTAAATACCCCGTTATTTACACTGTCTACCTTGTCGCCTTCTTTAAGTGTCTGAGGAACTGTTACCAGGTTACACAATTCGCCGTGGTTCTACCTTGGATAGAGCGCTGCTGGTAAAATTCATGCAGCGGACTTACCAAGAAGCGTTTCCACAGCAAGATTTCTCACATCTCGCGCGAACAGTTGAACAATACTTCTCCAGAGACACTCCCCTTTGGTGGGTTGATTTTGTAGAAGTAGAACAAAAGGAAACAGGAGAAGCCGGGGGACAGGACAATTCAAAATCGCGTAGCGTTGCAAGCGAAGCGACGCAATCTCAAAATTCAAAATTAGGAGTCTCTCCTTCCCTCCCTCACTCCCCCCCTCCCTCACTCCGTTCCTCATCGGCGATCGCTGGTTTATGGGTAGGAAATGCCATAGATCAAGTGCAGGGCGATCGCCATGCTCACATCTTTTTACTCTACGTTCTGCCAGAACACCGACGACAAGGTATCGGGACAGCCTTAATGCAATATGTAGAAAATTGGGCAAGGGCTAGAGGTGATCACCAAATCGGATTGCAAGTTTTTCAAACCAACACAGCCGCATTGAATCTTTACAATCAGCTAGGATATGAAACCCAATCACTGTGGATGGTAAAATCTCTTAAACCTGACAAATATGACTGAAATTCATAAATAGTAAATTTTAATACTCGTATAACAAAACAGCAGTGAAAATTTAGATAAACTCTCTCGCATTGTGTCTAAATATGTATGACGAAGACGACCTTAGCCTACTAGATGTCGAAGCAGCACTAGAAAGCCCTCTGGATCACATGGAACCCGTCACTGCCGAAACAGAGACGCCAAAGCCCAATCCAGAGCAGATGCTAGCATTATTAGAACATCAACAGCCGCAGCAAAGGATGTTAGCTGCGCGTGCTTTTTGTGACATAGAAGATACTAGGGCTATCCCCCATCTGATTCGCTTATTAACTGATACCTGTCCTTTGGTACGGGTGAGTGCAGCCTATGGTATCGGACGCAACCCCAGCTTAGATGCTGTGGAACCGTTGATTGCCCAGTTAAACCGAGATTGGAATGGCTACGTGCGTAAAGGAGTTGTCTGGGCGTTGGGGAACTGTCGCGATCGCCGCAGCCTAGCACCTCTGGTAGACGCTTTAAGAACCGATATTTCCGCAGTACGCTTGTGGGCAGCTACCGCTTTGGCACAAATGGCAGATGTGGGATATGAGGCTGTTGTCAAAGCAATGCCCCCCTTGATTTCAGCTTTGGTACAAGATCCTGTAGCACCAGTACGCAGCAATTGCGCTTGGACAATTGGACAACTTTGTCGCGAACTGCCTTCTAACGTCGTTTATGCTACTGCCATTGATGCACTGATTCAAGCCTTTGCCGAAGACCAAGACTTGGGAGTGCGTGAAGACGCTAAAGCCTCCCTTTTGGGAGTTGGTGATCCCCGTGGACTTCAGTTGATTGAAACTCTTGAACAAGAAGGATGGTTTTAACAAGTCAAAAGTCAAAAGAATTTTTTACCTTTGACTTTTCTTCTCTCAACTTCCTCTATATTGAATCCGATAAATACGGTTATTTGCTTCTTCTGTGACTAAAAGACTACCATCTGGCAAAACGAGTAAACCTACAGGACGTCCCCAAGTTGTAGGTACAGAAGGATTTAGAAGAAATCCAGTCAGAAAGTCTTCATAGTAACCTTGCGGGCGTCCATTGGTGTTAAATGGGACAAAAGCAATTTTATATCCAGTGCCGCGATCGCGATTCCAAGAACCACGAAAGGCAACAAAAGCACCATTACGATATTTTTCCGGGAATGTCTTACCGTCATAAAACTGCAACCCCAGTGCGGCTGAGTGTGATTGAAATAGCACATCTGGAGTACGAGTACGACTTGCTAAATCAGGTCGTTTGCTAGCATCACCCGTCTTTTGACGTGGATCGAGGTTTTTAGCTGTTAGGTAAGCATAAGGCCAACCATAGAATTCTCCCTGCTGAATGCGTGTCAAGTAATCTGGTACCAACTCATCGCCAATACCATCACGTTCATTAACAGTGGCGTAAAGTTCCTTAGTCACAGGCTGAAAATCCAGACCAACTGGGTTACGTAAGCCAGAGGCAAAAGTCTGCTGCTGGGAACCATCTAAGTTCATCACCTGTACTGAAGCCCGTGGCAAAGGTTCTTCGTCTGCGTTAGTTCCCGAACCAATCGAAACATATAGCTTTTTACCATCGGGTGACACAACAACGTTACGCGTCCAGTGATTATTGTATCCGCTAGCAGGCAGGCTGGCGATTTTTGTGCCAGAACCAGTGATTTGCTGCTGATTTTTAGTGTAGGGAAACCGTAAGACTGCATCAGTGTTGCCCAAAAAGAAGGAATTACCAGCAAAAGCCATACCAAAAGGTCTATTTAGTCCGTTGGCTTGACTTGCAAAGGTTTGTTTGACATCAGCCACGCCATCACCGTTGGTATCACGCAGTAAACGAATACGATTTTGCTTAGTTTCAGTTACCAAAACATCACCGTTGGGAGTTAAAGCTAACCAGCGAGGAGCATCCAAACCATCAGCAAAAACATTGACTACAAACCCAGGAGGGACACGCAGAGTCGGGTTTTCTGGAATTGGTACTACTTCAGGTGACTTTGAGGCGCTATCAGTGGCGTAGGGTTTTGGTAAATCAGCAACATTAATCCGGATAGGTGTTGGTGACAATGGTTCTGTACGAATACCGTTTTTCAGTTGTGTAGAACTCTGTGCCAGTTGGGCAGATGATGAAGATTCGGGTGTCACTTCTTCTTGGGAAGCACGAGTCTGGTTACAGGCTGCTGCTGTAGTCAGTAGGAGAAAAAGCAGCAAGTAACGCAGAGATTTCATGGTAAACATTTCAACAATGATGCACGGCTCCTTAAACTTAGATCAGATGTTCTAAAACTTTCACCATTCCAAAGTGCGATTTTACCAGTTTTCAGTTAAATAAAAACTGCTGTCATCAGCGTATAATAGGCTTTTCAGCCTCTTAATATCCATTTGCCGACGGCATCAGAAGATAAGCAATAATCGAGTAACATCTAGATTCAGGAGTTGCGGCATGGGGCACAACACAGACGACACAGCCAATAAACAATTTAGTTCAGGTGCGAACAAACTCAAACAGAAAACTTCTCGAAATCAAGTTTTTACAGCTCCATTACCAGATCCGATTACAAAAAATATTGAAGCGGTTAGTTTACTTCATACCCAGGAAGTTCGAGACATTCCCGCCCACCAGCGGATACTAGAAGCGATCGCTACATTCTTTGGGCGAACAACATTTCTCTATAGTTTGCTAGTCATACTGACTTTGTGGATTTTTGGTAGTTTTTTTGATCGCTTTTTGCCATTCAACCTGCCCCCGTTTAGCTGGTCAAATCAAGGTTTAGATGCAGCTGCATTGGTGATTTCAACTGGAGTGCTGGTGCGACAAACTCGCCAAGAAAACTTTGCCGAACAGCGGGCGCAACTGATGCTACAGCTTAACTTACTCTCCGAGCAAAAAATTGCCAAGATTATTTCTCTATTAGAAGAACTCCGTACCGATTTGCCTGATGTGATAAATCGTCATGATTCCGAAGCCCAATTGATGCAGGAACCTGCTGATCCGATCGCGGTATTGGAAGCACTCCAGAAAAACTTGGCTCAAGAACTGTCATCCGCAGAAGAAAACAATAGTTAATTGCAGTTTTTGAGTAGATTTTTATTTCTATTTGGAGATACATATCAAAGAAAACTTCAGGTATAGTCTTTTTGTCGAAAATAAAAGATTATCGTAGATTTTACTACAAGGATACATATGGCTCAACTCAATGGTGTCATGATGCAATACTTCCATTGGTATATCCCTCCAGATGGTAATCTTTGGAATGAGTTAAAGGATAGAGTCAAAGAGTTAGCTGATGTAGGTGTTACATCTGTTTGGTTACCCCCAGCTTACAAAGGAACAGGGGGTGGCTACGATGTCGGCTACGGGGTCTACGATATGTATGATCTGGGCGAGTTTGACCAGAAAGGCTCAGTTCGGACAAAGTACGGCACAAAAGACGAGTATATCGCTGCTGTCAAGGCAGCAAGAGATGCTGGCATTCGAGTGTATGCTGATGTTGTTCTCAACCACAAATTAGGTGCAGACGAAGCTGAAGAGGTGGAAGCAACTCCCTACAATCCAGACAATCGCCACGAGGCAATCGGTGAGATGCAAACCATAAAAGTGTGGACTCACTTTACCTTCCCAGGTCGAAAGGGCAAATACTCCGATCTGGAATGGCACTGGTGGCACTTCGACGCAGTTGATTACAACGTATACAACGAAGGTGAGAATGCAGTTTACCTGTTTAAAGATAAACAATTTGACGAACAGGTTGACCTAGAAAAAGGCGCTTTTGACTATCTGATGGGATGCGATCTGGATATGGAACATCCAGAAGTTCGCGACGAACTCAACCGCTGGGGGGAATGGTTTATAGACACCGCTATGGTGGATGGATTTCGCTTTGATGCTGTTAAACACGTAAGGGCTGGCTTTTTCCCAGAATGGTTGAATCACTGTCGTCAACATGCGAAGCGCAATCTCTTTGCTGTGGGTGAGTATTGGTCTTATGAAATTGAAGCGCTACACCATTTCATTGAGGTTACGGGTGGCGATGTGTTGTTGTTTGATGCCCCATTGCACTATAACTTTAGCGCAGCCAGCAAACAAGGCAATGAGTACGACATGCGGCAGATATTTGATAACACCTTGGTGCAACAGCAACCTGCTTTAGCCGTCACCTTAGTAGAGAATCACGATTCTCAACCCTTGCAGTCGTTGGAGTCTGTAGTGGAAAGCTGGTTTAAACCGTTAGCTTATGCGTTGATTCTACTGCGAAGTGATGGTTATCCCTGTATCTTCTATGCGGATTACTATGGTGCTAATTACAAGGATACGGGCACAGATGGCAACGAGCATGAGATTTGGCTTGATAGTCATCAATGGTTAATTGATAAATTTCTGCATGCTCGTCAAACCTATGCCTATGGCGACCAATACGATTATTTCGATCACCCTAATACAATGGGCTGGACACGCTTAGGAGATGAAGAACATCCTGGCGGTATGGCAGTTGTTCTGAGTAATGGGGAAGAGGGGACTAAGTGGATGGAAGTTGGGCAACCCAACAGCACTTACATTGACATCACCGAACATATCAGCGAACCTATCACAACAAATGATGAGGGCTGGGCTGATTTTCGATGCAGCGCTGGTTCCGTTTCTGTGTGGGTTCCACAGTCGTAGTCAGTGAACAGTTATCAGTTATCAGTTATCAGTTAAAAAAGCTGATTATTTTGATAACTGTTCACTCTATGGCTAACGCCACGCCTTACGGCTATCGGGTTCGCCAGATGCCTACGGAGGGAAACCCTCCTGCAGCACTGGACTCACTCTATAACTGCGATGCACTGAGCTTGTCGAACTGTTCACTGATTTAAGACTCAGAAGTTTCTCCAAGTTCACCTGGTCGAACGCTCAACTGTTGAGTTTGTTCACCCCGTTGTATTTTAATTTGTAAAGGTTGATTGATTCGACTCTGTTCTACCAAGTCTTGCAACTGTTCAGCAGTCGTTATCGCTTGTTCACCAACTTGGGTAATGACATCTCCTCGACGCACACCAGCAGTAGCAGCAGGACTATTAGGTATCACTTGTATCACCAATACACCACTGATTTGTGGTAAAGTTATCGCTGTATTGGGATCACCGTTTGATTGTTTTGCCAATTCTGGTGTAAGAGTCATCATCCGAACGCCAATGTAAGGATGTGGGATTTTTTCACCACGAACCAAAGCATCTTTAATAACTTTAGCTTTGTCGATGGGAATCGCAAACCCAATTCCTTGAGCATCAGCACGAATTGCTGTATTGATGCCAATAACTTCACCTTGTTCATTTAGCAAGGGACCGCCAGAATTACCAGGATTGATCGCAGCATCAGTTTGGATAAAGTCCAAGCGTTTATCTGGGATGCCAACCTGAGCGCTGGAGCGATTCAACGTGCTGATAATACCCAAAGTGACCGTGTTATCTAATCCTAACGGGTTGCCGACTGCGATCGCCCAATCACCCACTTTCAAATCTTGGGAGTTACCAAGGGGAGCTATTGGCAAATCTTTCCCATTAATTTTGACAACAGCCAAATCTGAAGGTTCATCCACCCCTTTCACCTCTCCTTTTAACTTGCGTCCATCCTTGAGGGTGACAGTGACAGAATCAGCACCACTGACAACATGAGCATTAGTGAGAATCATGCCATTCGGGTCAATAATAAAACCAGATCCTTCTCCGCGTTGGTGATACTCTTGAGGCATAGCAGAGAAATCATTACCAAAAAAATCACGGAAAAAAGGATCACTAAGATACGAATTAGGCGCACGCATTGTGATTGTACGCTCTGTATCAATTCGTACAACTGCAGATCCGACTCGATTGATCGCAGCACCAACGAAACTGCGGATGGCAATTTCTTGATCGGCTGCTATTGGAGATGGGGTTGTTTCGACTGTGGAAGTTATAGGTGCGGTAGCACTGGGTAGAGATGACTCCTTAAAAATTTGTAAATTGGGAAATGCCCATAAAGTCGTCAAAGTTAACCCTACACTCAAGACAGCGATTAGAGCATGGCTAATCACTTGACGCCAGAGGGAGGAGAAACGTTGTTCTTGTGAAGATGACAAAGACATAGTAATTTCTGCTATTGCAAAGAGCTTATAGGTTGCACAAAGGGCGAATAATCAAGTTTTTTTGACAACCCATCAATATTGTGTGCTTGGATTTCAAAAAAAATCAGTGTCAATAATATCGGCACCTTTACGACCATTATGACTGGACGGTGTGTTGTTGGCTTGCAACCACTCGCTAGAGTCATACTAATACAAGGCAGAATTGCACCAATTTGTGATCACAAAGCAGTAGAAAAAAGTAATAGGAAACAGCAATGAAAGTTTGGGAAGTTCAGTCTAAAGAAGGTTTGGACGCATTGACACTGGTTGAAAAACCAGAACCACAACCAAAAGCAGGACAAGTCCTCCTCAAGATGCGTGCTGCTTCACTCAACTATCGGGACTTGTTGACAGTCAAAGGAGCATATGGTTCTAAGCAAAAGCTACCGTTTATTCCACTTTCTGATGGTGTGGGGGAAGTCGTTGCTGTTGGCGATGGAGTAACTAGAGTCAAAGTAGGCGATCGCGTGGCTGGCATTTTCATGCAAACCTGGTTAGAAGGAGACTTTTGGGCAGACAAATCAAAATCAGCGTTAGGAGGAGCCATTGATGGTATCTTGGCTGAGTACGTGACGCTTGATGAAAATGGCGTTGTTCATGTTCCAGAACATCTTTCTGACGAGGAAGCAGCATCTTTACCTTGTGCTGCAGTAACGGCTTGGAATGCCCTAACAACAGATGGCAAACTGAAAGCTGGCGATACTATTCTCATACAAGGTACAGGAGGAGTGTCTTTATTTGCGTTGCAGTTTGGCAAGATCATGGGGGTGGAAGTTATTGCCACTTCTAGCAGCGACCTGAAGTTAGAGAAATTAAAGGAACTTGGAGCATCTGAACTTATCAATTACAAAACTACACCAAATTGGGATGAGAAAGCTTGGCAACTAACAAATCAGGTGGGTGTTGACCGCATCATTGAGGTTGGTGGTGCAGGAACCTTGAATAAATCCCTACGCGCTGTACGCTACGGCGGACATATCAGTTTGATTGGAGTACTTTCTGGACTCAGTGCAGATGTCAGCACAGCATCGATTTTGCACAAAGGGATAACTGTACAAGGCATCTACGTAGGTAGTCGCGCTATGTTTGAGGCAATGAACAAGGCAATTGCTTTACATGGTATCAAACCGATTGTTGATCGAGTATTCCCCTTTGAGGAAGCGCGACAGGCGTTAGAGTATATGGAAAGTGGCGCGCATTTTGGTAAGATTGCGCTGCGCTTTTAGAAGTAAGACTCAAGAGATTTTTGCATGAGTCGGCTCAAATACATGGAAGCACGACTTGCATAACTGTTTTTTCTCCTAGCTTACTGTGAATACAAAGTTCCCCTCCGTATAACTCAACTATACGTTTAGCAATTATTAAACCCAAACCTGAGCCTTGTTGTTCATAGAGTTGGCGCTCAAATTGTCGGTATGCTCCCAATTCAGCAATTTGAGCCGCTGTCATACCTCGTCCGTAGTTGGTCAGTGAGATCATCAGTTGATTACTAACTGAAGTACTTGTTAGATAAACTTGTGTTCCTGATATTGAAAACTTAAAGGCATTATCAATTAGTTCTTCAATAATTTTAGAAAGTCTTGTTTCGCAAATTTGTACATAACAAGGGTTTTGTAAATTGACTTGGAAATCTGTATAACGTCCCACTTGTTGAGCTTTTTCAGTAATTAATTTTTGCAACGCCATTGAAGGAAAAACAGTTTTATGGCTTTGCAAGTTTTTCATTCGTTTTGGATCTGTTGCTATCATTTCGAGTTCTGTGTACAATAAAAAATTCTGAACTAACCTGTGTAAGCGTTTTCCCGACTTATGAAGACCTTCTGCCATCTCAAAAATTTCATGCCGAGAAAGGTTATCGGCTTCTTTCATTAAAAGTTCTGAAAAACCTAAAATACCATTTAGTGGTGTTCTCATTTCGTGAGGAAGAGACATGGTAATACTACTACGCAAATCATCCAGCCTTCTTTGTGACTGCTGACGAATGGCAAGTTGTTTTTTTAATCGGGAGGAAATAGCAGCAATTAGTTCTGCGCGGGTAAAAGGCTTTGTTAAATAGTCATCAGCTCCTAATTCCATCCCTTGGCGTAAGTAAGTTTTCTCAGTTTTAGCGGTTAAAAAAATCAACGGAATCGTTGCTGTTGTAGATTGTTGACGTAACGTTTTTAAAACGCCATAACCATCTAGTTCTGGCATCATCACGTCACAAATAATCAAGTCGGGAATTTCCTTTTGAGCTAACTTCACACCAAGCTGACCATTTTCTGCAGCAATAACATCAAAATCCTCATAAATTAGTAATTCCAAAAGATTCTGTCTGACACTTGTCTCATCTTCTATGACCAAAATTTTATACATATTCAAAAAAACTTAATTATTTAAAATTTTTAGATTTTGATTTTATTGGCTATCGATTACGATTACGTTTTGTTTCGTGGTCCATTGATATTAATCGTCAAAATATCAATTGTCAATTATCAATTGTTAATTTTTCCGAAACGCTCATTTATAGCGACAATTGATAATTGATAATTAATAATTCGTCATTTACGTTGACTAAAAAATATTAGACTTTTGACATATTTAACCGTTTTTTAGCAACTAATATTTTTTCAAACTCTGTTGCTGGTAATGGGTGGCTAAAGAAAAACCCTTGTATTGCATCACATTTATGTTGACGCAAAAAAGCAAGTTCCTGTTCCGTTTCCACACCTTCGGCAACTATATGAAGGTTAAGATTATGTGCCATTTGAATCAATGCTGTAGTAATGATTGCTTTCTGTAAATCATTGGCAATACATTGAATAAAGTATCGATCAATTTTTAAAGTGTGAATGGGTAATTGCTTCAAATAAATTAAAGAAGTATATCCGGCTCCAAAATCATCAATAGCAATTTTTACTCCATAAGAATGAATTTCATTCATAGTAGAAATTGCTTGATTGATATCTGGCATAATTATATTTTCTGTTAACTCTAAAACTAAACAATCTGGGACTAAGTTATTGACAAATAAAAGATGAATTATTTTTTCAGTAAAGTTAGGTTGCTTTAATTGATTCGCTGATATGTTAACAGCTATGCGCAAGTCTGTGAATCCTTGATTATGCCAGAGTTTCATTTGTTGACAAACATTTTTTAATACCCAATCACTAATAGGGATAATTAAACCAGTCGATTCTGCTAAAGGAATCAATTCTGTGGGAGTAACCATTCCTAATTCTGGATGCTGCCAACGTAATAAACTTTCAGCACCGATAATTCGGCCAGAATCAATATCGACTATAGGTTGGTAGTAAACCATAAATTGCTCAAACTCCTCCCGTTCTATAGCACGACGCAAAAACATTTCTATCATCTGTTGTTTGGGAGAGAAAGTCTGGACGTCAAATTTGGTAGAGACTTGCTTTGCCAAAGTTGCTTGCTTGGTTAAGCGGCTTGCGATCGCATTTAATAGTTCAGTCCGAGTAAATGGTTTTGTAAGATAGTCATCAGCACCTAAATCCATTCCTTGGCGAAAGTCAGTTCTAGCAGATTTTGCTGTCAGAAAAATAAATGGAATACTTGCTGTGACTGGTTTTTCACGTAATCTTGTCAAGACACCATAACCATCAACTTCTGGCATCATTAAGTCGCATAAAATCAAATCAGGAGTTTGAGAAACTGCTAAATCTAATCCAACGCGTCCATTAGGAGCAGCAATAGTATCATAATCTTCTGCAGCTAATAAATCTATAATGTTTTCTCGTACTAGTTTTTCGTCTTCAATGACTAAAATTTTGGTCATGGCTTGTCTCTGATGGAATGTAATTGTTTAACGGCAGAGTTACAGTAAATAGAGTTCCCAGCCCAATTTCACTTTTTACCGTAATTTCACCATGATGGGTTTCCACGCAGTTTTTTACAATTGCTAGTCCTAACCCCGTACCTTGGATGTTACCTACGTTTGTCGCTCTGTGAAAAGACTCAAATAGGTGAGGTAAGTCTGCTAGTGGAATACCTATTCCTTGGTCTTGAATCACAAAGACTGCTAGAGCATTATCAAACGTCAGGGAAAATCTGACAGTAGTACCAGTTGGAGAATACTTAATTGCATTCGAGAGTAAATTACCCAGAATATGCCCTAGCAATTTTTCATCCATACAGCATGGCATGGAATCAGATTGACTACTAAAGTTGATTGCATGTTGATTATTAACATTCAGTTGTAATTCTTCCACTAGATAATGGCAGTATTCAACTAAATCAAAGGGCACGGGTTTAAAATCTAATTTTCCTGCCTCCACTTTCCCAATCACTAAGACATTGTTTAACATCTCAGTCATACGCTTGACAGAAGTTTGAATGCGATGCAGGTGAGACAGTTGTTTTTCCTCAGTCCATTTATGGCGGTAGTGTTCTAACAACTCTGATGAGGAAAGAATAGTGCTCAGCGGCGTACGAAATTCATGGGAAGTCATTGAGACAAAGCGAGATTTCAGTTCATTGAGTTCTTTTTCTTTATACAGCGAAGCTTTTAATTCCTCTTCTAGCTGCTTACGTTCTGTGATGTCCAGCCAGTAACCGACAATTTCCAATGGTTCACCAGCGTCATCCCGTACCAGCTTTGCTTGATCGTACATCCAGCGATATGTACCATTCTTGTGCAAAAACCGATACTCGTGACTATTGTGCCCTTGCTCAAGAAGTTTCGAGAGCGCTACAAACACCTGGTGTAAGTCTTCTGAGTGAATATGACTAGCCCAAAAGCTGGAATCAGCAGTAAATTTATGTGCTTCATACCCAAGTGTCGCGATAACGTTTGCGCTCATAAACGTAATGCTATAGTCGCTCTCGATTTTGCTGCTATAAATCACACCAGGACTAGAAGAAAGTAAGTATTGCAACCGCTCTTGTGAAACTAAGAGCGCCACCTCTGCCTGCTTGCGTTCCGTGATATCACTTTGAATACTAATGTAATGAGTAAATTGACCATGATTGTCATAAACCGGAGAAATACTGACCTGATTCCAGAATAGTGTACCATCTTTGCGGTAGTTACGTAAAACTACGGTGCAACTTTTTCCTTGCGCAATGGCATCGTGTAACTCGGTCATACCCGGTTGATAGATATCATAGCCGTGGAGAAAACTGTAATTTTTCCCAATCACCTCCTCTACTGAATAACCAGTGATTTCCTCCAATGCTGAGTTAGCATATATGATCGGCGAGTCTGGCATTGTAACATCAGCAATGATGATGCCATTACTGCTAGCTGCGATCGCGCGATCGCGCAGTTGTAAACTTTCTTCTGCTTGTTTGCGCTCAGTAATGTCTTCAAAAGTGCCAAGAACCCCCATGACATTGCCTTCATGATCGTGAAGTGGGATTTTACTTGCCTGTAGCCAAACTTGTTTACCATCCTTTTGGATGCGGGAAAAGATAATATGATATTCGGGCGTATCAGTCTGCATCACTTTGAGGTCAGATTCACAGTAAAAATCTGCCTCCTCTTCGTTAACCACGAAATCGTAGTCAGTCTTGCCCACAACATTTTCTGCTCTCTCAAAACCAAACATTTTGGCAAAGATGCGATTACAACCTAAGTAAACAGAAGCTGTATTTTTCCAGAAAATACCTTGGGGGATGTTGTCCATGATCAACTGCAACATTTGCTGCGATTGGCGCAGTTGCTCTTCTGCATGCACACGATCAGTCATTTCAAAAATCAGCTGCCGATTCATTTGTTTGACAGCCCTTGTTCGCTCCTCAACTCGCGTTTCTAGTTCTGCTTGTACTTGTTGTAATGCTACTTCTGCCTCTACACGTTCAGTAATATCTATACAGCAGCCAATGTAACCAACAAAGCTACCATCAGATTCAAACCTTGGAACGCCTATGTTGATCAGCGAACGATACTCTCCATCAGCACGCAAATAACGACAAACATAGTGGAAACGTTGATGATTTTTGAATGCTGGTAGGTATGTATCAAAACAATGCTGTTTATCTTCAGGATGAATTCCTTCTAGCCAACCTTCACCTAGTAACTCTTCTAAAGCGCGTCCTGTAAATTCTACGGTGCATTGGTTGACAAATGTATTCAAATTATTAGCATTACTCATCCACATGAGTATTGGTAACTCGTTTGCCAGTTTGCGGAATTCCTCCTCACTCTCAGGTAATGTCTCAGTAGTTCTTTTTTGCTCGGTAATATCTTCGCTGCTGGCAAACATGCAGCCATAAGACGGACTCGATATAATGTCTTGTGCTTGTTGTAAGGCTTGACAAATACTTTCATAAGTGCATAAGCCAACGAGTTGACCTTGCTCACCAATGAGTGGTACACAAAATAAATTATATTGGCGTAAAAATGACAGTATAAATACTACACAAGGAATCTCAGAATATTTTAGGGTGGGTATAGAAGTCCTCATGACTTCAGACACCTTGGCAGTCTGTAGGTTGACGTCTGAGAATAGAAGGTGTAAAGCTTCATGCTCTGTAAACCACCCTACTATCTGCAAATTCTCAACTATCAACACACACCTTGCTTGCGGTTCATGCTTCTTCATCAGAGCTATGACATCTGATAGAAGTGTTTCGGGTGCAACAGTTAGGGGAAAAAAGTCAATTGCAGAATCTAATGATGGCAGTGAAATAAATTGAGCAAAGGTGTGCATAAATGTTTGCAAGAATCTAATAGCACAGAATTGTTTTCTATCTATTAAGTGATGTATTGAACAGGAAAGAACTCACCAAAACAGACACACTTGTCGCACTCGCACACGCTTGGCGCATATGGCTTATGCTTCCCGAACGTCGCTGTGGACTATAGTTACGTTGTTCGTGCGTAAGTCCTGGTGTAATTTCATTTTTACCTTGTCTATCGGTATTTTCTTGCGTATATTTTCGCAAACAAGTATTTTTTTACACTATTTTTACACTCAATATCGATTAACAAAGACGAGCCAGCGCACTGCTTCGCTTATTAACCAATACGCTTCATATTGTGTTCGGTTAAAGATTTATCATTAGCGCTCGAGTGAGGGAGCTCTGAGCAGGGAGCATCTGATGCTGGGGGAAAGGATTTTTACTCTTTGGTCCGCTCACTCCCTCCCAGCCTACGGCGACCAGGGCGTCTACTAGCCCCTTTTAGGGGCCGGAGCTAACGTTAACACTGCGCGCTTCACTCTTTATTTTCAAGTTACGGTGGGGATTGCAATGCCCACCTTAACTCCGAAAGCGGTGCAACTGTACCCGTTCTCCGTAACGTAACAACTTCTCTATCGTGGCAAGACGATTTTCCCAAACTCTGACTTGATATGGATTTTCCAACGCTTGTAGACGCATCAACTCTCTAAATTGAGACTGTAACCTTAAAAGCGACGTTCTCGCTGTTGCCAATTTAGTGTTATCTGGGTTAGTAGCCAGCTGATTTAAAGCACTTTGCACAACTTCCGCTTGGGAGTTAAGAGTTGAAAGCGTTGTGGAAGTTATTCGCAGCTGATTATTTTGCTGTGCGAATTTCCACTCACGTTGTAAAGTAGTGTAACGGACCCAAGCAGTTTGAAAAGGTTGGCGGTGGGGAATGGGTTCTTTTTGTGTGCGTTGAGGGCTACCTTGAGTATTATTAAAGACTTGGTTAAGGTCATTGGTGAAATTTTGTGCAGCAAACAGAGCATAACCAGCAACAGGCAAGTCTCTAACTAGCTGAATTTGATCGAATGCTCCAACTGTTTGTAAAGAAAGTAGGCGAATTCCTGGCACCAGCAGCGAAGAACCTAGTTGTGTAGCAGTTGTTATCCAAGGTTGTGCCAGTCGCTCAAAGCGCGGGGTATCTTGGGCATAAGTCATAGGCACAATTAAATCAATATCGCCGCGCCTTGCCCAAACTTCCCAATGCTGCTGCAGCTTTTGAATGCGTTCTTGTTCTGGAAGGGGAAATACAGCAGCCGACAAAATCAAGTTAGGTCGCTTTTGTCGCAGTTGTTGTGACACTTGAGCAACAAAGCTATCAATTTGTTGAGTACGAAATTCTGTCCATTTTTGCCATAGTTGCTGTTGCCTTGGAGAAATCTTCGCTGGGTCTGTGCCAGTCAGTTGTTGAAATTGCTCTCTAGCCGCCTTCCCATAACCGTAAGTCCGGTTAGCGCTTGGATCTTGGAAGGGATAGCGAATGTAGTCTAGTTGTAAACCATCCACGTCATAGCGACTGACAATTTCCTCGTACAAGCTGAGCAAATACTGCCGTACTTGAGGATTTGCTGGGTCAAAGAATGGTTTAGTCTGTCCAGAAGGAATCATTTGACCGCGATTATCGTAACCTGCCCAATCAGGATGAGCCGCAAGGACTGGCCCTGGGTAATTAGGATTTATATTGAGGAGTCGATTGTGACGTTCATTGCCAGCAGCAAAAGCCCAAACCCAAGCGTGTAATTCTATACCTCGTTCATGAGCTAACTTAACAGCAGATGCCAGTGGATCCCAACCTCTAACCAAAGGGTTTTGCTGGGGTGTAATGTTGCTGGGATAAATGGTGTAGCCAGCATTAACCGTTTCAAAAAATATGGTATTAATTCCGGCTTGCGCTATGCGATCAAAAATCTCAGCCAGTCTCTGCTCGCTTCCCGCACGGATAATCGTTCCTCGGTCAAGCCACATTGCCCTGATTTCTGGTTGAGCCAACCTTTTATTGAGAGGAAATTGGTTCCACAAATTCGCTCTTGCGATCAACCATTGCTGACGCGCCTGAGCGTAGTTTTTTTGTGCAATCAATTCCGGCAAATTTTTCACAACTTCACGAGCAGCATCTAAAGCTTGTTCTGTGCTAGGAAATGTTGCCCCAGGTCTTGTTGATGCCACCTGTGCCTGTTGCGTCTTTGCTAAGGCTGGATTGTTACTCTTTTCAGAAAGAGCGAGTGCTGCTAAATTGGCACTTTCGACTCTACCAATAAGATTCTCTAGCTCATGCTGATAGGTAAGCGCTTCATTTCGGCTAATTGGTGCTTGTGAGTTAGGGACAACATCAAACCGTACTCCTTGTTCAAGTTGGTCAATTGGTTCCTGTGATTTTATAGGTGTAATGTTAGGAACAGCTCTGGGTTGAGGAGCTGTGGCAATTTTCGGGGGAGGTGGGGAAGATG
>NZ_JABXYX010000261.1 GCF_017982655.1 Brasilonema sp. CT11 | reverse complement strand
CGTAATTTTTCTGGTTATACAGTTGTTTGACTCAGCATACGAGCAAGGCTGAGGTAGAAAAGTTTATATTCTTTTATTATTCGCGTACCTTATTCGCGAACACATTTTTTTGTCCAAAGTCCAAAACTATACATCCGTCGAGAAAAATCAAATTCTTCTTGGGCTTGTACCTCAACATGTACAAGTATCCAAGATTCCTCGCCACCAAGCCGATAAATTTTTACCAATTTATCAACCAGTCGCTTCCCCAGTTCCGCATCTCGAATAACTTGCTGTAACTCTTTATCTAAAAATTCCGGTTTTCGTGTCCAGTCTATTTCCCCATGTGCTTCAGGAAAAAAGAACAACATGAATTCTTCAAAATATAGTTGTAAAATGTCTTTCCAAGGTGAATCAAATTCTGTTTGAGGGTTGGTCATCTGATTTCAGATTTTGGATTGTTTTGTTGATTGAATTTGGGAGCTTCCTGTAGCGATCGCTTAATAATGTTGACTCAAGAATAGATTGTCCCACATGAGTGAAACCGCCTACATCAAAACCAGCATTTTTGGTTATTTAATAGCGCAATAGTCTTAACGCTATGTTTCTTCAACTTTTCACGCCACACCGTACCCAGTATAAGGACGCTTATAAGGTGGATGTAACCCTAACACAATATCTTCTTTTGGAACTCCCATATCCACAAGTTTATCGGCTAAATCAACATCTGTCATATTGTGCTGAATCCATATTTTGCCATTTTTAATATCTATATGAATGAAACAGTTATAAATACGTGTCAACCCTTCCCAACCTATATCTATTAACTGATAATGGTCATGTTCAGTATCAAAAACTAGCTGAGATTCAACATTATAATTTCCCTCATCTAACGCTGCTTCTTTAGTTAATAAATTTCTGATATATTGACGATAAAATTCTATTCTCTCCATTCAACAATCTCCTCCTTATTTGCATCATAGATAACAAGCTTGAGTTGATAAAGCTTTACAGCTGCTTGAACAAATATCTCTTGAAAGAAAGAGTTAAAAGTATCGAGTGGCACTGCCAAATAAATTATTCTATCGGGTTCTTTCATCTGTAGAGCCAGTCGATAGTTCAAAAATTGACCCAAAGCCAGATGAAAGTCAAAAATCACTGAACTACTAACAAAGCTTTTAACTTCGACTGCTATCTTTCGTCCCGCTTTCTCAGCAGCAAAGATTTTTTCTGCTGCCAAATCAATTTCTAGCTTTACTTTATTAATTTTGATGACAAGTGGGTCAGCTGTAATCACCCACTGTTCTTTTATCAACGCTTGTCTAACAGCAGCGTGAAATATGTCTTTAGCTGCCATTTCTCCTCACACGGGTTTTACCATGATTTTAAATCATGACCAGAAATTAGAAGGCGCAAGCCCCTAAATTCCGATCAGGAAACTAATAATCCCCGACTTGAAAGCGGGGAATGTCAACACTCCACCCGTTGCAACTGTGCAACTCTTGGATCGATAATTTTTTGCCCCAAACTATCAAATTTAATTGCCAAAGAAACTTTATTTCCCGAACCAAAAATGTGAGTAATTTCTCCAATACCAAAAGTTTTGTGCAGAACTTTTTCGCCGACTTGCCAACTAGCAGTAGTGTCTTGGTTTCGTTTGGTTGTACGTTGGGCTGTGCTACCACCAGTACCTTTTGTATAAGCAACACTGCTTTTTTGTCGAGTCATTAGTAATTCTTCGGGTAATTCATCGAGAAATTGCGATCGCATCGCTGGTTCCCGAGAACCGTAAAGACGGCGTTCACGGGCGTGGGTTATATACAATCGTTCTTGGGCGCGAGTAATCCCGACGTAGCACAACCGACGTTCTTCTTCCAATGCTGCTGGATCATTCATTGAACGGTAGTTAGGAAATAGTCCTTGTTCCATCCCCACCAAGAACACAACAGGAAACTCCAGCCCCTTGGAGGCGTGTAAAGTTAACAGTGAAACTGCTGTTTCTCCTTCTTTTAAGTTATCCAAATCAGAACTGAGGGCGGTACTGGCGAGGAAGGCTTGTAGGTTCACATCTTCGTTCTCTTCTTGAAATTGCAGCACAGCGTTGAATAATTCTTGGACGTTTTGCAACCTGTCTTCTGCTTCATCTGTACTCTGAGTTTGCAAGTCTTTGATGTAGCCAGAGTTTTCCAACACTCCTTGCACAAGTTCGGAAACTGGAACCGTCTCTATTTGTTCTTGTAAATGACGAATCATCTGGGCAAAGCCATTAACAGCTTTGGCAGAACGTCCTGCCAATGTATTTACTGATGTCTCATCAATCAGTATTTCCCACAGGGTAGTGCCTAATTCTTGAGCAGCGTTTACGAGTGCGTCGATGGTAGCTTTACCAATTCCGCGCCGAGGAGTATTGATCACTCGCAATAAACTGAGTGTATCAGCTGGGTTGGCGATCGCCCGCAAGTAAGCCAGGACATCTTTAATTTCTTTGCGATCGTAAAACTTTATCCCTCCGACAACTGTGTAGGGAATTCCTAATCGCACCAATAATTCTTCAAACGGTCGAGACTGAGCGTTGGTACGATAAAGTATGGCAAAACTTCCCCAATTTATCTCTGGATGCTGATTTGCCAAAGAGCGAATTTGGTTAATCACAAAATCTGCTTCTGCAATTTCATCATCTGCTTTGTAAGAAAAAATCTCTTCACCTGCACCTCTTGTTGCTTTGAGGATTTTATCAATACGTTGGGTGTTGTTTTCAATCAGTTGGTTTGCTGCTTGTAGAATATTTTCACAAGAGCGATAATTCTCTTCCAACTTCACCATCGTGCGGGTATCGTCGTCTGGTAAACCATCGCCAAAATCTTGTTGAAAGTCCAACAAGATGGTGAAGTCTGCCATTCTAAATGAGTAAATCGATTGATCTGCATCACCTACCACGAAAGTGGAACGATTTGTCCAGTCCCAATCAGTCTTTTTGGTTTCGTTATTCGTCGTCAAAAGACGGATGAGTTCGTATTGAGTGCGGTTGGTATCCTGATATTCATCTACCAGGATATGGCGAAATTTATTATGCCAATAACCTAAGACTTGCTCGTTCTGCTGAAACAATTTTACAGGAACGAGAATAAGATCATCAAAATCGAGGGCGTTGTTCTGTGCAAGTCGGCTTTGATAGTGATTGTAAACTTCTGCAATCACCCGTCCGCGATAATTGGGTTGTTCTCTCTCAAAGT
Source organism: Brasilonema sp. CT11 (assembly GCF_017982655.1). GTDB lineage: Bacteria > Cyanobacteriota > Cyanobacteriia > Cyanobacteriales > Nostocaceae > Brasilonema. The sequence continues at coordinate 883 of NZ_JABXYX010000261.1, read as the reverse complement.
CTTTGGGCGATAAGCCTTGGTTTTTGGCGTTACTAATGGCGTAGCGCACAGAACGAGGTTCAAACTTTTTATTGTCCAGATTAAGTTGTTTGGTGACGATTTCTTTCACCAGGCTTTGGGCGTCGGACTCGTCAAAGATGGAAAAATTCCGCGTCCATTGGCGTCCTTTTTCGTCTTGGTATTTGTCGATGTCAAAGCGGAGAACGCGAGAAAGCAGACTGTGGAAAGTACCGCACCACATATCTTTGATGTAATTTTTCCAGACTTTCGACTTGAGCTTAGTTTGGTCGTATTCTGGCAGCAAATCAAACCGCTCGTTGTATTCTGTTATTGCTAGGCGATCGGCAAATAATTTTTGAATACGTTCTTTCATTTCCCGTGCGGCTTTGTTGGTGAAGGTTACCGCCAGGATATTTTCTGGATCGACACGATGTTGCAAAATAAGATTAGCAATGCGATAAGTCAGCGCTCGTGTTTTGCCGGAACCCGCACCAGCAACAACGAGCAAGGGACCGCAGTGATGTTCAACAGCGCGACGTTGACTGGGGTTAAGGTGACTGAGGAAGTCTGTGGTTGTTGTCATGGGTGTGAGAAGTTCGGAAGGACTGAGCAGCAGGTATCGCTTAAGTTTAAATTATAGAGAAAAGGTAACTATTGCTAAGGCTACACTATCTAGAGCGAACGAGAGTCAACATATTGTTTATCTGTGTGCATCTAGGGATCTGCGAAGCCATCGCCCCTCCAGGGCAGATCTCACTTATAGAACCCATTTGACATCTAACAAGAGGCTGCAAGCCTCTTAATCATTAACCTGATGAAGCAGAGGTTGAGTTTGGCCGTAGCACCAGCCAGGGTTCGTTCAAAGTTCTTAACCAGAATTTTA
>NZ_JABXYX010000062.1 GCF_017982655.1 Brasilonema sp. CT11 | reverse complement strand
GCGTAATTTTTCTGGTTATACAGTTGTTTGACTCAGCATACGAGCAAGGCTGAGGTAGAAAAGTTTATATTCTTTTATTATTCGCGTACCTTATTCGCGAACACATTTTTTTGTCCAAAGTCCAATAATTATTCTGGGTGACAGCACGAACATTAATGTGGAAGCTGATAAACAAGAGCTTGAAACATATTGCGGTGAGGCGGAAATTGTCTTACTCAAAGAACCATCAAGAAAGGATTTAAATCAGCATCTGCAAGATAAGATCGGTTGGGATATTCTGTTTTTTTCTGGACATTCTCGAACTGAGGGTACACAAGGACGAATCTTTCTTAACAGTCATGATAGTTTGACAATGGCTGAATTGAGGGATGCTTTGCAAATAGCCATAGAAAGACGATTGCAAGTAGCGTTGTTCAATTCTTGTGATGGTTTGGGTATTGCTTATGAATTAGAACAACTGAATATTCCCCAAGTGATTGTCATGCGGGAACCTGTACCTGATAAAGTAGCGCAGGAGTTTTTGAAGTTTTTTCTCCAACACTTTACAGGTGGCAAATCTCTATATATTTCTGTTCGGAATGCGCGAGAACAATTACGCTCACTTGAGAAGACATATCCTTGCGCGAGTTGGCTTCCTGTTATTGTTCAAAATCAGACTGAAATACCACCAACTTGGCAAAGTTTGGGGATAATTTCTTTTTGTCCCTATCAAGGATTAGCGGCGTTTGGGGAAGCGAATGCCCAGTATTTTTTTGGCAGAGAAAAGGCTGCTTTGCAGCTTGTATCCGCAGTTAACAGCAAGCCGTTAGTTGCTGTGGTTGGTGCTTCTGGAAGCGGCAAGTCATCGTTGGTATTTGCTGGTTTAATTCCTCAGTTGCGTCAGGATACTGTTAATAGTTGGCTGATTCTCTCGTTTCGTCCTTTGAAAAATCCTTTTGAGTCGTTAGCTATGGCGTTGGCGGTGGCGTTTAACTTGGAGGATGGCGACGATCGCCACTTAAAAGAAGCTAAACTAGAACTCCAACTGCGAAAAGATACGTCAACTCTGCAAACAACTATCGAACGCATCCAAACTCTATCTCCCGACTCCCCGCGCCGACTGTTGCTTGTTGGCGATCAATTTGAAGAAATTTATACCCTTTGCGCGGATGCATCGGAACGCAAAATTTTCTTAGATGGTTTGCTGCAAGCGGTGAACAATGCACCGTTATTTACTCTGGTGCTTACTTTGCGGGCAGACTTTTTTAGCAAGGCGCTGGATGATTACGAACCATTTGGCAAAGCGTTGCAGAATTATCAACCGGAACTACTGGTGCGGATGAACCGTGAAGAATTAGAACGAGCGATCGCACTGCCTGCAACTCAGTTAGGCTTTGAGTTAGAATTCGGTTTAACCAACACAATAATTAATGATATCCAAGATGGAGATGGACGTTTACCTTTGTTGGAGTTTACCCTGACTCAGTTGTGGAAGCAACAGCATTCAGGGAAGTTGACGCATCATGCGTATGAGAAGATCGGAGGAGTTGAGAAAGCACTGGCTAATTACGCCGAGGAGATTTATGATTCGTTGAGTGAAGAACAACAAGAAAAAGCGCAACGGGTGTTTATTCAGTTGGTGCAACCGGGAGAAGGTACAGAAGATACCCGGAAGTTGGCGACGAGTGATGAGGTGGGGGATAACTGGGATTTGGTAACACACTTAGCGGATGAGCGTTTGGTGGTGACGAACCGCAACGAGTTGACTTTTGAAGAAACAGTGGAAGTTGTGCATGAGGCGTTGATTCGCCATTGGGAACGGTTGCGGGGATGGATGCAGGAAAACCGCAAGTTTCGTGTTTGGCAGGAAGGGTTGAAGGTAGCGTTGCAGCAATGGGTGGATAGTAAAAAAGATGATGGTGCTCTGTTGCGGGGTGTGCCTTTGACGGTGGCACAGGAATGGTTACAGCAACGGGGTGGGGAAGTTCGTCAGGCGCAGCGATGGTTTATTGAGAAGAGTGTGGCGTTGCGGGAGAGGGAGAGGAAGCAGAAACAACGGTTGCTACTGAGTGTGATTGCTGGGTTGGTTTGTGCTTTGCTGGTGATTTCGGGATTTGCTGCGGTGAGTGAAATTCGCAGAATTAATTCCCAAGTGAGTCAATTAAGTTTAAGTTCAGACAAAGATTTTCAACAATATCGCCAAGAGGAGGCGTTAACAGAAGTTATCAAAGCTGGAAAACTACTCAAAAGTTTTTGGAACCCTTGGATAACAGCAGAAAATCGAATACAGGCTATATCTACATTGCAAGAGGTAGTATATCGGTTTAACGTTAAAACCCTTAAAAAGCATACATTCTCTGTTAACAGCGTCAGCTTTAGCCCAGATGGCAAAACTCTTGCTTCTGCATCTTATGACAAAACGGTGAAACTGTGGGATGTTAACACTGGTCAGGAAGTTAAGACCCTTAACGGCCATACACACTCTGTTACAAGCGTCAGCTTTAGCCCAGATGGCAAAACCCTTGCTTCCGCATCACGTGACAAAACGGTGAAACTGTGGGATGTAAACAGTGGTAGAGAAATTAAAACCCTTAATGGGCATACATCCTATGTTTTCAGTGTCAGCTTTAGCCCAGATGGCAAAACCCTTGCTTCTGCATCACAGGACAAAACGGTGAAACTGTGGGATAAAGACAGTGGTCAGGAAGTTAAGACCCTTAGGCATACATCTGATGTTAAAAGCGTCAGCTTTAGCCCAGATGGCAAAACCCTTGCTTCCGTATCTTGGGACAAAACGGTAAAACTGTGGAATATCAACAGTGGTAGAGAAATTAAAACACTTATTGGGCATACATCCTCTGTTAACAGCGTCAGCTTTAGCCCAGATGGCAAAACCCTTGCTTCCGTATCTTATGACACAACGGTGAAACTGTGGAATATCAACAGTGGTAGAGAAATTAAAACCCTTAACGGGCATACATCCTCTGTTAGCAGCGTCAGCTTTAGCCCAGATGGCAAAACCCTTGCTTCCGGATCTGATGACAAAACGGTGAAACTGTGGGATATCAACAGTGGTAGCGAAATTAAAACACTTTTTGGGCATACATCTGATGTTAAAAGCGTCAGCTTTAGCCCAGATGGCAAAACCCTTGCTTCTGCATCATTTGACAATACGGTGAAACTGTGGAATATCAACAGTGGTAGAGAAATTGAAACACTTATTGGGGATATATTCTCTGCTAGCAGCAGCAGCATTAGCCCAGATGGCAAAAGCGTTGATTCTGGACCTGATGACAAAACGGTAAAACTGTGGAATATCAACAGTGGTAGAGAAATTAAAACACTTATTGGGCATACAACCTCTGTTACAAGCGTCAGCTTTAGCCCAGATGGCAAAACCCTTGCTTCCGCATCTTGGGGCAAAACGGTAAAACTGTGGAATATCAACAGTGGTAGAGAAATTAAAACACTTATTGGGCATACAAACTCTGTTACAAGCGTCAGCTTTAGCCCAGATGGCAAAACCCTTGCTTCTGCATCACAGGACAAAACGGTGAAATTGTGGAATATCAACAGTGGTAGAGAAATTAAAACACTTATTGGGCATACATACTCTGTTTACAGCGTCAGCTTTAGCCCAGATGGCAAAACCCTTGCTTCTGCATCACAGGACAAAACGGTGAAATTGTGGAATATCAACAGTGGTAGAGAAATTAAAACCCTTTATGGGCATACATACTCTGTTTACAGCGTCAGCTTTAGCCCAGATGGCAAAACCCTTGCTTCTGCATCACAGGACAATACGGTGAAACTGTGGGATGTTAACACTGGTAGAGAAATTCAAACCCTTAAGGGGCATACAGACTATGTTACAAGCGTTAGCTTTAGCCCAGATGGCAAAACCCTTGCTTCTGCATCACAGGACAATACGGTGAAATTGTGGGATATTAACAATAGTAGGGAAATTCAAACCCTTAAGGGGCATACAAACTCTGTTACAAGCGTCAGCTTTAGCCCAGATGGCAAAACCCTTGCTTCTGCATCATGGGACAATACGGTGAAATTGTGGGATATTAACAATAGTAGGGAAATTCAAACACTTATTGGGCATACAAACTCTGTTACAAGCGTCAGCTTTAGCCCAGATGGCAAAACCCTTGCTTCTGGATCTTATGACGGTACAGTAATTTTGTGGAATTTTGATTTAGATAATTTGCTGGTGCGGGGGTGTGGCTTGATACGAGGCTACCTGCAAAATAACCCCGATGGCGCAGAAGATAGGCGTTTGTGTGACGATATCAAGCGTTGAGGTGATTCACCTCCCCCACCATGTGCAAAATACGAGTATACAGAGCATCTGCAACTCTGAAACTTGCTGTTGCAATCAACCCATCCATCACAGGTTTGACAGGGAAGCATCCCAAATGTGTAAAAACATTATTTTGTCATTGCGTTAGCGTAGCGTGCCCGGAGGGCATACGTAATGAAATGAAGCGTAAGCGCAAAGCGCACGCTAAGAGCGAACGCGCAGCGTGTCCCCTTGGGACTCAGCAATCGCAGGGGTTTGAGATTGCCACGCTACGCTAGCGCTCCGCTCGCAATGACAAGTGATCATCCGGACTTGATATTACTTCCCCAATTCTTGCAAAATCGCCTCAATAGTTACCTTTAGTTGGGGCAAATTCTGCTCAATCACGCCCCAAACTCGATTTAAATTCACCTTCAAATAATCATGAATCAGTACATCTCTAAAACCAGCTACTTGCTGCCAAGGTACATCTGGGTAAACTGCTCTGATTTCGGGAGATAACCGCTTCGTAGCTTCCCCAATAATTTCAAAATTTATAATTACCGCATCTTGAATTATTGTGGTTTGCAAAAATACCTCTTTGCCATCACGAGTATAAGACTCTATGCGATCGATACATTCAAAGATGTTGCTCAAGTACAGCCGATCATCTCTCACAACACCACAGCTTCCCGCAACACTTTATCTCTAATCAACTCATGTAGAGTTTCTGGTTCAGTTAGATCCACTTTACGTCCTAGCAATTCTTCCAAGGACTGCATCAAAGCAATTTGATCTAGCAAAGTTCGTTGTGGTTCAAGTTCCACCAGAAAATCTACATCACTGTCTAGTCTTGCTTCTCCTCTCGCCACAGAACCAAACACCCGGACATTATACGCTCCGTACAAAGCCGCAATTCTCAAAATTTCTTCCCGATAAGCTTTAAGTATTTCATCAATGCCCATAGCCTAACCCAAAATGATTTCAACAAATCTCTGTATTTGAGTGTAGTTGAAAAAAAGGCGATCGCCTACACGACTAGCTCAAAAATAGGCAGCATCCCAAATGTGCAAAATTCCCGCACTTCGTGCCGCTTCGCTAACAGACTGGAAGTCTGGGGCTATACAAGCAAAGCCTGCCTTCGCAGGCTGTAATTAGTCCGCGCAGGCGGACTTTGCCTGTGTAGCCGCGAATTCTATTCGCCAGGTGTCTGTGCTTCTTATACTATAATTTCAACAGGATAATTATATTTTCCCTTCTCTCAATTATGGAAATCACAAAAATCTCCAATGAAGGACAAGTAATGATTCCCGAACCATTGCGAAAGTCTCATGGCTGGGAAGTGGGACAGGAATTGATAGCAATTGATATGGGTGACGGAATTCTTCTGAAACAAAAAAAACCTTTTTTAGAAACCACATTGGCTGATGTTGCTGGATGCTTAAAATACCAAGGGATACCAAAAACTCTTGAAGAAATGGATGATGCTATCCGTCAGGGTATAGAGGAATCATGGCATGGTGGCAGTTGATACTAATATAATTGTGCGTTTTTTGACTCAAGATGATGAATTACAATACCAAAAGAGTCTAGAAATTTTTCAAACACAGAATATTTTTATACCTGATACTGTCTTCTCGAAACTGAATGGGTGCTTAGATTTGCCTATAAATTTAAACCTGTCGAGATTTGTGAAGCTTTAAGAAAACTTTTCGGCTTACCAAATGTTCATCTTAATAACGCAAATGTGGTTGCTCAATCGCTGCAATGGCATGAAGCTGGCTTAGATTTTGCGGATGCTTTTCACCTTGCCAATAGTCAAAATCATACACACTTTTATACTTTTGATGAGAAGTTTATAAAAAGAGCTAAGGGATTAACTACTTGTGAAGTACAGCAACCTTAAGTTTGTAATTTTACCTTTACAACAACTAAATATCTATATTAACGCGGATTATCCCCATACTCAACGATAAATTGCTCGAAAGTGAGAAGCTTGGGTGGGGTGTAAGTCATAGTTCATATTGTGACAGCAAGTGGTTTTATTTTAGCGAAGCTATATTAATTCTTTCCCGTAGTTTTCTTTCTCAAGTTCCAAACCCGGTAAACTGACGCACATAAGGTTCGTGAAATGCCAAAATAATATCTTGCTTGGGTACTCCCATTTCAACCAATCGATTGGCAATTCCTTCTTCTGTGCCATCGTGTTGAATCCATATTCTCCCATCTTTAATATCGAGATGTAAAATACAGCCAAAATCGCGTTTATTTCCACGCCACCCAACATAAAGTAATTGATAGTGATCTTGCTGTTCGTCGAAAATTGTTTGTACTTCGTACTCTTCGTAATTTCGTGACATCGAAGCTCGCTTTTGCCTTTCGCAAAGAAGATGTCGAATATATTGCCGATATTTTTCTACAGCCATTGACGAATAACCTCCTCTTGTACATCGTAAATCATCAACGGAGTGCGATCGCGCAGCGTGCGTCTTCACGCACTCGCCTGTTTGTAAGATTAGGGGAGAGTGCGATACGCGGAGCGTCAAGCCTCCGACTTATCGCATAGCTTAGCGTAGGTATCGCTTGCGTTTTATCGTTATTTTTCCGCAACCCCTGCTGGATTGAGAAAAAATTCAAAAATGCGTAATAACACAGTTGTCATTTCGTAAACATAATCAAAGGCATTCAAACGAAGCAAATAAGCATTTACGATTATGGCATCTTCATACATTCGCAAATTCCTTTTTACCACATTAGGTTTTAGTAGCAGCGTTTTACTAAACCTAAACACATCAGGTTTCGCCCATGCCATAAATACATCACCATCACTTTCAACAACTACAAATTCATCAACTTCCACAGCACGAGTACAACAAAAAAATAATAATCTAAAATGGGTTTACAGCGTAGCGGAAAAAGTAATTCGTGCTAATGGACTTGATGAGCACCCCTGGCGCTTTCAAATCACTGATGAATATAATTTCAGTGCATACGCTGGTGAATTAAACAAAATAGTTATCTACAAAGGCTTGTTAGATCAAATCCACGGTGATGATGCAGCTTTAGCTTTTATTATCAGTCATGAATTAGCCCACCACACACAACGCCATTTAGCACTGCAACAAGAAGCAGAAGCTAGTTTAAAAGAAAAATTACTCAAACAAGCACAGTCAGAATATAACAATTGGATTGCACAAGAACGGAGAAAATCTAAAACTCCCATATATCCAGCTACAAAAGATGTCATTAAACAACAAATTATTCTTCATAAAAAACAAGAATTTGATAGAACCATACAAGCATTAAGTCGCCAGCATGAATTTCAAGCAGACGAAATCGGTTACACCTATATGATTAAAGCTGGTTATGATCCAAATGGAGGTTTGCGAGTCTTTAACTTGCTTTCTCGTTTACCCTCTGACTACACAGAAAATAGCAGTCATCCACCGACACAACAAAGAATTCATGCACTTAACCAAGTGATGAAGAAATATTCGTGGCTTCCTTTATGGATAGATGGCAATGAGCGATTAAAAAATAATCCTCATCCACTAAAATTAGATTTGTCAGAAGATAGAATATCTTTGCGAATTAACTCCAGATTTATCTCCCGGTAATTCCTCGAAAAAAAATCAAAATTGCGTATTTGGACACAGGTAAATTCGTAGATGTAATTGAAGGGGTTAAAAGGATAAGTAGCTCAATCTAATTAAACGTGAAATGTCATTGCGAGTGAAACGTAGACGCCGAAGGCGGCTTCCCGAAGGGTAGTGGAGCGAAGCAATCTCCCCTAAAGCGCTACTACAACAAAACGCAACTTGGTATTACACCAACAGATAGTTCCAACAATAAACTCATCCCACAAATTAAGAAACATCTTGTGTACTAGTCGTCTCGCCTTTTTGAACTTCAACAGGTGCAAGATACATATTCGCTTGTAGAAACGTGATTAAACCCGTCTCTATAAAATCCTTGTGCTTGATTTCAAGTGCAGAAAATACCGTACAAAATTACCACAAAAGAAACCTTAATTTATGAATATCAAAGCTCAATTTTTAGGCGCTGCAGCTGTTATCTCTGGCATCTCCGGTTTGCTTTTTATTGCACCTACTCCCGCGAGTGCTAACACTTTTATTGAGGAAGTAAAGATGCAATTAATGCAAGCTGCAATTCGTGTTGGTCTAAATGGCTATGAGCTAACCCATGAACCTTTGATCGATGCAATTCGTAGTGGTGGCTCTGATTATTTAACCATAAATCTGCGTGCCGGTCATGAATATGGCATCGTTGGTGTATGCGACGGAGATTGTGGAGATTTAGACCTTACCCTTTATAATAACCGTGGTCAAGTCATAGCGGCTGATACCGATGATGATGACATTCCGGTTGTTGGTGTGACTCCAGCTCGAAGTGGAACGTATCGAGTCAAGGTTGATCTGCCCAGTTGCAACTCTGCAATATGCTACTACGGGGTTGGGCTTTTCGGTAAGTAATATCATGTTCGGATGAATACTTATAAAAAACGAAGAACCCTTCGGCTCCGCTCAGGGTAAACCTCACCCCGCCCTCCGGGCACCCCTCTCCTTATTAAGGAGAGGGGAACTAGAGACCCTTCCAGGGTAAGTTTTTTTGAATCGAGATTCAAAAAATGTTAGCGACAGATGACCCCACCCTTACTTTTAGCTGCGCTAAAATCTTTCCCTCTCCTTTATAAGGAGAGCCAGTGCGTTGCGGGGTTCCCCCCCGTTGTAGCACCTGGCGTGAGGGATGCCCGACAGGGCAGGGTGAGGTTTCCCAGAATTTGGATAATTCGCTAACCTTGAAACTAACTCAGGGATAAAATAACTCCTGTGGAACTAAGCGTGAAAAATGTAGCGCTACCATTAAATTTATGAACTGTACAACACGCGGCTTAGTCTTATGTCACAACAAACCCTTTCACCAGTCGCAGACAAAAAAACCAAAACAAAAAAGGGTAAGAAGTCACTTCCACCAAAGCTCATCATTAAGCTAGGAAAGTTCGTCTGGACGACTATTTGGCATTTGATGATGTCGAAATTAGCTCCCCGTAACAAGTCAGGCGAGTATATTCGACCAAGTAGCGAATTTAGAAACTCTGTTGGGACAGACCAAGGCAATCTGTATCAACCAGCAACAGGACGCTATAATCTTATCGCAGGGCTAGGTTGTCCGTGGGCACATCGTACTCTTGTTGTGCGATCGCTCAAAGGACTTGAACAAGCAATATCGCTGACAATTGTGTCACCTTCTCCAATTGAAGGAGGTTGGGTGTTTAATCAGGAATACGAAGGTTGTCGTACGCTTGCCGAACTTTATGAATTAGCACAACCTGGTTACGGTGGACGCTTTACAGTTCCAGTGTTATGGGACTCCCAGACAAGGACGATTGTTAACAACGAAAGTGCAGAAATTATTGTGATGCTCAACTCACAGTTCAACGAGTTGGCAAACAATCCCACACTAGATCTCTACCCACAGGAACTCAAAGAAAAGATTGACCAATGGAATGAAAGGATTTACGCCAGTGTAAATAACGGGGTGTATCGTTGCGGCTTTGCCCAAACACAAGAAGCTTATGATCAAGTTTATCATGAGCTGTTCACCACTCTAGATGAAATTGACACAGCATTGAGTGGCAGTCGATACCTTTGTGGCGAGACTGTCACACTGGCAGACGTCCGTTTGTTTACAACGTTATTCCGCTTCGATACTGTTTACTACGCGCTTTTTAAGTGTAACCGCAAAAGAATTCAGGACTATCAGAACCTGGGACCTTACCTGCGTGACTTGTATCAAATCACAGGTATTGCTGACACCTGCGACTTAGAAAGTGTCAAGCGGGACTACTACGGGAATTTGTTTCCACTCAATCCAGGTGGTATTATCCCATCTGGTCCTGATCCAATGTTTCTTCAAGAACCACATAATCGCGACAAGATGGGCAAGCAAGCAAATTATATATAAAAAGCTTTCTACTCTGGTTGCAAAGTCGTGCTCAAAGTCACCGCACAATCACTCATCAAAGCTTCTCGCATCGCTTTTTCATCGTTAAAAGTCTCCTGTAAAAGTCGTCCTTCATAAACAAGTTCTACCTGACTGTATTGAAAAGGCCAAGGAGATACTGTGACTTGATAATGGTTGTCTTTAACCTCTTTTAAAGTCAGTTTGACAGTGGTTTCACCGTCAATTGTTGGTACGTGAGAAACATCTGCATCATTACCATTAGCTAATTCTTGACATAAAATGATAGATAGTGCATCCCATATAGCTATCAGCTTTCTATTGCGCTGAATAACTTCTGGTTTTGTGTATGGTGCATAATATTGGTCATTTTTGAGAAAAGTAATCATTTGTTCTTGGAAGGCATATTCGCCCTCTAAAAACTGCTGCACAATTTGAGAGGAAGTTGCTGAGTTTTGCCAACTTGTAAAGCGTTCATACAAACCTGTTCCGTGAAGTGAGACAAGGAGTCCTACATACCTACTCAGAGGAAGTGCGAGTTGTCTAGCACCAGACCAGATATTTATATGCTCCCGCGTTGGAAGTTCCATAAATTTATGAGGGTAGCCAGTTTTCGGGTTCAGCGTCGGTGCTTGTTCCCAAAACAGCCAACCAATATCATGTAGTTCCGCACCGAGACAGACTTCTTTTTTTGGAGCAAAGTCACCAAAGTCTTCATTTCCCCAAACTTGTGCCAATTGACCTGAAAGCCAAGCGTGATTTGGTTGAGTAATGCAAATGAGTCCCTGTTTAGTGAAACGATGCAGCATAAATAAAAACCACGGGAGCATTGTTTTATATCTTTATTGTGAACTAATCACCAAACAAAAAACCTATGTTAAATGAATGTAACCAGGGCTATTTAAATCTTCCACTAGAGACTTCTGACGCTTGCTTAAACATTTTTTTGAACCTAGACCTAATGGTCGAGAAAAATGTATATAAAAAAATATGAAACTTAAAATATCGACTTGGAATTTGGTTATGTTCAAGCGACTTTTGTTAGTGTTGTGTTGTGCGATCGCTGGTAGTAGTGCTGTTTTATTCTTCTTTTGGCAACAAGCAACTCAGCTACCTGCTTGGTACTCAAATCCATCGACAACAGCAAGTCTACCTGCCAAAACAGAGCAAAACGAAACCCAGATTCAACCATCACAACAGCAAGTATTGAGTAAAATTTCTGACCATCTTAAAGGGGCAAATGCCAAACGTGAAGTCCAACTAGATGCGAATGAAGTTAATACGCTGATTCTTTCAGGAATTGCTCAAACGACTGATAAAAGTCGGCTTGCTCAAGCAGTTGTTAAGACAAATACTCAAATTCAAGATGGCAAAATCTCTGCAGGTGCTGTGATAGATTTCAGAACAATTCCCTTAAACGAGTTGCCATCCCAGGAACAAGTTGCGATTTCCAAACTGTTATCAACTGTGCCCATCTTAAAATATCGCCCCGTATACATAGAGGTTGAAGGAAAACCCAAAGTGCACAATAAACAAATCAGCTTGGATGAGACAACCCGCGTTAAGTTGGGCAGTCTCAGCTTGACTCTCTCCGATATGTATCAACGTTTTGGGCTTGACGAAAAACGCCTCAACCAACAAGTTGCAAATGAATTGAAGAAACTTCCAGTGGAGGTGAAAGATGTTGAAGTTATGGGCGATCGCCTAGTTGTTCGTGGTTAGTTCGCTTTTCGCGACGCCAGTCAGCCGAAAGCAGGCATACCCGTAAGGGTGGCTAGAAGTTGAAATGTATCAGGACTTACGCAAGGGAAATGTAGTTGTGTTATTGCGACGAGGAGTGCGCAATCTCACAGTCTTATTATTTCGTCACTCGTGCGTAAGTCCTATGTATCTAAAAATTGCTGTATGACCAAGCCCCTATACCGTTCGGACGTTCGGCGAAGCTTCGACGCCGCTCAGCTTCCGCTCAGTCGAGCCGCGCTCGCGCTCTAGGCGTTGCCCTTACTCCCTTACACCCCTAGTTGCTGACTCACTTTCGGGCGTAATCAAAATAAAGAAATAAAAAAGGAGAACCACTTGGGTAGCTCTCCAGATCATCAGGGTGCATCTACTAAACATAGTATACACTTTTTAGGGTGAGGGGTGTCACCCCCTTTTCCTGATTTTTTAGGATTTTTTTTGTAAAGAATTGTTAAGCAGGGGCTTACTGGAAAAATGGAGACGTTAAACCCAACGTCTTTACAGAGTTTAGCCGTTCAGCTTTTGTTCCACCAATTGGTTTGTGAGTTTGGGTTCTGCGAGTTTGTTGGTTTTTTTCAGAACTTGTCCCACAAAGAAGCCTTTGAGGTTGGTGTTACCGTTGCGGTACTTTTCTAGTTCTTTGGGATTGGCAGCCATGACTTCATCAATAATAGATTCCAGTACGCTGGGATCAGTGATGAGTTCTTTGCCTTTAAACAGTTCTTCAGGAGAAGTCCCACTCAGCAAGTTTGGTAGTTTTTCTTTGGCGATCGCATTGCTAATTTTCCCTTTCTCAATCCGAGTGATCACATCAGCCAAGTTAGTGGGTGTCAAGCCGATCTCGGTGATCTTGAGTTTATTTTTGTTGAGATAGGCGGCGACATCCTGAGTAATCCAGTTCGCAGCAGCTTTGGAATTTCCCCCAGCAGCAATAACCGCTTCAAAATACTCAGCCGTTGGACGTTCTTCTGTCAACACTCGCGCATCATAAGCAGTCAGCCCCAACTCGCTTTCATAATGATGGCGTTTGAGGGCTGGGAGTTCAGGAAGTTGACTGCGCCACTCTTGTAATTGTTCTTCTGAAACTTCGATGGGAGCTAAATCAGGTTCGGGGAAGTAGCGGTAATCGCTAGAACCTTCTTTAATCCGCATACTAATTGTGCGTTGAGAACCTTCTTCCCACAGACGAGTTTCTTGTATGATACGTTCGCCAGCTTCTACTGCTGTAGTTTGCCGTTCAATTTCGTATTCAATCGCCCGTTGGATGGCGTTGAACGAGTTCATGTTTTTGATTTCTACTTTAGTGCCAAATTCCTTTTGTCCAACAGGACGCACGGAAATATTAACATCACAACGCAGAGAACCTTCTTGCATATTCCCGTCGCTGACGCCCAGGTAAAGTAAGATTCGACGCAACTCTTGGGCGTACTCAGCGGCTTCTTGTCCAGAACGCAAATCTGGTTCTGAAACAATTTCTACTAAAGGTATGCCAGCACGATTGTAATCTACCAGAGAGTAGGTGGAACCGGAAAGGCGATCGCTTCCCGCGTGTACCAATTTCCCTGCATCTTCTTCCATATGCAGGCGGGTGATACCAATCTTTTTGCGAACAGGGTTACCGTCAGCGTCTACCAATTCAACTTCTAACCAGCCATGTTCAGCAATGGGTAAGTCATACTGAGAAATTTGATAATTTTTGGGTAAGTCAGGATAGAAATATTGCTTGCGATCAAATTTGCTATATTTGGCGATTTGACAATTCAGCGCTAAACCTGCTTTAACAGCATATTCTAGGACTTTTTCATTCAGTACGGGTAAGACACCGGGCAAACCCATGCAAACTGGGTCAATGTTAGTATTGGGGTCAGCACCGAATGCCGTAGAGCTAGAAGAGAAAATTTTGGTTTTGGTGCTGAGTTGACAATGGGTTTCTAGACCGATAATCGCCTCGTACTCAGTTTTTACTGGAGCAGCAGAAGTCATAAAATCACAAATTGGGAATCCTTCTTTAGGGTACTATTTTAGCTTTATTACGACTTGCTTTGAATGTTTAAATCCTCATGCCTATTGACAGGAAAACCGACCACAAATTACAAAACCATATTTGGGTTGATTGCTGTTATTCCTTTGCTATCCTTTGCTTTCACCAGTAACATGAGTTAAGGTGCTGAGGTCATTCGGGTCTACTTCATAAGCAGCACCAAAGCCGATGACAAAGCGACCTTTGCTTGGCGTCAGCTGAAAAATACGGAAGTCTGGCAAATCGCGCAATATCTGAATCATTTCTCCAAAACGCGCTTCAAAGCTATCTACAATTTGCTTCCACAACTCAGTCTCGCGTTCTACTAAGGTAGCTGTACAGTCAAAAGTTAAACGGCGACGGGTAAAAATTTGTTTAGTTTGAGACTCATCATCAATAAATAATACGCTTGCTTTGGGGACAGCATGAAGATTTTGAGTATGGGTAGAAAGACCACTCACATAAATGTAAATCTTTTTACTTTCATCTATCACAAAAGGAGCATAGCTAGCATTGGGGGTGTTATCAGCACTCACGGTACTGATCATCAGACTTTGGAAAGAGTCTGTGAAACTTTGATAGGCGGCGAGGGCGGTTTCAAATTGGGACATACATCATACAACCTGTAGATAAAAAAGTAGTTTATATATGAAGGTTTGAAAAGTGTCCTAAATAGCAGAAATTTCTGGAACTTGGCCGGAATCATCTGTAGTCTTATACCCAGAACAACTTAAAACATAACAGGGGTTAAACAATGTTTACTAATTTGGCTTTGATTGCTTTTGTGGTTCTGTCTGCACCAGTTATCTGTCGGACAACAGAGGTTAAAAATACAAGAAGAACTAAATAGTATTAGATTTAGATTATTTATATGGAACCCAAGTAAAACTTATAAGTAACTTGGTAAAAAATAAGTCTATGAAAATACAGGCTAATATATGCACGTTGCATATATTAGCCCTATCAAAAAACTTAAGCAGCAACAGGTTCCAACAACTGAATGTTAGAAAAGATAATTTCCTGAATAGATGGTTGTGCTGCTGTCTGGGTACGAATTTCTCGGCGATTTAGAATAAAGTAATCACCAACTTTTTCGTACTCATCTGTAAACTCGCTTCTTCCGCCCTTTTGTTCACCGGTTTTTGGATCGTGGTAAACAGAATCATATTGGTGGGACAGGTAACCTTCTCCGGTCTCATGACTGCTGAAGGTGTTAATCGTCACAACAACATTGTGGATATGACGGTGGACTAAGCTCACCTCATTATTGCGGACTTTGTAGTGATCCCCCTCGGACTTTCCGCCTAGAAAAATTTCAACCGCACCAGTTTCGTCAGTCGCACCATAGCGAAATGTGTTCTCGCCGTGGGTTTGTTCAAAGGAGCGACGAATGCGGTGAATCGCTATCTCCCAGGCTTGATTGTGAATCACTTGCTTTGCCTGCTCATCTTCTATCTCAAAAACTTCCGCTTTGAGATTTGAATTGATACGAATTTTACCTGTAAACACCTGGTCGTCTTGCTTATAAGTTACATCTGCGGTGTAGCCAGGGAAGTTTGTTTCCCAAGTGTAGCGGTTTTCGTAAGCAGCACGAAAAAGTTCTTGAGCAGAAACTTGTGTTACTGTCATTGTTTCTCCTATATATCACCAGTTATATTAGCTTTTTACCTTTGCTGCTATTAGCATAGAAGTAATTATTAAGTTTCGCATAGACCCCAAGTGGGTACACCTATGGAAAAGTCTCTCCAAACTGTATTTCATGAAATAGCTTCTGTGAGCAATGAGCAAGAATTACGACTAGCTCTGGTAGATACAGTGGCTGAGTATTTTGGCGTGCAGCATTGGGGGATTCATCTGTTGGATGAGCCGTTGCTAACAGAGATTGATGTTCAGGATGTTCCTGGTGTGTGTATGGAAAGCAACCCGGTTGGACGCTACGTGGTTGAACGTCATGCACCAGCTCACGAGCAATTGGTGTTACCAACAGGAGACTGGAAGCATTTTTGCTCGCGCCATGATCATGAACACGTGATGAGTGGACCAATTGTTTGTGATGGTCGTCTTGTGGGAACGCTTAATCTTGCTCGTGCGAGTGGAACTCCAGCTTTTAACGTCAATGATCTCGCGGACATGAGTGCTTTATGCCTTCATGTTTCCGCAAAACTCGCAACTTTACGCGCAAAACCAAAAACATCTGTTTCCCCGTTAGTCAGTCGTCTGACTCCCCGAGAGTTAGAAATTGCCGAGTTGGTAGCGCGGGGGTTAACCAATGGGGAAATTGGCGAAAAACTATGGATCACACAAAATTCTGTGAAGCAAGCGCTCAAACGGATGTTCCGCAAGTTGGAAGTTTCCGCTCGTGCGGAAATGGTGGCAAAACTGCAAGACATGGTATCAGTGATCAGTTAACTGATAACTGATCACTGTTAACCCTTCGGGTTCGCCAGTCACCTACGGCGGGAAACCCGCCTGCAGCGCTGGACTCACTGTTAACTGTTAAGATTCTGGTCCAGAAGCCCAGACATCACGCCATTTTACAGTACCTTCTTTTGCAATCACCCAGCGACGATTCATCAGATTTTCGCGCAGAGGCGATTTCCCTTCTCGCCACATAGCATATTTATAGCTGACGAGCTTACCAGCACTTTCGTTAAAGGGTATTTCGGCAAACCACGTGTTGGTGTTGATATATTCTAGAGGATACGCTTTGCCTATATCCCAATTGCCTAATTCGGGACAATCTCCAATAACAACAATTGTTTCACCTGGTTGAGTCCGCACACCATTGAGTTGGACTCGCACAATAGTTTCCCCTTTCACCCGTTCTCCAAGACGGCTTAAGACGATCGCGCCTCGCTCTTCAAGGTGGAAGTTAGAAATTTTACCATCTTTAACTT
Organism: Brasilonema sp. CT11; assembly: GCF_017982655.1. Classification (GTDB taxonomy): domain Bacteria; phylum Cyanobacteriota; class Cyanobacteriia; order Cyanobacteriales; family Nostocaceae; genus Brasilonema. The sequence continues at coordinate 27,095 of NZ_JABXYX010000062.1, read as the reverse complement.
CATACTTGTTGCGAGTTATCACACAAGTGTGTTCTCCATCAGGCAGTTCTGTTTCCACTTCTGGTATCGTGACTTCTCCTCCTCTGTTTAGTGCTATGAAGCACACTGATTCACGATAGCGACGTACGTAGCAGTAAACATCGGGTGTAAGATATTTTTTCCATTGGCTACCCATCGACATTGCTGGATTGAGTCGCCGTAAGCCAGAAAGTAGCCTGATGCAGCGATAAATTTCCGTATCCGTATCCCAATTTTCCATCATTGGGCGGTTATAGGGGTCATTACCTCCATCAGTGTCATCGTGGAGATATTGTTCTGTACCGTAATAGATACAAGGAATACCACGACAGGTCATAATCAGAACAATTCCCACTTTCAGCATCGCTGGATCTGGGTTTAGCGATTGGAAACGGGACATATCGTGGTTGTCAATGAAGGTAATTAATTCTGTTGCCCCGTTGTAGCGATAATCCTGATCAAAGATGTCTTGAACAACATGAAATCCAGTCTTCGCACCTTGTGCTAACGCTTCCCGAATTGCTCCGCACAGCCCAAAATCTAAAAGCGTCATCCCAGAGTTATTGGCATAGTCAACAGAACGCTCATCATTGGGATGGTTGTAAATCCATTCACCAAAAATGAACACATCTGGCTTGTGATTGTACATATCACCGGTGAATTCCTGCCAAAACCAGATGGGCATATGTTTGACAGTGTCTACCCGCAGTACATCCACACCCCGGTCTAGCCATTGCTTAATTGCTGACTTGATATAATTGCGATATTCAGTATTGTTTTCGTTAAAAGTTGCAAGACCACAAAGTTCACAGTTTTGTACTTGCCATTCGTCTTCCCAGTCTTTCACTTCGCCATAGTGATGATACCAGTGCTGCTCATCATCGTTGAAGTCAGCTATTTTGACTCCATCATCATACAATTCTCCTTTGCTTCCACTGAAATCGGGTGAACTGTGATTGCAAACAATATCGAGCACCAACTTCATCTTGCGCTTGTGCAGCTCATCAAGTAATTTATCAAATGTTGTATTTCTTGTTTCCTGTGTTTCGTTTAAAGAAGGGTTTTCATCTGTTGCAATAAAGCGAGGATTAATCCGCTTAAAGTCCTTTGTCCAATACCCATGTATCGCAGCACTGCCAACAAACAAGTCTTCAACTTGTTCAAACAAAGGAGTTAACCAAATTGCAGTCACTCCCATGCTTTTGAGATAGTCTAACTTATCGATAACACCTTGCAAGTCACCACCCCAGTACTTGCCCCAATCTTGTTTGGTTGAGTCATACAGTTCTGAGTTAGAACCTTCGCTGTTTTCTGGATCGCCATCATGAAAGCGATCCACAACAACAAAGTAAATCGTTTCCTGACGAAATTCAATATCTCTGGTATAAAGAAATTCTAGATCAATTTCTGTGTCTGATGGCGGTGTTTCTATAATGGTTGAGACTTCTGCCTCTACATCTTCGACCTTGTATTGATCTTGTGAAAACAGCGATGGAGGAGTATTTACCATATTAAAATGAAAAATCCTAGATAAATAAGGTTTGCAGACCCATGATGAATAGACTTTTAAGGATCATGTGCCACTACAAACAAGGGTATTATCTAGTCTTTTTTTGTAAAAAAATATCTATCTCTAGCTAGTTTATAAATATATCTATAGTAAGATTTAGAAGATCAATACGCCCGCCTAATCTTTGCACTCATCACTCATTCTGAAGCTGAAAAAGCAGTATAAATGTTAATTTTATACCTTATTTCTTGAAAGAATAGTATAAGTTATACACAAATAAACCTTATTTTAGCTTGTAACAAATGAGTATTTCAGAACAACCTGTTTAAGCTGTTGTTCAAAGTATGCCAAGTGCAGGCACAAGAAGCGCCGTAGAGGCTATAAGTTTGGCTAGGTATAAGGGAGAACAATATTTCTCTTATACCCACAAACTTTTTGTCAAGAACTTCTATTGAGATACACTACTAGTGACTTTCGGTTGGTCTAGATAGGCATAAACGAGCTTAGAAACTTGACTAATAAAGTCTCTGGCTCTTGTATCACCAAAAGGTCTTTTCACCAAAATGCCTGCTAAATATCGCTTACCAGATGGCAACTCAATGATCCCCGCATCCCCAAGCAGAACTCCAAGAGTTCCTGTTTTGTGAGCAATGACCGCACCTTTACCAAGACCAGCTGGTAATAGTCTTTTGTTCTCAACGCGACGCATGATTCCCAAAGCCTGGGAGTGGCTTGTACTACTAAGCAGCTTGTTATTTGCAACTAACGCCGATAGTCTGACCAAATCTTTGGGACTGGTTGTATTAGTCCCCTTAAAGTCGCCTAACTGATGACGAATCACGGTATTTTGCAGTCCCCAACTGCGAAATCGGTCGTTTAACTTAGCCATACCACCTAAACGGTCAATAATCATATTAGTGGCAGTATTATCACTGATAGTAATCATTTTTATGGCAGTATCTAAAACACTCAGCTTGGTTCCCACAGGTTTGAATTGCAAGACTCCAGAACCTTCAGCTTCAGCCTTCAAGTCACGCCGCACGACTAAGGTTTCATTCAGCTTGACTCTGCCTGCATCAACCTCCTGAAATAAAGCAACCAAAATCGGAAACTTAATGGTGCTAGCAGCTGGAAATACCTTCTCTCCATTGAAGTCCAAATAGTTGCCTGTGTCCAAATCTAGAAAAAACATTCCTGGTGAGAGAAAACTGTAGCGAGCCATCAGTGTTTTCAGTGGAGAACTGAGCTGCAACAATTCTTTACCTAAAGGGACAACTCCAGCAAAGGTCGAAATAGCGCCGATTTGGAGGGGAATTTGTTCTTCTCCAACGCTGGTATTTACGACTGTCGCTTGTGCATCACCGATAGCTGCACGCTCAATTGAGGAGAATTTTACTATCCAATGTGAGGAAGAATCTCCCTGAATCAATAATTTTTCTGGGGAAACTGTGTAACCAGGCGCTAATTCAACAACTAATCTGGTTGTCTGGGAGTCTACTTGTCCAAGCCGAATCTCTCGAATTGCTGAGCCAAGATTTTTACGGATTGTATTTTCGTTTAGATTCGTTGTTCCTGGCAAATCAATAACAAGTCTCATCGGGTTATTGATTAAAAAAGCTTTTGGTTGTACTCCAGAATCAGTAGTTATATCTAGTTGATTTTGAACGGGGTCGAAATACCAAGATTGCAAGCGAGCCGCTTTGACTGGAGAAGATAACACTACAATACTGACGACGCTAGCTAACAGGAAACTAAGTCTCATCCGTGTGATTTTGTGAGCGATAGTAGGATTGGTATGGACAATTTTTCCAGATTTTTATGGCCTTGTCCGGAAAAAAAGTACATGAAACTGTAATTATTCCTAATTAGTTGCGTTACCGCAAGTGACTTTAGTAACAGAAAACTGACTTATTTGTGTTATAGCCGAAATTAACAACGGTTTTTCCACATCAAAAAAATTCTTGGGAACATTCATTTGGCTATGTCAGTCTCTAAAGCAGTGGTTTGTTTTCTACGAGAAATCAAATAAGCAATGGCAACCTTGATGCTAGGAGGATGTGTTGTGTCTCGCTTCAAAACATAACTTCCGAAAAAGCCTTACAAAAAAAACCATCCTGCCTGATGACAAATCTCTCAAGACTTCAGATAGATGTCTTGATTTAGGTATTCATATCAACAAGTGAATGACCTACCTAATGGTGTTTAGTTAATTAAAGTATAAGCCTATCTACGTTATTTCACGTAAAGTGTATTAGACATCTCCAGAAATTAATTATGCGTTGCCTGAAACGCTTGTAAAGAATGGATTAATACGGTCTCTACGTCTTTTCTGGAGATGTTTAATGTTTGGTATCAATGTAGATTGGTGCTATTTGGGAAATATTGTGGCCTGGATGTTTATAACACTAATCCAGTCACCGGCACCTGACCCATTTCCACTAGGGAGATCGGGTACACCAGGCCAAATATAGTTGCCATCCAGTGCATGAACTATGTTAATAATTAGTTTGTTATTTTCTTGCCTAATAACGTACATCTTTTCCTTATCGATTAATCGCCATTTGAGGTTCTCCTTTTCTTTAAAAAGAAGAGCTTTTTGTGAAAGTGCAATTCCTTTTTCTATAAATTGCTGGCGTAAATTATCTGGAACAATACCGTCGTTAAGCTTCTTTGTCTCATTTGAATTTGGACTATCAAATAAGGTTTCTTCATTCCAAATCAAATCACCATGTAGTATTACCTTCAACTGAGAAAAACTATTTTTGGTAAAAATATCTTTTGTAGACCAATCCTTTGGTACAATTAAGCGAATAGCAGGAGTAAAGTCTTGATTTTTTAAACTCTCCACTTCTGTAATTAAATTGAATTCGCCGTTTACTACCTCATTGCCAATGAACCAACGAATAGACTTTACTTCTCTCTTTTTAACCTCTACTGGTTCAATGTTTATTGGTAAAATATAAGTTTCTACGCCACCTGATGCGTTTATTTTTTGCGCCCAAAGCAATACGCTGCGCTGGTGCAGACTATCTACTTGTACTGGTTTTTGGAACTCAATCACCAGTCCTAATTGAGTCAATAAATTTGTTAAATCTTGTGATTTAATAGCAAATATTTGGTCTGGGGTTGTGCTTTCCCCCTCCCCCTGTTCTCCTACGCTGCTGACTTCAAACACCTGGTCATGATGCCAACTAGCGTTAACAACACGGTTCAATTCAAATTTAGTCTGATTGGCGATATTTCGGCAATCATAAGCTTCTGCTTGATTTGGGGCAAGTGAAATAATTGCAAGTGGGGCATAATAATGAGCTACTCCATGAGGCTTTTGAGCTTCTGGTACAAGTTTACTTCCTTCTTTGATTTTAGGCCATTCTATATCTCCAGTGGCAGTGCGCGCGGGAATCAGCCAATAATCGCTTACCTGATAAAAGCCATCTGAAAATTGAACCTCAACGCCATCTTCTAGTGTAATCCATTCATCTTTTTGGTTCTGCGGTTCTACAGAGATTTCATGTGAATCCCATCGGCGTAGTAGAGGACTTTGTTCTGAGCCTATTCTCTCAAAATTTACATCTCCTTGGAGTATAACTAGGTTTTCTATGGTGTCAATTTTCTCAACTTTTAATAGTTCTCTAGGAGCATCATGAAGTACAGAAGTATCATATACAATTTCTACCCAATCTCCTACTGATAAGCTGAAATCATCACCACGTTTTAAATGTTCGAGTGTCAGGGTTAAGCCCAAGCTCTCATTACTTGAAAATGCTACAATAGGAAAAACAACTGAACTATTATCTCGTGACCAAACAAATGTCAATTTCTGATTCTCTCCAGTTTGGTAAACATCAAAAATCTCTACTCGGTAAAGCTGATTTTCTGTGCCACGAAATTTGTAATAAAAAGGCATGATACAGGATTTTTTTGAGCTAGGAGTCACTGGTTTTGTTGCTCTAGCTCGTAACATGCCATTTCCTGACTTCAATTGGTTTTGACCTAACAAGTTGTGGAAATAATTATAATCTCTTCTGACTTGTTGCCCAACCGTTTTGATATTGTAATCATTGTCAATTGTTTTCAGTTTGACTTGCCATATTAGCTTCGAACGAGTTGCGGTATCGGCGCCACCTAGAGCAACTTCACGAATACCTATTCGAGCTTTATCGTAATCTTCAATATAAGTAATGTGCCGTTCCCAAACGTCTAGATAAACGAGATAATTGCCAGGATTTTCTTTTAATTCACGACTTTCTAAACTTAGCTCAGGGATAAAGTGTGGTTGCTGGGCAAAGGGTATGTAATTGTTATTTTCGCAAAGTATGCCTTCTACATAATAATTCCCTTTACCAATCAGAAAACCTTCAAAAAGCAGTCGTTTCTTTAACTTTGTTTTTTCATCGTCACTCAAATTCTTGAGGTTATTAATCTGTTCTTCAGTAACGATAAACTCAAAGCCGCAATTTTCTTCTAAACCACCGTGCAGTCCAATTATATCCTTGGCTAAGGTTTGTATGCGGTCTAATAAAATAGATACCTGTTCGTTCCAGTCAGCATCGAGTTGGACTCGCCCTTGCTGCATGAGTACCCGTAGAAACTGCTTGCTCTTATCGTAGGTGTTACGGGTAAAATCGCCTCTAAATTCGCCTTGCATAATATTCTCCTAGTTAATGTAAATTAGTTAATGTGAATTAGTTAATGTAAACAATCCCGACTTGCATATCTGCTGGTGTATATTCATCCAAATGGGTGCGTAGGTTAGCTGCTTTTTGGTATTGATACAGGTTGTGGAAAACACCCATTTCTGATTCATCATCGGCACCGTGTTTGATTTCCTCAGCACAGGTATCTGCTAACTGGCAGTAGGTAGGTGTGCCATAGTGTGTGCTGTGAAACTGAGGTTGTACGCGCGATCGCTCTTGTTGCTGTTGCGCTGCTTCTGTAACCGCCTGTTCTACTAAATCAGGTTGACAATTATACCGTCGTGGCGTGCGCGAGTCGGGTGTTACATAAGAAAAACGCATACAACCTTGTTGTTGACGGCTAACAAATATCTTGCCGTTGAAAATACTGTTTTCTGCCAAATCAATAGCATGTACGTGAATCTGACCAAATACAGTACACCGTGCAATGGTCAATCGGGTATGGGCTGTAGAGCCACCTACTGCTCCAATCGCTTGCCATTCAAGGCTGGTAGCGTCTATTATGCTATCGCAGATGTGTATAGGTAAGGGGTCTGTGTGAATCTCATCCTGATCGACTTTAATAGAGCCTATAATACTGTGTTCAATTACGGTCTGTGCATCTGTGTTGAATAACTCCAAACTTGGTTCATTTGAACGTCGAGTTTCGCAATCGCAATGCAATGACCAGCCTGGTACAAGTGTACAGTGACGGATAATCACTTTAGCTGGTTGAGCAGGAATTGCATAGTCACATTTAGTTGAGGCGCCTTCTACATGGACTCCCCGACCAGTAATCAGCAACCCGTCGAGGGTGAAGCAACTTCCTGGCTTGACTGTGACATTTAAAGCATCTCTGTAAGAAGTCCTCAAGTCTAAAATGCGAATAACTGGGCGCTTACCGTTGGCTGCACGCAATTGCAGGGTCTGGTTACTCTCTAAATTAATGTCAATCCCTTCTACATAGACACCACTATCAAGAATTTCGATTACAGCATGACGCGGTTTCTCTTGCTGCCATTGTAAAATTGCCTCGGTAATGGTTTGATGACATTCTCTGGAATTTTGACTAACCTTATAAATTTTATAGTCATGGTGCCTCCTGATTTCATAAGGAAAAGCAGCTTCCATAAGCAACCGATTGAGGCGAATTAGTTCTTTACCTTGGGGGTTTTGCTGTGCGAACCAACTAGTTCTCTCAGCTAACCTGATGGATGCAAAACTTTGTTCCTGATAAAGACTTTCACCCAAAAGCAGTTGGTTGAGTTCACCAACCACAGCCTTAATTAATGCTGCTTGGGGAGAATAAACTCTGTTGTGATTATTTAATAGCTTTTCGGTATTGGGGGAAAATTGCGATCGCAAAAACTGGGATAAACTAGAGTTATCTTTCAATCTGGCTATCAGTGTTACAGGGTCTTGAATATCTTCAGCTAAAAGCAGTAAATTTCCTTCCGGATTCTTCAATTTTCTGTTATATTCGCCACCGCCAATATCGGCACTAAAGCCATAATAGTAAGAAACCCAAACCCCATTTTTAGGCAATTGGCGTAGGGGAAAAGCCATGCGACCCAGTTGTGGGTCAACTGCTATATGGTCTTTAGGAGGTTGGTAATTCCAATCGCTGAGGTCAGCTACAATTATTTTCTCTGGAGGTACTGGTAGTACTTGTGACCCATTACCCAACCAAATTTCTACACTTTTGGTAAATATCTCTGGAATTGGGTCATAATAGTCACTCATGCGAGACTTCAGAGCTTTTCTGCTGATGGGGATGGGTAAGTTCAACTCCCGAACAATTTGGGTTGAGTCTGCTGACTTTTGCGGGTGGTTGTAGAGAGGAATATCGTTAGCTGTAATGCTAAAGGTGTAGCAATTAGGACTTACTTCTTCTAAACAATAGGCTGGTGTCCGAGTAACGGAGTAGGTTTTGAGCCGACAAACAAAGAGACCAACACTATGAGTATTGTATTTTCCAATATCGTACTGTGAAATAATTCTACGTATATCTACTGCATGAGCTAATTCTTCAAATGGGCCATCCAATTTGTCCAGTGCATCGACTTGGCGCAAATCCACTGTTTGACTGGAGGAACCTTGATAATTAAGATTCTGCGTATAACTGAGTAACTTATAGAACTCTACGACTCGTGTTTGCCAACCAGCAACCTGATAAGCTAGCGATTCCAGCAGTGCCAGTGTCCCCTTGCGTCGTCGATTCCGGATAGTATTTGCTACTGAGCGTCGAGGAATTAAAATTTTGCTAGGGACGCTTTGGTAGTCAATCAGGTCACCAATATATGGTACTACCCAATCAAGGCATGTCTCAATAAACCAGTTGTCGTAAAGTTGAGTGATGTCTGCTTCAACAACGTCTACTTGTTCAGTAATGACACGTAACAAATCCTGGAGGGGATAACCTTGTTCTGCATCGCGGATGCGGTAAATTGCTGGTAAGAGTTCGTAAAGGCGTAGGAGTGATTTCTTCATAATTTTAATTCCTTAAGAATTAGCGTGTCCGCGACTTGAGGGCTGAGAATCGCTAATTGAGCAGGTTCAATGCGGTCATAGGGTAACTTATCAGCGCTATCGCTATCCACTGAATGGGCGTAAGCTAAATTGACATGGATTCTTTGTTTTGGTTGTAATGGCTGTTTTGCACCCGATTGCATACCTACTTTGGCGAGGTTTTCGAGTTTTGTTCTCAAAAGCTCTGGTTGTTTAGCTTCAGTTTCCGAAGCGCTATCTAAAATATCCACATCAACATAATCGACTCCAGCCACTTGTTGAATCGTGCTGATGACCTCGCTAAGTTCCACATCTTGACCCAGTTTTCGACGTTCAAAACTGAAAGTGTCGAATAAGGCAGCCCGAATTTTCAATCCTACCGATTCCCATTGATAATCTGGTAAAATACGCACATCGACGCTAATAATTAACAACATTAATTCCCGTATATCTACTTGCACGGGGAGATAGGGGTCGCCAAACTTCTGTAGTGCTTGGATAAAGTTACGGTATAAATCTGAGTTTTTATCAATAGGGATATCGTTGGCGCCAGCAATAGTAAGATGAAGAACTTGACGAACCCCATCTGAAAGACGCACAGCGCTGGCTTTGTCAATTCCGCCAAAGTAACGAGCAAAGTCTGCATAGTCCTTAACTGAAACTGCACGGTTTAGGGATGTCATTCCCGAAGGTGCATTGCGACGTATTTGGTCGTGATTTTCTCTGTCTGCACCACCTGTTGCTGGTAGAGGATTAATGACACCTTTTAAACCCAGTGGTTGTGTCACTAGCTGCTTGATTTGTTCTGCTGCTACATTACCTGCTTGACCAATACCAGTGCGGTAGACGGCTTTCACATTTTCAATACCATTGGGTAACCTAGCCCCATTTTTCCCATCACCGAAGATAATAGTTACATTGCCGTCATTGTCAGTTTGGGTAATAAAGCAACGGTCTGTTATGCTTAAGCGATCCAAACTTTCCGCCTCATGCCAACGGACATCGTTGACATATACCTCCAAAGTGCTAGTAACACCTGTAGGTGTCAGTGCTGGTAGATAAGTGAGGGGTCGCGCAGAAAGCGTAAATTGCTGGTTTGCCACAGATGCATCGCCACTGCCAAGTATTTCAGTACGGGTTTCTCCATGAGTAGCCTTTACCACATTACCATAAATAGTAACAGTGTCACGCTTGTAAGAATAAGCTAGAGGTTGAGCAAATCTGAGGAAGGTGTGGGGTTTATCGTTAGGTAAATCAGGACGTACACCCTGTCTGACTCCTGACAACATGACGACTTCGCTAGCCCTGACACCGCCAATGTTGGGTATATCACTGCGATCGCCAGAAATAATTAGCCAACGACCGGGCTGTAAACCTTCGTAAAGATTATCCAGTTCAATTTCCATTTGGTCGCGGATGTCATGTTCGGTAGATGTTTTCGCCTTATTGGAAACATCCAAGCCAATGGGTTTTTCTACCAAAGAGAGAACTTCGCTTTGGAGATATACCGTCGTTTTACGCAGCACCTCTAAAGATGTATCATTTTCATTTAACCAAGGTTTATCTAAAGTGAGTTGCGTTACCCTGGCAACGAAGCCATAGTCTGTTTTAGATATATTCTCAACTTTTTCTACGCCGTAAATGCATAGTTCATTTTTGTCAGCGCGCTCAATTGCAACCCAACTTCCTGGTGTAATTTGGTCATACTGTCCATCTAATGCTATAACATTCTGCAACTCTGGTGGCAATTTGTTATTTTCTACACCAGCAATTTGCCATTCTTCAAATCTACTATCAAATTGCCCACTGTTATTAATAACTGCTTTCAGTCCGGCGTTATGTCCAAAGGGTTCAGCTTTAATACCTAAAGCCTCAATTAGCTGTAACTCAGAAGTTGTCCCAGTATTGATATCTAGAGTCTCAATTTGCTGTGACTTAGAAGTTTTCCCATCACCTGTTAAAATTTCATAGATCGTGTCACCTACAGCAGCCTTTAAAGTTCTAATCAACCACGGTGTAATATTCTGGTTAGGGTCATAGATTTGCTGGTTCGTACGCTGCAATTCTAAAGCATTGGCTGGTTGTCGTGATGGTGGTTTGAGGACTTGTTCAATTTTTTCGGCTTTAGTTAGGATTGGCGACGAGGGAGGTTGTTGTATTGCAGGCACTGAGGGCTGTAGTATGACCTTGGTGCGGTTTTCAGCAGACTGAGGCTCAATAGTCTGAACTCGGCGCCAAATTTGCTGCTGTTTACCATCGGCAATGATGATTAATAAAAGTAAATCGTTAGCTTTGAGGTTCGTCCTTATACCTTCTAAATAAAGCTTGTCATTTGTTGTGGCATTTGTTGCATCAATCCGCTGCGGTTGAGTCATCCGAGGTTTAAGAATGTTCAACTCTGCACGCGCTTGCAGTTTTTCAGACGTTTCAAATGATTGTGGTAGTGTATCAGAAGTAGCTGCACTTTGGGTGCGAATACCAGCAGGAATTTCTATGTTATAGCCATCTTCAAGGCTAAAAGCTAGATAGACGCTAGCGCTGACACCAGGACTAGGCACATATTTTACTAAGTTTCCTAACTCCACCACAGAACGACGCTCAATAGCGGTGCGTAAATAACCTTCATTGGCAATTCGTTCAGTATAAAATGTTAAAACATCAGCCACAGTCGCCCATGCATCTAAGAAGGCGATAGATGGGTCATTAGCATCCCGTATTTTCAAGTTTTTGAGCGATGGAAAGCTGCTGTCACCCAGACGCGCTTTCATCGTCTCCAAAAAGCTGGCATGGGTGCCTACTCTATACCCTAAAGTATATAAGCCTGGTGGGTTTGCTACCTTCAGTGGTGTTAAAATTTCTACACCTTCACAGCAGCCACAGTTTGATTTATGCTGAGAATGACAGTTACAGTTACAATTACAATTTAATTTCATCTTCCACCTCGTATATCCAGAGAAAATTTACCGTTTTCGGGGAAGTTGGGGTCATTGTCAAGTCGGGCGATTTCTAGAGAATTAATGGAGAGATAACCTGCTTCAATCTCACCATTAGCGCCTTCAAAAAGACGTTCTAGCTTTGTCAAAGAGACACTTTCCACACCAGGAATCGTATGGGCGCTTGCTACTAGTTGACTCAGCGCTATTCCTTTACCCAAGGTAAGATTGTCAGGATGGAAAAACCCGCGACGGCCACCCGGAAAAATACGGTTACTAAAAGTATCAAGTAATGCGGATTTTATCTGCCCGCGCAGATAGCCAGATTTGACGCACACGTTCATCGCAATGTCCAATGGGACGTAGGTTGCTTGCTTGACTATCACATCATGACCGATACGACGGTATAAATTTAGGTGTGCTGTTATGTCTTGAAGTAATGTGTGTTCAACTTCTTCTCGTTCAAACGGGTCGATAACCACTAACACCTCATAAAAACTCCCAGTCCAGCGCAATGTAGCTGTTGCGCGTTGCACTTTCGTCGGAAAGTCTTGCATCACTATTTGAGCGTAATCATCAGCAGTAATCGCACGCTCTAACTTGTTATCTAACACGCGCGGTGCTAATAATTTTACCTGGGATATGGGTTCGGGCGGTGTTCCACCTTTAGCTGGTAACGGCTGGTGTACTGTTAGCTTCAGTTGGTTAGAAGTAACATTACGGAAGACAATGTAAGAAATTGCGTCGGCGCCTAAATTACTGGATAGACCGTTACCAATTCGGTAGGTAGCACTAAACTGAGTTCCGGTCTCAGGAAGGAATCCCAACTCACCATCCCCAAAGCGTAAGTGAGCTTCTCCATCATTGTCCATTTCAACCACAAAATGTTTGTCTTTACTTGCGCTATCTATTAAGTCGCGCTGGGCAGCCCATGTGTAACTCTCGACAGTATCGTATGTTATTAAGTTACTGTTCAAATTGATTTGGGGTAGGGCTTGGCGGGGGTCTTGAGTTAACAAAGTGGAAGCTGGGTCTTGAGTGAGGTTTTCTCTTGAAAGCGGTTGACTAAAAGTTAAGGGTGTCTGTTGCAACATGGGACGGAATAGTTCCGGTACCACTACAATATCTACAGGTTCCCCTGATTCAAGACACTTTTGCCTCACCTGTTTTGCTAGCACCATCCCCAAATCTTCTTCGTCGATAGTGCGACCGTAATCGGCTAAAATCACATTGCCCCTAGCAACGCTAATATTCTCAACTACACCGCAGCCTGGTGGTATAATTGCTGAAATGCAAAGTGTAAAAGGTAGCGCATCCTCTTTTGCCCATTCGATTTCTAGAATCGGCTGGTTATAAAGTTCGTCAACACTTGGTTTGACACTGGTGAGACGGATAGCATGGCGATGGGTTATATCTGCATCTTCTGGATTACCTGTTTTAGGACCAATAATTTCTTCAAAAATCAGGATGTCTCCAACGTTTAGGTGCAATTGACGTTGAGGTTCTGCACATTCGCAATTGGACGATTCCTCTGCCTGTACGTAAGATAAAAACCCGTCCAGTAACGTAGCCTTTGTGGAACCAGAGGGTAGGCAGCAGAAATCATCGCCCCAAGTATAAAAAGATATCTGGTTATGGGCAACGTAAAGCTGAATAGGTGCTAGGGTGAGAGGCTCAAAGACTTCATAACTGTTGGGGGGAAGGTCTTTTAGGTGTTCCTCAGCTTTGAGAATAGTACCAGGGGGCGGGGCGTTTTGATAACTAGTAATGAAGTAGAAGTTTTTTTCGTCGTCCAGGGAAATATCAAAATTTGTTTCTATCCACAACCAAGTCCGGGTATTACAGCCTTCGTGCATGGGATAATCAACCAAACGAGCATGGCGCCGGACGGAAATTCGTTGACGGGCAGTTTCTAAATAAGCTTCTGTAGCAACAGCATCCTGATAATAACTTAAATAATCGCCAACATAGGCTAACATTTCTACTATAGTAATGCCGATATCAGGGACATGGCGCTCTTGCCAGTCCGGCATAATTAGAGATAGGCGGTCTAAAATCAACTGGCGAAAGCTAGCATAATCTTTTGCTAGGTAGTTGATATTTGGTTCGACTAGTTGCGGTGGTGGACAAGTTTCCTGTTGCAAGCAATCCAAATCGCTGCTACAACTACTACCACGAAATTTAAATTGCAATTGAGCGTAGCGTAAGTCCAAATCAGGATGTTTTGTTGGTTTGCCTTGTTCATCTAATACAACCAAGCGTAAAGTGTAAGTAGAAAAATCACCTGGTTGGTTGAGATTAATTTTTAAGTAAGGCTCGGCATCTTGGGGACACTCTACTTCTATATTAGTAACTTGAAGATTACGGATGCGTTGACCCCCTTCAATTAGCACGTTCTCCTTTTTGAGGTTTTCCGGTACTTTTCCCAGAAAGTAAACGTAAAGCGATGCTCCAAAGGAGCCGCTACGCGATCGCAAGTCCTCGCCAACTTCCAAATAATCTAACCCATTTTTCCCCTGTCGGCGAACTTCGTGGCGCCGCTGTTCATTTTGACAAGTGTAGTTCATGGTACCATCGTCCTAAAAGTTGCTTCCTGTTGCTCACCAGTGCTTTGCACTCTATACTGCACTGTTATATAAAGACTGGAATCTTCACTCTTAACATCCAGCGTATTTAGGTCAATCAAATCACTTAACCAGCGCTCAATAGCGGCTGCAATGGTAACATGCATTGCTGTTGCTAGTTCTGGGCTATTAGGTGAAAATATTAAAGACAATATGCCACAGCCAAAATCAGGGCGGTTAACCCGTTCCCCAGGAGTGGTAAATAGGAGTTGCTCTATTAAGTCGCGGATGTGATTTTCATAGCTGGTGCTAGCAGTGCGACCCCATCTGTCAAAGGAATATGGAAAATCAATGTTCATTACAGACTTCTTCATGTTACCTCCAAGCCATCCTTGTTAATAGATACTGTCCTCCCCCGCAACTGGATGCTGGCTGTGCCATTGGTGATTTCAATTTGCGAAGCATTCATCTCAATCTTCATGGTTTGGTTGCCTATTTTCGCTTCAATAGTTATGCTTTCTTTACCCCGTGCATCGTTAATTGCAATAGTTCCAATCTCAGTTTTGAGTACCTTCATTTCGGGTTCAGCTGGTTTAGCTGGTAATACCTCTGGTCCTACCTTGTCATCTGCCCAAAAGCACCCCGTCCAGATAGGATAGTTTGGGTCTCCGTTTTCAAATTCAATCCAAACTAAAGCACCGACAGGAGGAATTAGGAACAACCCAACACCTTTCCCTGCATAAGGAACACTAGGTAGCGCCCAACCGCTTTCGCGATCGCCATACACAGCTTCTACTTTGCCTCGCACTCTACCAATCTTCCACGGGTCTTTGTTATCACTAACGACCCCACGGTATTTACCGTAAAAAGGAGAATCTTGTTTGTTGCTACTTCCATTACCAGAAACTTCTTGTGTCTTCATACTTCTACTCTCTGAGTTGTTGCACCTCGTCCCTCACGAATCAGGGTAAAGCTTTGTTTATATTCCCCGCGCTTAATGCGGTGTGTTACTTGTTTGACGTAGTAGTAGCCACCATAACTTTTGCCTACGCCTCTTACTCCTACCAATTGACGTACTTGCAAGATATGACCATAGCGCACAGTATCCACTTCTCCGCTAGCAGTTACCGCATTTTCACGGAAACGCGACAAAACCGACTCGCCATATCGCTGTGCTGGAATTAGGTCAAGTTTATTGGTACTGCGTAGTATAGTTTGACGTAATGCTTTTGCTGGCTCACTAGCTAAAGCTTGACCGGGTGAACTGGGGATTTTAACGGGAATCGGCTGTCCGTTAATATCATCAACAATCTCTACTTGAGGTTCAGTCGGGTTTAGAGCATTGAAGCTGAATGAGATGGAGTCTACATTTGTAAATGCGCCCATATTCATTGATAGTGCAGGTTGATAGGGCGTTATATTACGTTTTTCCTCACCCCAATAGACAATATTTTTACCTAGGGTGTTACTGGGTTTAATTTCAAAAATAAAACTATTCCGTTCCGCTAATTGTTGAATAAACTTTAAATCAGTACCTTGCTGAGTTGTGATGATTTTTTCCTTTGTGGGTGTATATTCGCTGTTTTGAACATCAGTTTTTGACCAATACTGACTATAATCTTGTAAGATTTTAGTTACAATTTGAGAGTCAGATTGGTTTTCATAAGTGGTACTTTTTTCTTTTAAGTCAAGCTTCAAACTAATGTCCTCGCCAGTCACTATAAGTCTTGATTCACCTGGTTGGTTGCTGGGTGCGATTTGATGATTGGTAATAATACCATCAATTAAAATTTGCCGTTTAATTGGGCGATTAACACCGACTAAGACACCAACAATAATTGTGAGAATAACCCGATTAGGGGGATCTAAAATTCCTTCGCGTAGCAACCAATAATCTGAATAATTTCTCAATTGTCTGCCAAGACTAAAGGTCATTTGAAAACCACTACGTTCTCGGTCTTGCTGAGTGACTTCCAAATCAATCAGGGCATCTACTACCTCATAGGAAGCGAGTACTGGTGCTGTCGGGCGGCCAATCCTAAGTTCTAAGCGTATACCATTGTCAGGCATAAATTCTACCTTTCTAAACAAACCTTTTTAAATAAAAGGGATACGCAATTTTTGTCCAATTTGGGCAGTCAATTCATTAGGGTGCATCGCATTATTAGCATCGCACAAACGCCAGAACTGTTCGGGATCGCCTAGATAATGGGCAGTGATATTGTCTAGGCGGTCGCCTTGAGTGACTGTATGTTTATGAAGGACTTCAAACTTCTCAGATGATGGAATAAATCTGCGTTGTACATAAACTACAGTTTGATTAGATGCAGTTTGCCTGGTGGCAATTCCTATGCCGTAGTAACGGCTGTTAGTTGTAAACATTTCGCTTTTATTTATGTAATAGTGAAACTTTTTTTGACTGATGCAGTTTAAGATAACAATGAAGCAATTGCTCCTAAAGCATTCAAACCCGAATTCAGCTTTGCAAATGTTTCTTTTTGCTGATGATAAAAATTGAACAAACCGCTACCCTTATGGTCAAATCTCAAATCATTTGTACTTAACACTTGCATTCCCAAACTGACTTTAGCCCGAATGGGATTTAATGAGGGATCGAATGCTTCTTCGGTGATACTGAATTCAGTGAGGCGTACTGGTAGAACACGGTTTATACTCCATACAAATACACTTAAATCAGCTTCTATTGGCACAATTTCTAAGTTACCGCTTTGGGCTTGTTGATTATTGGTCTTGATTTGGCTACTTTTTGGATAGATGATGGTTTCTAAAGCCGCTAGTTGGGGATATATGCCAGTTGTCAGGGCGATAGGATTCTTTGCCTCAAGTTGATCTGTAGCGTCAATTTCCGCCTCTAGCTGAATAGTTTCAATTGGTGGTGCAGTGAGACGCAAAGCCTCCAGGCGATCGCCTCCATCAGATCCACTCCTCTGTACTTGCAAGGTACGTCTGAGGGTTTCAGGATTATATTGCAGTGTTACCAACCCTTTGGGAGAAAAGCTGACAGAATCAAGCAAGACGATGGCGCCTTTGAATAAGCGTGGAGAACCGGGAAAACTTGGCATAGTGATAATACTTAATATTTGTTTTACTATTTGGTTGTGTTATATCGCTCAATATAAAAATAGTATTCTTTCCTCAAGAGATTGCCAATAAATTATTTTTAGGCATTAATGAAAACGCTGATTAATTATTTTTAGGTATAGACACCATATCTTGTAATTCACTCCCCTTCTATCAAGTACCTTTTGCTCTAAAATTAATAGTCATAAAGGTTCCTGTGCCGGAATATTGGAGAGTAGTATCTGGTTTTGGTGGTATTGTTGGTTGCGTAGCAGGAAGAATTACCTGAAATTTCGCTGTGAAGGTACTACCTTTGAGCAAGACTGCTTTTCCCCCGGATTTAACCCTTCTAGCTTTTTGATTGGCGGCTAAGGATTGAATGGTAAGTATTCCAGCACCAGGGATGAGGTGCGGGGGACTTGTGTAAGGACAACCAGGGACAATCACTTTTTTCTCGTCTCCTTCTACGCAAATCGTTTTACCTTGGACTTTGGCTCTGCCAGAACCGATTAAAAAACCAGGACGCACTACAACTATTGCTTTTCCAAAGGTGGGGATGAACATCGCTTGGTCGCCAGTTGTGAGAATGAAGTCTAACATAGGTGTTTTTGGTGAGAAAATAAAAGATTAATGACATTGATGAAAGCATCAATTTCAGTGTGTAGAGACAAAGATTAATCTTTGTCTCTACAGCAGTTGAGAATGAGCGACTACCTTATTTTTTAAACAAAAGTTAAGCAAACTTGCCTTGCGTTCTCTACTAATAAAAATAGTATTCTTAGCTGATGGGATTGCTAATAAACTATTTTTCGGTATTAACTAAGGCGCTGATTAAGTATTTTTAGATGTAGAAACGCGATCGCCCCTTTTGCAAGTCACCTACATTCACAGTTATGTCGCGATTGCGCGAACGCGCAAGCGTGTCCCTTCGGGACTCAGCGCACTGCCCTTGGCAATCGCTTTGAGTTCAGCTTGAACCAGCAAACAATGGTGCGATGTCTGCGACTGGCTGCGCCTAAGTTCATCAGCGACAATCCCACAGCCAAACCAAAACATATTAGTGGCGATAGCGAGCCAATTGTGCTATAATGCCACGCTTTTTTATGATTGTGTCGTAATGAAATAAAAAGCGATGTCTGCTGCGGGTTGCGCCTACGCACATTTTATGAAATAAGTCTAAGCTAAAAGTAGGTAAATTGCCTTTAAGTTGAAAATATATGAATGACAACAATAAACAGATTTACAATTACACAGTAATTCTGGAAAAAGAATCAGATGGAGGTTATCACGCTTTTTGTCCTGTTCTCAAAGGTTGTCATTCTCAAGGTGATACTTTTGAAGAGGCCATCGAGAATATTACAGAAGCTATTGAATTATATATTGAAAGTTTAAAGGCTGATAATCAGTCAATTCCTCAAGAAGATTTAATTGTAAAGCCTTTAAGTATCTTGGCATGAGTAATTATCCCAGTGTTAAAGCTAAAGATTTTATTAGAGTCATTGAACAATTAGGTTTTTATTTTGACCGTCAAAAGGGGAGTCATGCTATTTACAAGGATAGTCATGGACGAAGAGTTGTTGTTCCAATTCATGCGGGAAAAGACTTAAAACAAGGGACTTTTATGGGTATGATTCAGGATATTGGTATTGATAAAGAAACTTTCTTTGAGTTATTGGAAAAATAAACTAGGTGTAATTTGATGCTGTGATGTGAGTACTCAAGCGAATCTACAAGAACAGGCGATCGCACTTACCATAATTAATTGGTTCGGTGCTTTACTTCGTTAACGCACCCTACAAGAATAGGCGATCGCCCCTTTTGCAACTCACCTACATTCACCGTGATATAGCGATCGCTTTCCATAAGGCGTTAAAATTTAAGGGGTCTGAACTTCAACAATATAGATGCCTGAAGACAGATATTTACCATAATGCGGTAAGATTTGCATTGGTCAAGGATGGCTGGGAGATTCTCGCAGAAGATTATAGCTTAGAATATGGTGGCGATCGCTTATACGTGGACATTGCAGCAGAAAAATCCATAGCAGAATTACAGCAGATTGCAAGTTGGTGAGGTACAGATAATTGTTTTAGCATTTCATCCACCTCATGTCAGACAATATACTGAATTTGCCAGCGCGTAGCCGCCTTGTAAAACCCTTTCCTCCTTTGTCACACCCTTTCCTCCTTTGTCACACCCTGCCTATAATCGTAGGGTGCGTTAGCGCCAGCGTAACCCACCACAGCGCCAGCGTAACCTATAATCGTAGGGTGCGTTAGCGCCAGTGTAACGCACCACAGCACCAGCGTAACCCACCACAGCGCCAGCGTAACCCACCACCACCGCCTATATATCCCAAATACTTTCAGGCTTTTCTGGAATTTCGCCCATCCCCCAATTTGGAGGATAAACACCACCAGCCATCAACCGATGAATGGTAGAAAATTTCCAATCTTGAGGAACAGAACAAAGCCGATGGCGCACAGGATTGTAATGAATATAATCGCTGCGGTTTGGCAAAATCTCTATCATCGCGTATCAGATGTTCCCAAAATCGTCTTTGCCATAAATTGCGTTCTTGTCGTTTTTGTCGAGAGGTGGAAGTATCAGCATTAATTTCTAATTCGCTTCCATACCTTTTGGTGACAAATGTTTTAATTAATCGCAGTCGAGTTGATAAATCGCTATCTCCTTCTGGTAAAGTCCATAAACAATGGAAATGATCGGGTAAAAGCACAAATGCGTCGATAGTGAAGGGATATTTTTGACGGACATGAGTGATAGCAGCGCGGAGTGCAAGGCGTGCGATGTCGGTAATCAGCCAAGGTTGGCGATGATGAGTTACTTGGGTGAGAAAATAAGTACCACCAGGAAGTTTAGCTCGGCGGTAATTAGGCATGGGTATTCATTGATGAGTTGATTGTTTTAAAATACCCATTGTTGATGCCAAATCAATATCTGTCGATTGGGTGCGTTAGGCGTTCTTGGTAGGATATTTGACAAGCAATATGGTTGTTTACGCCGTAACGCTGCATGAGATTGGTTTGGTGCGTTACTTCGTTAACGCACCCTACAAGATATGCGATTGCACTGCATGGTGAAATGAACTTGGTATGCGGGGGACACCGACTGAAAATGACAAATTCGAGGACGATGGTATAGATGCTTGCTCCTTCAATAATGTGAGAGGTTATTCAGCCAAATATTTAATCAGATGCATGATTTGCTTCAACTCATTCTCAGATAAGAAGCTGTTTGCCATCTCTTTCCCAATAGCTTCTTTGAATTTTTCAAGAGCATCTTTGCTGAAAATACTTTTTGAGGAAATAAATATTTGTTTGATCTTATTGAGAGTCTTTTCAAGTTGTTTGAATAATTTTGGTTCTTGATCAGGTATTTTTCCTATCTCTAGATTAGATTTTTGATTTTGGAAAAGATTAATATCATTAATAGCATTATTGAGAGATTCGTCATTTTTTCCAGACTGATCCTGAATAATTGCTTTATTGTTTTCAATGGTATTATAAATTTCATAAAAGTATTTAAACCTTTTATCCGCTGTAGAACCTAATTGGTTACGCGTAGCGACCCTTTTGTAATTCGGTACAGGTCCTTCATGTTCTTTTTCAAACTTTCTTAGCTCTTCATCCCCTTGGTCAATCAAAGCTCCTCTTTTATAAGCTGCATCCCCAGCCCAAAACTCCATGCGCCCCTCCGCTCTGTTGCCTAAGTCATCCAGGTAGATGGTACGAATGCCAAGTAATGCTGAAGACTCTAGACTTCCACTTCGCATTCCGATTGAAATAGCACGATTTTCTGTACTCAATAGCTTTAGGAAATAATTTTGATGTTCACGGGTAGAGGAAACACCTTTTTCTTTAAGAGAATTCCAGTACTCATGCAGATAGATAATTCTATTTTTTACCCCAACTTTTTCCAGAGAGTCCTGGGAGATTGTCTTGTCCCCAACTAGAATAATAGTATAGTCGCTATATTTTTCTCCAATCGCCCTTGCAATCTGCATGAGCACAATAGGCTCAGAATCCAGCTCTTTATGTGCTCCTCCGTTTTTCCCGCTTAATCTTTGCCAAATCAGAATGCACTTTGAATCTCCGAGACCAAGATTGTTTTTGAAGTGCCGGATTTTTGCATTTTCCTCCTCTACTGTGTCAGTTTTGGGAGGTAGTAACTTATTTATAATTTCCTGTTGTTTATCTCGGTAATGATCACCTACAGATTTCGTAGCATGATATGTTTCTTTATTCCAAGGCTTTAATTTTTTGGAGGTATGCTCGTTGAACCTCGATTTGTATAGGTCAGCAGTGCCAGTTCCAATCTCTTTTTCTACATCAGCAAGGAATTTTTCGATATCCTCCTCAGACTTAGGTTCTTCAAAAATATCTTTGTACAAGTCCTCCTCTAATCTTTTACTTTTCTCCTTTGCCAACTTAGCATTTACATCACTTTCACGAACCTTACCCATCGACTTAGGTTCATCAAACATGCTCGGAAGCTTATCGTCTCGGTATAGGTTAGGTGCCTCAGTTTCTCTGCTAGATTTTTGTCCTTTCAATACCTTTATAGTCAAGCGCGGATCTATGGTTGCAGCAATACTCAACCCGGTCGCATCCCCAGTCATATAAGCTGCTGTACCAACCGAAATCCAGTGGTGTTCCTGGTAAAAATGGTATTTAATAACGTCTTTAGCAAGTTTGGTGTAACCAGCTTCATCATCTGTGTATGTAAAAGGCGTATCCTGACTTTCGTGCCATTCTTTTATCCATCTAAAAAATACATCCAGAGTAATTCCATGTGGATAATACATAGAGCACTCACGCTGAACTTCCGGAGGCATTTTTTCAACTACTTCATAGAAAACTGTTATTAAACGAAGGAAATATGGAGATCTTTTCTTAATATGCTCCATTACATTTTTTGGATCGATGTCAGAAATTCTACTTTTTAATTCAATCTTTGCTTGTATGGGTGTTTCTGTAGAATTATTAAGCTTATTGACATTTTCTACTGACGGCATATCATCTTGAGACGCCCTTTGCAAAGCCTTTGCTCCCATTACATCTGACTCTTTTTCTAATCTGGCACAATCATTAATCGCCACACTATTTGCCTGCACTGTCGGTTTTACCCTTCCCTGCATCTGCTGGACAACGTGCCATGCTTCATGGGGTAAATGTTCCTCTTGTCCAGCCGCAACATGAATCTCTGTTCCTTGCGTGTAAGCTAATGCCTGTAATTGGGCAGGTTTGGGCGAATTATAATGAACCCTGACATCATCGAGGGAATATCCTGATAGATTTTCAACTCCTGCTTTGATTTCATCGGGTAATCCTGTTTGATTCGGGGTTGCTTCTTGTTTCTTTTGTACTGGTCTAATAGGTACTTGGCTAAAGTCTTTGGAAAAAGCCGAATTACTTAATGCCAATACTTCTTGTTCCTCAAATTGTACCCCCCCGTCCGAATCCGATCGCACTGCTGCACGTTGTAAAATACCACTTCCTTGGGGTTTATCATTTTTTTGCTGCTGATTAGTTTGTCCAATTCTTTTATTAGTCATAGTTTCATTCCTCCATATATTCTTTGTGCAATTTGTTGTCCCATATGAGTGAAATTGGTTCCAGGCTTTAGTTGAATAGCACCCGAAGGCACTACCCCACCCCCTTTCCACTTATCTGGTACACCTTCCGTAGCCAGCAATCGCCCTAACTCAGTTTCCACCGCCCCTTGCAACAACCGCCTCTGACTGGGAGACATAGCCATCCCCTCAAAAACCAGCTTTTCTATATCAATGTTGATATTCATCCCCTAACCCCCGTAGGTACTAAAACCCGAAAATCTGCCTCATTCACGGGTCGATCTAATTTGCGAAACTCACTCCGCGCTGCTGCTAACACTTGCGCCATTGTCACTGGTGTACCTGCTTGCGCTGCCAAAAAAGCTGCATTCAACGCCACATTGTGGATACTTGCACCAGTCAAATTCAAACGCGCCAAACGATTAAAATCTAAATCCTCTGTTGGTGTCTGTGGAGGAAACACCTTCTCCCACATCACCTGACGTTCAGCCACGCCAGGGAAGGGAAAATTCACAATAAACCGCAAGCGGCGCATAAAGGCTTGGTCTATAGAACTCTTAAGATTGGTTGCCAAAATTGCCAAACCGCGATATGCTTCCATTCTCTGCAACAGATAATTTACCTCAATGTTGGCGTGGCGGTCATGACTGTCTCTCACCTCGGAACGTTTGCCAAATAAAGCATCCGCTTCATCAAAAAACAAAATCGCCCCCCCATCTTCGGCTGCATCAAACAATCGCCGCAGATTTTTCTCTGTTTCTCCTATATATTTGTTGACTACAGCCGAAAGGTCAATCCGATAAAGATGGAGTTGCAAATCATTGGCTATCACTTCCGCCGCCATTGTCTTCCCTGTACCGCTTTCCCCCGCAAACAAGGCGCTGATACCCATACCCCGATTCATGCGTTTATCAAATCCCCAATGTTGATAAACTTGACTACGTTGGCGGATTTGTTCGGCTATTTGCTGCAATAAATTTGTCTCTTCTGGTGGAAGAACAATATCATCCCAAGTGGCTTTGGGGTTGAGGCGTTGGGCGAGGGAATCCAACTGTGGGCGGGTACTAGCAAGACAACCAAACCACAACCGTTTTTCCATCTCATCTCCCCCCTTAATCAGGGGGGTAGGGGGGATCTCCATCTCATCTCCCACCTTTTTAAGGGGGGTAGGGGGGATCTCCTGTGCAGTCTCCGCAATTTGCCTAATTGCCACTATATTCAGATTAAACTGAGTGGCTAATATTCCCGCATACGACCGTGAAGAAGAATCTAGCACCGTCTCCCAGAGGGCTTGTTGTTCTTGTGCTGTCGGTTTATCTATATCTACTGTAATAGTTGGTAGTCCTAAATTCTGCCTAGCTTCACGGGTATTCAGGAAAATTAGCCCGCCACTGCGGTTGAGAAACCGATGCAGGGGTGGTAATTCTCCTTCCTGATGCGCTTTACCATCAACCTCTTGGGCATCTAAATATAAAGCCAGGGGCAATAATAAGGTTTCTCGTTGCCAAAGGCGAGCAAGAGTTTCTAACTCACTGGCGTTGCTGGGCAATAGTTCCACGGGTAGCCGATAGATATATCTATCCATCTGGGCTACTACTTGTTGGGCTATTAGTTGTTTAGTGTGGGAATCTGCGCCTACTAACTGAATCACTGGTAAAGGTTGCCCTCTGCCAGTTTGTGCCAGTTGTTGGATAATTGACTCCACAACAGTCTGCTGGGAATGGGGTAATTCTACCTCCAATTCTTCAGTCGCCAGTGGCATTAATAATGATGCCAAGCGATCGTCTAAAAGATTTAACCCTTTGATATAGTGAACAATTCTCTCATCGGCACGCAACCCACTACTAGTTAGTGCTTGCACACCCGACTGGTGAATTTCAATTAATCGCCAATACCGCAACGGACTTTCCCAAGAAAGGGCATTCCAAGCAGGTTCGTCAAATAGGGATAAAGCCAGGGCAAATGTGGGGTAAGGCTGGTGGGGATTATCCTGTGCTTTGGCGCACAGACGAGCCATACCAGGATCTAACTCCATAGCTACACATAATAGTAGCACCTGTTGCTCAAAGCGCGATAGCCCTAATTTATGGCTTAACAACATCAGCGCTGGTGGTGGATTCATCCCCTCCCCAGTGGGAAATTCTCTCACCTCTGGGATTTCTGCATCTGGTAATTTTGCCATTTCGTAAAGATGCGATCGCAACCAAGTCAGTGCTTGACCTAAGTATTCTTGGTTTTGTTGTAGCCAGTTATTCATCTCGCTCATAAAATTGTCACCTTCTGGTTCTGGTCGAATACTGGCGGTGTCACAGTCCGATCCACCAGTAAACTATCTACTCCATCAATGCGCGATCGCACAAAATACTCACCCGGAGTTACACCCGCAATCCGAAACTCCAGCCTGTCTGTGGTAGTTGTACGGGGTTGCGCTAGAACTTCTCGGTCACCTAACAATAAAGCTACCCGTTGTTCTGGTTGCACTTGGGGACTGCAAACCAGGGTTAGCGTCACCTCTTGATTTGCATCGCGTGCTGCCTGCCGTGGTATAATATCCAAAATTCTTGGTGCTAGTGAAAACGGTAATTCATTGCTAGTGCGAGTCTGTTCCCCAGTCCGTGTTATTCTCACTGCTACAGTATAAAAACCTGCTAAAAATTGAGTACCATCATCAGGCAACTGTACCCTAATATCCGTCGCCGTTCTCTCTGGTAGAGATGTAACCTCTACAGTAATTTCTCTACGAGTATTGGTAAATAATATAACTATACTTTCACTATCTAAATTATAACCATTGAGAATGAGAATATCACCCAACCTGGCGCTAGCTTGCTGATTAGGCAACTGTACTGATAACAGGGTAGGCAAGAAGGACATTAAGTCTGAACGCAAAATTGGTCCAGAGTCGTCACCTTGGCGCCTGATAGCTGGTAACGGAGTTTTTGTCGGCAGTCCACTCTCAATTAACACTACTGACACCTCATAAGCTGCTGAAATCCGATACGGAGACTGAAAAGTCGTCCACAGGTTAAATGACTCTTCCACTGATAGCGCTTGGTAACTAATTCGCATCTGTTCTACCTGTTGGTCTAGATCGTAATCAGTGTTTGCAGGCAAAGCAGCTTTAATATCCGCAGGAGTCAGTGTAGAATGGTCATGCAAAACCCTCATAGCCAAACCCAGTAAACGATGGCTGGTAGGTTCTGGGTAATCATCATTTTGAGAGTAAGCAGTAAGCAAGTAGTAGAGGTTTAACGGTAATAGTGGCTGTGCTGTTTCACCAGGTTTCACTTGGTCAGGTATATCCATGTTGCGCCAACCTGGGTGAATCTGCGTATGATAAAGAAATAGATTCACCTGATTTCCGTTACTAATACTGTTATCTCGTACTTTATCCAAAGGTTTTGTGGTAACAACAGTACCACCACCTTCGATGTCAAATCTTTGCTGTAGTAGGAAACGCAGTGTCGTCGTGACAGCTGCAATAGATAATGCGTTACTCATATAGCTTACCTGCCCCTAGAACGTTGGCGTAAGTATTCATCTAAACTCATCACAGGTGGTTTTGGTCGAGGTTTTGGTCGAGGAGGAGGTGGTGGTGGCGGAGTGCGAATTTCCATGCGACCGATGGAAACTTGAACAGTTGGTGGTGTCGTCGAATTACCAAATGATTCCCTCTGTTGCGGTTCTTGTCTGCTGGCTGATACAAATACAGCACCGCGACGAACATCATTATTTAACGGCTGAATAATATTAGGTGTGGGGTGTGGGGAATTATCTGGAAATTGAGTTGTAGGCTGTACAGCTACAATACTTTGCGTCGGTACTTTATCAGATGTGGGTTTTCTGGTAACAGGTTCTGTCTGAGGCTGAGTCGGCGATTGTTCCGGGCTGGATGCTTTGTGCGAGGGGGAGGGAGAAACAGCTTCATGACTTTTAACTGCTGGCTGCCCAGATAAAAAAGGTACATCCTGTTTATGCGATTTTACCGTTGGTTCTGATAAAAGAGTATTTGTTTCCACCACCTGCGCTGGTATTAACTGTTGTCTCTCTTGAGTAGGCAATATTTGATTAGATGTTTGATTAGATGTTTGATTAGATGTAGGTTCTATCACTCCTACTTCTGATGATGACATCGGCAATGGTTTTGAAGATACTACCTTTTGTAACTGAGGAGGAAAAACAGTCTCATGAATTTTAGCTGGTTGCTGTCTG
>NZ_JABXYX010000260.1 GCF_017982655.1 Brasilonema sp. CT11 | reverse complement strand
CGATCTGTTACATGAGTGGCTTCATGAGTACCTATAGCTTTTAGATAGTCGTACTCTTGGGGATCGGTAATCTTGCCCGACTCAAGAGCAAGTACATAGAATGCTGCTTCCAGTTCTTCCAACAACAGAGCGAAGTTAAGGATGCCGGTGTCATCAGCATTAAATGTTAGAGTTTTGACAAATTGATTAGGTTGTAAAGCATTTATCCTGCTTGGTAGAGTTGTAAGAGCTGCTGTACCAAAGCTAAAAAGACCCCACTTTAACAAGTTACGTCGCGAGGTGGACAGCTTCTTCATGTTTTTGTCTCCTAAAAAAGTAAACACCTATTTATCTACTCGCTACAAATTGTTGAGTTTCTTCATACAACGGTTCTTCATCGACTGGAGTTTAGATTAAATTCTATTTTTCAGGCTACAACCCTTGTGTAATAAGCATTTTAGAATTGGGAATCTCAACAAGCTTGGAAATTAGGAAAGCCTGTCTGCATAAGGGTTTGGCGGGTGGGGAAGCAAAATTAGTTTTAACTCCAAAAGGTAGAGGATTGTCAGTAACAATATCACGTGCTCACCACAACTCCCAAGTAATTATGGGCATAAAAATCACTCCATCCTTTTTTTATTTTTTTATTCAGTCGAAGGAAACCCGACTTATTTTTTTTTATCGTTTCGTTTTTAGGAAAATTGGAGCGGGTATTCTCAATAATGGATTGGGTGTTCTCAATAATCTTTCAATTGAGTATTTTTTACTATTTTTACTTTCAATGAATATTTTTTAAATAACATCTAAAAAACTGCCTGCAAGACGCCTGTACCCGCCAAATGCCCTAACCGACGCGCAACAAAAAACAAACCTTTCCAAGAGCATTCTGGAACGGTTTGTTTGCTTGAGGGGGTGATGGAGATGATGGAGTGCTATTGCTTACTACTCTAGTTTTTCAAATTAAATTCTGAACCTCTTGATTTAAAAGTTTCTTTAGCTTCTTTTTCTAACACTCCGCATCCGATAAGTATCATGTAAGCGACTGCCTTGTCTAGATCTCCATCGTAATACAAATTTGCGATCGCTAAAGCCCTTTGAGTTAAATTTATTTTTTCTTTTTGCATTTCACTATCTCCTCATGCTAACGCTGGTAAACATAAATCCTTCCGGCTCTGGTTCATTGAAAGGGCTTCCGGCTAGAGCGAAGACGGTAGCCATCAAAACGTCGTCATGTTTGTTTTTGGAAGCCTCCATTTTCTTCCCATTTCTCCTGAAACTGAGTAATTCTTCCACCAACGGACTATCAACAGGAAACTCGATTTTCTCAGATTCCAGAGCTAATTGGAGGCTGCTTATCATTGCAGGCTTAGAATCACCAGTTGTTCTTATAGCTTCAAAATTTGTATGCTTATGTTGCTTCGTTAACTGCTCTAAATAAAGCGTTCCAACGCCCCCGGTAGTTTCAATTGATACTTTTTCAGGGTTATATTTTTCAATCAATTCTCCGATTTTAAATAGGTGAAACTCAGATGTTTTTTGGCGCTTTCTATAAATATTTACTACTGAATACGTATCTTTTTTAAATCTTAAAACTACTACAGCAGTGTAGTCTCCGCCAGTAGTCGCCGTATCTATCCCTAGAAAATAATCAGATTTCGGATCTGCATCGCTTTCTAAATTTTCTACAGCACATTTACGGATTAATTCAGCAGTAAAAACGGCTGTTTCAGTTTCCGCAAAACTTAAATTGTATTCTTGATTAATAGTTGAATAGGAAAGCTTTTGTTTCTCGTGAATCTCTTCTAAAAAATTAGGATTTCTACCATATAAAGGATGTGCTTTCCAGTGGATTAATACCTTGCTCCATCCTCCAGTGTCAACCCAGTATTGGAAAGGTTGTTCGCCTCCCTCCGAAACTCGATTGCAGATTATTTCGATATCCCGTCCTTGATTCCCATTTGTTAACAGATCCCAATAGAAACCAGTCTTGCCGTTAGGAGTAGAGACAGCGAATACTCTTGCTTTATCACCCACCATTTGCATTGCAGGTGCGAGCGCGTCGTACACTTCTTTACCTGTTTCTAGAAACGCCAGTTCATCCAAAAAAACATCGACAACCGATTCAATACCTCTGGCGCTATCAGGCTTAGAATTCCGAAAAAGTATGCGTCCGCGCCCTAAAATTTCAATATCTGAGACATTTTCTGTAGCAGTCTTGAGTCCTAAACTTTGAATCATACGTTTCATTCTTCGCGCTAAAAGACTGCTATCAACTTGCGTCTTCGAGAACACCAATCCCAGATAACCGGGATTTAAGCAAGCCCTCCAAAGCATGAAGCATGTGATAGTCTCACTAATGCCGAGTTGACGACTTTTGACTACACACACCGATCGCTTAAGCATCAATTCAACTAACTGTTCTTGATAGGGATATGGGTTGAAGGGCTTTACGTCGCCACCAGAGCGAATCTTTACCATTCGCGCAAAATCAATCCAGTTGGTAGGGATGTGCAACTCTTCCTTTTCGTTACGCTGCTGCTTTTGGCTAATTCGCTTTTCAATCTGTCTGATCCTGGATTCGCTCGGTGCCATTTTCTAGAATTTCCTCCAATCGTGATATTCTCTGCTCTAAGTCCCATCCGCGAACTTTCTCTAACTGCCCAAACAAAACGGTAATAGCGCTAATCTTTACGCGATCGCTCGCATCAACATCCGTCGCAATTCGCCGCAGTTCTTTAGCCGCCTCCAGCGAACTTTTAGCTAGCTCTGCAATTCCAGCAAGATAAATCCGTTGGATTGCTTCATTGAGCATCACCTGGAACTCTTTATTTTGTTTCCACTTGTCCAGCGAGGACAAGGAAACTCCAGCAGCGACTGCAGCATCTTTGTTGTTAGCGCCGGTTGCCAAGTGGAGAATCGCTATATATTGCTTTATATCCATTAAAATACGTAAAATTACATTTAATTACATTTTACTGCTAGCTATTTGCTAGCAGTAAGGAATAGTCAGTTTTTTGGATTTAAACTTTTCCCAGAATCCAGTCCGTACTACCTCCTCCTAGTGTTACTTTTTCTTCTGTCCCTTTGTTGTTCCAAGTTAAGGTAATAGATTTTAGCCACCGTTTACTATTTTGAGTTTCGGTTTCCAAGTTGCTTACAGTTGCGTACATTCTCTGATTCTTAGAAAAATGCTCAAATGTGGGATAGCATTGCACGCGATCGCCATTTGACAGAAATCCAATATACTCAACAGGCATATCTTCAGAAGCGTCAGCAAATGGTGTATCTACCTCTGGGGCAGGTGTCCGCTTGTTTTGCTTGAGGATTTCTTGAACTGCTTCTATTTCGGATGGTTCTAGATGGGCTTTAACAGCACTTTTTTGCTCTTTTTTCCACGTCCGAACCAACTCAGACACCAAATCTGTTTCTCCCTTCCTTAGCCATTGCTGTATCAGTTGAGCCTTTCCTAATGGGCTAAAATCTGAAGTTGGCTGTAGCACTGTATTATCGATATTAGCCGATTGTTTCCATTCGGTTTCGGGTGTCGGGTCGGATGCTGGTTCGAGTACTGGTTCGAGTACTGGTTCGGGTACTGGATCGGGCGTTGGCTTAGGTTTGGCAACAATACCTATTCCCGTAATTGTCTGCAAGCTTCTTTTTGCAATTTCACAGTATCTGGTATTTCTAGTGGCTTTGGGGAATAGGGCTGCGAATCTTGCTAGGACTTGGTTAGGTGCTTTTACATTTTTATCGCTCGGTCTGACCTGATCATTCCAAATCCTTCTATCGCCCTCCTCAACCAAAGTACCATTACCTTTATACCATTCTTCTAGTTTTAGCCAAATCTCACCAGCCGTCATTGAACTGTTGGCAACGTAATCCAATCCAATGTCCTCGCAGAATTGGAACAAGTGATTATTTTCTTTCTGCATTGACTTGAATGCATCAGTGGTGCAACCGTAATCAATCCCCTCATTTATCAACATTTCTAAAGCATCAAGCATTTTGTTGAGGAACGCTGGCGCAACGTTGGTTTGAACAAAATCCTCGTCATAGGCAAAACGTGGATCAGCTGGTAGCTCGTTCGGGTTGTCGGGGTCGGGGTTTATTTTGAAAGTTTT
>NZ_JABXYX010000259.1 GCF_017982655.1 Brasilonema sp. CT11 | reverse complement strand
TTCACCACGGTCGATGGCTGCCATCACTTTTGAGCGTAAGTCATCACTGTAGGGAGCGGGCATAGGAATATTTAGGATGTTCTGGATCTTCCTTAGTATGCCGCAACCCGAGTGGCAATAACTATAATTCTGCACAGCGTAGAAGCCCCCGGATAAATCGTGTCGAACTAATCCAAAATCTAAAATCTAAAATTTAAAATCCAAAATCGACAGAGTCTCTAGGTGTTATGTTGCGAGTGCTTGCATTTAGTGTAAACTCCAGTGATTCATCATCTTGAGGCAAAGTGCCAAACCTTAATTGTCTTATCAAAACTACCACTAACAAGAGTCTTACCATCAGGACTAAACGCCACAGACCAAATTCTGTTGGTATGCCCCGTCAGGCTGGCTATTTGCGTTCCCATAGCTACATCCCAAAGTTTAATAGTTTTGTCCCAACTACTGCTGGCAATAATTTTCCCATCTGGACTGACAGCGACAGACAAAACCCTATTAGTATGTCCAACAAGAGTGTTGATTTCTTTTTGTGTAGCAATTTCCCACAATTTGATCGTCTTGTCCCAACTACCACTTATAAGAGTTTTTCCATCTGGGCTGAAGGTGAGGGAGGAAACAGCTTGAGAGTGACCTCTAAGGGTCTTAGTTTCCTTTCCTGTAGCTACATCCCATAAATTAATACTGCTGTCAAAATAGTTACCACTAGCAAGAGTCTTTCCATTTGGGCTAAACGCAACGGTGTTAATTACGTCACAACCACCTTTGAGGGTACGAATGATTTTACCGGTAGCCAATTTCCACAATTTGATACTTTGATCCCAACTGCCACTAGCAAGAATTGAACCATCAGGGCTAATAGCAACAGTTTGAACTGAAGCTAAATGTCCTGTCAGAGTCCGGATTTCTTTTCCCGTATCCAGATTCCACACCTTGATAGTTCTATCAGCACTTCCACTGACAAGAGTCTTTCCATTAGGACTAAATGCAACTGAATTCACCCAATCAGAATGCCCTACTAGAGTCCGGATTTCCTTGCCTGTATGCAGATTCCACAGTTTGATAGTCTTGTCTCCACTGACACTGACAAGAGTATGTCCATCAGGACTAACAGCAACAGCTAAAATTGAATCTGAGTGTCCGGGAAGGGTAAAGGCTTCAGAAAATTTTTCCAAGGGTGTTGTTTGAGGTTCACTATGGTGAGAAGATGCACTAATAGCACTGTGGGAAGATTCAAAATACCAAATACACCCAAATCCTAAAAGTGCGATCGCCACACTTGTCAACACTTTAACTTTTGAATCAGTCATGTTCACAGAACCCTTGCAAGATCTAAAGTTGTGCTGCTCTCATATTGCTACCTTTGTGAAATAGAGAGCATGATTTTTTTGTGGGAATATGTATTACTTACTGATTGAAACGCTTATATTCCAGATTTGTGATCACGCTCTGACTTATTTCCTATAATGTTGACACCAGAAAAGCCTTCAAATCAAAAAATTTAAAGAGACGTTTGCCAAATCCTAATAGTTTTATCGTTACCTCCACTGACAAGAGTTTTTCCATCTGAGCTAAACGCGAGAGATTGAATCCCGTCAGAATGACCTTCAAGTGTGCGGATTTGCTGTCCTGTTGCCAAATTCCACAGTTTGATCGTCTTATCAAAACTGCCACTGGCGAGTATTCTACCATCAGGACTAAAAGCAATAGAGGTCACTTTGCCAGAATGGCCTTCAAATGTACGGATTTGCTGTCCTGTTGCCAAGTTCCACAGTTTGATCGTCTTATCAAAACTGCCACTAGCAAGTATTCTACCATCAGGACTAAATGCAACAGAGGTCACTTTGCCAGAATGACCTTCAAGTGTGCGTATTTGCTGTCCTGTTGCCAAATCCCAAAGTTTAATGGTTTTGTCAAAACTACCACTGGCGAGGGTATTGTCGTTGGGACTAAAGGCTACAGACCGAACTGAACTAGAATGTCCTCTTAGTGTACGTATTTCATCTGCTGTTGCCAAATTCCAAAGTTTAATGGTTTTGTCATCACTGCCATCGGCAAGTATCTTACTATCATGACTAAAAGCAAGGGTATTGACTGAGTGAGTATGCCCGTACATAGTGCGGATTTGTTGTCCAGTTGCCAGATTCCAAATTTTTATGGTTTTATCTTCACTAGCACTCGCGCTAAAGTGTCCATCTGGACTGAAAGTTATGAAATTAACTTTGTTGGTATGACCGCTAAGAGTGGAAATTTCTTGTCCGGTGACCAAACTCAACAGTTTAATAGTATCATCGCTATTACTAGCAATTGCCTTGTTATCTGGGCTAATAGCGACGGACAAAATTGAGTTTGTATATCCTTTGACCGTTGAAACTAATAAAAAGTTTTCTGAAGCAGCCGACTGTGCACTATGAGAAAAAATCATTTCTCGATTTGTTGCCCTACTGTTTTGCTGACTCCAACTAACGGATCTTGTCATTTCCAAACCATGGAATTGTCGATACCAAAATTCTCCAGAAGCAAATAGTATAATCGCACTGCCACCCAACAGCAAATTTCTCAACGATAGATATGGTTTTGAGATAGATTGCAGTTGAGTAATTGAGATTTTCCTAATATGCTTTATTTGAGTTACGGCTGTTGATGGTGATTGTCTTTGGTGCTTGATGAGCAAATCACCAAGAACTTTATGAGCTGATTGATAGCGATGCTCTATGTCTTTTTGCAATAGTTTGTCGAGAACTTCTGTTAATTCTTCAGTAATTGGATATCTCAGGTACTGTTGCCAATCTTTTACCCAGCTATATCCAAGTTCTGTCCATAACTTAAAGGGGGAAACTCCAGTTAGTAAATGAAAGCAGGTAGCCCCAAGAGCGAACAAATCACTGGCTGGATAAGCAGCACCATCCCTGATTTGTTCAATCGGGGAATAACCTTGTGAACCAATCGAAGTCCCGATTTTCATCTGTGCTTGTGCTGTTAACTGCTTTGCAGAACCAAAATCAATCAGGACTAAATTTTTGCCTATTCCCGAAAGCACTGTTTTTGAGGATGGAGAAGTTTGACGACGGATAATATTTTGTGGCTTGATATCTCGATGAATCACTCCTTGCTCATGGATAAACTTGAGAACAGGCAGTAAATCTAGCAAAATTTTTTTTATTTCACTACAGTTATATTTCTTCTTTTGTTGAAGTTCCGTTAACAAATTTTGACCATCAATAAACTGCTGTACCAAATACAGGTATTTATCTTGTTCAAAGTAAGCCAAAAGTGTTGGAATTTGAGGATGTGTTCCAAGTTCTTGTAGCCGCTGAGCTTCTTTTTCAAATAATTCTATTGCTTTTTTGAGTGCCCAGGTTCCCTGGATTCTTGGTGCTAACTGCTTGACAACACATCGTTCATTTAATTTATCTACATCTTCTGCTAAATAAGTTTTACCAAATCCGCCCTCGTCAGAAAGAACTTTAATAATATGGAAGCGATTTCGTAGCAGCAGTATCAGTGGGGTGCTGCACGTTCTGCAAAACTTTTTTCCACTGGTATTCAGGGGATTTGAACAATCAGGATTAAGACAGCAGATCATCATTGGTAGGCACGACTGCGTGATAAATTACGCTTAAGTTATCCCTTAAAAATTTCATGATGATTTATCCTTACTCTTATTATACAAAATGTCAATAAAATCGTAATATTTTTTGTTATGATAATTTCGCGTATTGGTATCAGTACTACGGGGATTTTTTTCAACAAAATTCATCTTTTTTTGGAAAACATAGTTATACGCATATCTACATAGAGAAGTTTATTAATAACTCAATATCACAAGCTGCAAAGCATAGCAGCTATATAAGTAGATCAACATTGAAAAACGTAAAATAGAGTCTTAACGATTACTTGGTTACCCTATAGCACTCCGCCCTTATAGCTATCGAAAAGCCCTATGCCTGCGGTACGGCTGCGCTCCGCAGCGGGAATGACCTATAGCGGTTCTCAGTTGGGTGCAATATAGTAGCAGCAGTGGGTAAACCATCCAATAATGTCTTTTTTCGTCACTGCGTTTAAAGCATTTGTAATGGCATCATCTAATTCTTGATAGGTTCGGG
>NZ_JABXYX010000258.1 GCF_017982655.1 Brasilonema sp. CT11 | reverse complement strand
ATAATATCTTATTAGGGGCTTGAATTCTAACAGTCTCACGGGTGAAATTCCGCCTGAACTGTGCGACTGCGTGAGTTTGGAAGTTCTGTAAGTAATTCATGAAATCGATTTTCAAATTACCTACAGCAGTTTAACGAACGGTATTATAGTAACTTGGGCAATAATCAGCTATCGGGAGGTATTCCTCACGAGATCCACCGATTGACGCGACTAGAAAATTTATTATTGAGTCACAACACGCTGACGGAACAGATTCCTGCTACTCTAGGGGCCTTAGTGAACTTAACAAACTTGTACGTCTTAAGATGACTCGCACAAATTAGTGGATCCTTTTAAACTAATGTCAACTTTAGGCACTTGAGTAATAATCAAATAGCGGGAACACTCCCTGAAGAATTATCGAATTTGGTGCGATTAGACGCGTTGTAAGTGTCATTTTATCGCTCGATGCACATATTAATTATTACATATTCGTAGATCTCTCGATAACAACCAACTCAGCGGCACTTTTCCCGCGGGTTTTCAAAACCTTAGAAGACTTATTCTATTGTACGCTAAAGTTTAATAACTACTTTAGTAAGAATTAATTTCTAATTTTCTATCCGTAGCCAAGCATCGTTCAACAATCTCGAAGGACCTCTCTTCAACGTATCAAATTTACCTCGCGTGGAGATTTTGTACGCACATAATAGATAACACTACCAAACTAACTCTACGGTACATAGTGAGATCCAATTCAATTCGCTTAGCGGTCAAATTCCTGATTCGTTCAGTGGCGAGTGTGAAATCGCTAGCTTTCAAGCGCAAGCGAACAACTTCACCGGCACAATCCCTCATACATTACAAGATTTGAACTCTCTGATGCAGCTGTAGGTTATGGATTATAATAATGTGGCCCTTCTCACCTACTAAAATCACAGAAACTTTGGCAACAATCGTATCACCGGCACCATTCCCGATCAGTTATTCGTGAGATCAGGACGATTGAATACTGTGTACGTCATATATAAGTATTATCGAATAATTTGCATTGCTAAATCCCTATTCTTATCGTAGAGATCTCTCGGATAATCTCCTCACAGGCACTCTCCCAGAGTTAAACAGCAATAGAATACGATCGATGTAAGGATATTTTGAATTGAATGCCGCGAAGAGTCTATAATAACAATTGTAGGTTCTTGGAAAACAATCATCTTGAGGGTACCATTCCGTCGCTTGTCGGTGCAACAGCGTTGAATTTTCTGTCAGTACAATTGAAATATCATTTTTAACTTGATTAACACGGTATCTTTGCAGTGACCTTTCAAACAATATGCTTCAAGGAGAGCTGCCCGAACTGCCGCAAACCGTGCTATTCGTGTACGTATCCGCAATCATTTGGCACCTAATCTGATAATCCCTCGTTTGCTAGGTCTTTTGCTCGGAACAACTTTACGGGGACTATGCCTCTCGAATACACGCAGATTTCTGGTCTCGCAACGCTGTAAGTAAAGATGCTAATCGCAATGAGTTTGAATCTGACAAAGAGTTTTGACAAGTGACTTGTCGTTCAATAATCTCGAGGGTACTTTGCCACGAGGACAGGCATCTACCTTCAGACACCTGTAAGTCTACTGTTGAAGAAATCTAGATTGAGATTTCGTTACACGGACTAATTTTTTTACATCAACTTGCAGTGACTTATCCAACAATCGGTTCTCGGGAAATATCCCTAACATTCTCATTACGCAGTCGATTCAAACGCTGTAAGTATCGCGATATCTGAGGCTTCAATAGGCTTTGCACGGACTCTAACAATATATAGAATACTGTCCAACAACCAATTGACCGGAACTCTTCCGGTGTATAACTCGTTGGCGTTCAATTTGCACACTTTGTAAGTGCCACTAGCGTTTTATATATCATTACTTATAATGCTCGATTAGGCTCCTCAACAACAATCAAATCACCGGAAATATTCCTCGTGCTCAATTCGGCTTGGTAAATCTCGAAATATTGTACGTTCCTCAAACCATTTCTTAACAATAACTGCATGGTGTCTAATGTACTTTCAGGGACCTGTCGAGAAATCAATTGCGCGGGAACTTACCCCCAGTAACGCAACGTCTGCGTCGACTTCGTATCATGTAAGGAATTAATAGTAGCTTTCTTTTTTGATTGTTAATTATGCCCTTTTTAGAAATATCTCGTTTAATGCCCTTGGTGGAGTTATTCCGCCCTCGCTGTCAAATATCGTCAATCTCGAGGAGTTGTGAGTAATATATAAGTAAAGTTTCAGATGTCACAAATTATTTATCATTTTTACACCAGACACCTCGGAGTGAACTCATTTATTGGCACTATTCCTTCACAGCTAGGAACGTTGAGAAATCTTCGAATATTGTACGTGGATTAAAATATCTCATGTCGGATCCAATGTACTAACATCGATTCTTAACAGGAACTTGGGCTACAACTATTTGACTGGTGGAATACCTCCTAGTTTTGGTGGCCATGAATCACTAACTACGATGTAAGATTAAGTTATTTTTATCCCTCAGAGAATCTGATCAATTGTTGTATTCTAATATTAGCCTCCTCTCTGTAAATCTGTTGTCAGGACCTATCCCGGACTTTCTAGGAGATATATTCAACCTGCAACGATTGTAAGCCAATCCATCCATAGTAATATTAGTAAGAGTTTACTAATGAGCTCACTTAGGCTATTGGCTATTAACGGATTTACCGGAACAATTCCGAAGTCACTCGAACTACTCAGAGGTCTCAATGAACTGTAAGTAGTATAGCCACGATAAGTGATTGCATCGTGTTAATTTTTATTAGAGATTTGAGCGTCAATTTAATCGAGGGCGAAATTCCCGCCGGACTTTTCAGCTTGCAGCGATTACGAGTATTGTAAGTTGATCGAACCCAACATAATACTTCTGGTCTTCGTAACAGTT
Organism: Brasilonema sp. CT11; assembly: GCF_017982655.1. Classification (GTDB taxonomy): domain Bacteria; phylum Cyanobacteriota; class Cyanobacteriia; order Cyanobacteriales; family Nostocaceae; genus Brasilonema. Next base: position 1,169 of record NZ_JABXYX010000258.1, on the reverse strand, counting down.
GTTTTGTAGGGAACTATCTGATAACGGTATCACTGGCACTATACCAAGTGAAATTATTCAGGGTCGTGCTTTAGAATTGCTGGATCTGTCAACGAACAGACTAAGTGGCACGGTGCCATCACTGATAACGTTAAATGAACTGACAGAATTGTACGTACACATAGAATTATTTTTGCATTTCTAATGTACGCTACAGTCGTATCTCACAAAATCGTTTCACGGGGTGTTTGCAATTGCCGCGTCAATTTGAACGAACTGAGAACAGCACCAGAACAATATGTCACATCGAAGAAAATTTCTTTTGTTGCTCACGCAGAGAGTACACGTGCTCTACTGCAGGTAGGAACCTCCTGCTTACAGAAAATAGCCCCAACTAATACTCCGTGATAGGGTCTTGCCCTCGTGAGAGCTCTCTATTGCACGTACCTCAAAACAACCGCGTGGTTATGAAAGAAAAAAGAGGATACGACAGTAAGTCTAGACTAACTGCTGTTTGAGTAGGTTTGTTCTAACCCTTCTGATAGAGCTCGTTATTGAAGAAGGTGGTACTCTAGTAATTTCACTCGACACGAAAATCGACATCGAGTGCGCCACGCTTCTCGGCACTATTGAAATAGATGTCAGCGAGTTAAAAGAAGAGTCCGACGACGTGACTTTCTTATCGTTCACTTGCGGCGACACTTCAAATATGAGCGTGACAGCCATTGGTTTTGGCAAGAGGTGCGAGGTCACTGGCACCGTCGTTGAAAACTCGTCGAAGAGAACTTTCACAGCCAAAGTATTTTGTCCCAACAACTCGCTTCCAGAAGGTGCGTCCCACTGATAATGTGCGTCCCTACTAACGCTCGTTCTTACTTAGGAACGCTGATCGCTATTATAGTCTCTGTAGTTGGAGGCTTCATCTTGGTTATCGTAATTGGTGCAGTGACGTACCGATATTTCAGAGGCAAACGACGTGTCGAACAACTGTTGAACAGAGTGGAACTGCTGACACTCACCACAAAGAGCGGAGACGATCAGTTCTCACTTCCACAATGGCACGCACCTGAAGACTACTCGCTGAAACCAATCGAAGACTTGCCTCTTCAGTTGACCAACACAAAGTTCGATTTTGGCACCAAAGGCAATCTGTTGCAAGTCGATTCGATGTACAAGGACGTGTTTCGTGT
>NZ_JABXYX010000257.1 GCF_017982655.1 Brasilonema sp. CT11 | reverse complement strand
TCACAACACTCAATATAAATAAAATTCCCTCCACTTGATTGCGGACGTGAACTGACTTCACGCTCGCGTTGCGGTTCGGGAGTGGTTAACTATCAACACAAAACTAAACTTCATGAATCTATCGATTGCACACTTAGGACCTCCAGGTACTTACACAGAACAAGCCGCTCTTTTTTATCTCAACTGGTTGACGAAAAGTACGGGAGTTGAGGCTAGGTTATGCCCTTATCCCAGCAATGCTCAGACATTACGAGCCGTTGCCCAAAAAGAGGCACAATTGGCTGTTGTACCTGTGGAAAATTCTATTGAAGGCAGTGTGACCATGACACTGGATACATTATGGCAACTAGATAGTTTGCAAGTTCAGTTGGCTTTGGTTATGCCCATTTCTCATACATTAATTTCTTGTGCTCAAAGCTTAGAAAATATCAAAACAGTTTATTCTCATCCACAAGGCTTAGCACAATGTCAAGTGTGGTTGGAGAAGTTTCTCCCCAGTGTAGAGCGGATTCCAACGAATTCCACCACTGAAGCGCTACTGCAACTAAAGCAAGACTTAACTGCTGCAGCTATTTCATCCCAACGGGCAGCGCAACTCTACAATTTGCCAATAATAGCTAGCGAGATTAATGACTATCCCGGAAATTGTACTCGTTTTTGGCTGGTCAGTCAAAATCATTTACCAATCTCCCATCCCACTGTTTCAGAATGTCCTCGTCACACATCCATTGCTTTTAGTGTTCCTGCTAACATACCAGGAGCCTTGGCAAAACCTCTACAGGTATTAGCTCGTCTAAATATTAATCTCACTAAAATTGAATCTCGCCCAACAAAGCGTTCTCTGGGGGAATACCTATTTTTTATTGATTTGGAAGCAGACGCATCTCAACCACACGTACAATCTGCTTTAGCAGAAATATCTTCCTATACAGAGATATTAAAAATTTTTGGCAGTTATAGTGTTTTACCAATGAACGCTCTTGGTGAAGCAGTTAGTGGTTAATATTTAGTTGTTATGAAACCCCTAATAACCACTAACGACTAACCACCACAACTCACAACTTCTGATTGAAGGTGTCCTTGAGAACGGTACGAGCTGCCAAGTGGTTACGAGTAGAAGTCAAAATTTCTGCTTCCCGTTCTAAACGAGCAGCAGTATCCTGCATTTCTAACAATGTCTGTTGCTCTGTAGCAACACCATAAAGGTTACTTGCGACCCAGTAAGATAACTCTGTTGGTAAATTTGGCAAATCTTCTGGCAGTTCAATGTTTTGCTCAGTTAACTTAGCTGACAGACGCACAACATCTGTGAGTAATTGTTCAACATCAGTAGCCAAAGGTCGCAAATTTTTTGTTGGAGAGTTGTCTGAAATCCACTCAACCAAGCCAACTCGATACGGCTTTTCACGGACATACTTTAAAAGGCGAAATCTTTGTTGACCCAATGTCCACATCTTTATTCGATCATCTGGCAGTCTCTCATAATGAACAATTTCTGCACAGCAGCCAACGTTAGCAATTGTGCCTTTCATAGGATCTACCATCAAAACCCCGAACCTGCGATCGCTCTCCAAAATTGTATTCATCATAATTCGGTAGCGAAATTCAAAAATGTGCAGGGGTAAGGGTCTTGTTGGAAATAGAACTACCTCTGGTAACGGGAACAGAGGTAGTTCGCAAACTGCAATTTTAGAAGAGGATGTCATTGTTACCTTGGTATAAATTTAATCTTAAAAAGCTTTTATTCTCTGCTTTTTCCCGCACTTTTTCTATATTCTATCATTTTGATTTTAATGCAAATAAAAAGCCCTGAAATATAATTGTTCAGGGCTTTGTTATGATTTATACAAAAAAACTTCTGTTAGCTGTTAGTAAACTAGTGCGTTCCCACTGGGCATATCCGAAGGGTTGTTAGTTTTTACAAAGTAAACTAAGCACTAGCAAATAATCAATTGACATTAGAGCTTAACTTCGATGTCTACACCCGATGGTAAATCTAGTTTCATCAAGGCATCAATGGTTTTAGAAGAAGGTTGGTAGATATCGATAATCCGACGATGAGTACGGGTTTCAAAATGTTCTCGTGAGTCTTTATCTACGTGGGGCGATCGCAACACACAGTAGATTCGGCGTTTTGTAGGTAAAGGAATTGGTCCTATAGCTGTCGCATTGGTGCGGTTTGCTGTGTCTACAATCTTCTCGCAAGATGTGTCCAGCAAGCGGCGGTCAAAAGCCTGTAAACGAATTCTAATCTTTTGCTGCTGTAGAGTTGCCATCTTAAATTTTCCAGGTTCTGATGAGTTGTGATTTTGGTGTTAGGACTAGAGACGAACGATTAGTAAACAAGCTTTCCAATACCCTTTGAAGGAGTGCGTCTGGAGTATGCGATTGTTATAACGCGTTCATGGACACGAAAAGAGCAGAGTGGTTATTCTACCATCTCTGCTCCTTTTTTAGTTAAGGTGCAAAGGTGTTACTTAACGATTTTGGAAACGACACCAGCACCGATGGTACGACCACCTTCACGAATTGCAAAGCGCATTCCTTGCTCAATAGCGATCGCGTTGATAAGTTCTACACTCACCTTAATACGGTCTCCAGGCATCACCATTTCGGCAGCACTGCCATCGTCAGCAGTGAACTGTTTGATTGTGCCAGTCACATCGGTTGTCCGCACATAAAACTGAGGACGGTAGCCTGGGAAAAATGGAGTCTTGCGACCGCCTTCTTTTTCTGTTAAGACGTACACTTCACCTTCAAATTGTGTGTGCGGGGTAATCGAACCAGGCTTAGCCAGAACCATGCCCCGTTCTATATCAGCTTTCTGTATACCGCGCAGCAGTATTCCGGCGTTATCACCAGCCATACCTTCTTCAAGACTCTTCTTAAACATCTCGATACCGGTTACGGTGGTGCTGCGAGTATTTCTAATACCCACTAACTCTACGTTGTCGCCGATTTTAACTTTACCCCGCTCAATACGTCCGGTAGCTACGGTTCCACGACCTGTGATGGAGAACACGTCTTCTACTGCCATCAAGAAGGGCTTATCTACATCGCGCTCAGGAGTGGGGATAGAAGCATCTACGGCATCCATCAGTTCGTAGATTTTATTTACCCAGTCATTTTCACCTTTCTGAGTCTTGGGATTCTTAGTCATTGCTTCCAACGCCTGTAGACCAGAGCCTTTGATAATAGGAATGTCGTCACCAGGGAAATCGTAGTCAGATAGCAATTCTCTCAGTTCTAGTTCTACTAGTTCCAGGAGTTCTTCGTCATCCATCAAGTCTTCTTTATTCAAGAAGACGACCAAGCTGGGAACGCCAACCTGTTTTGCCAGCAGGATGTGTTCGCGGGTTTGGGGCATAGGACCATCCGTAGCAGCAACTACGAGGATCGCTCCATCCATCTGAGCAGCACCAGTGATCATGTTCTTCACATAGTCAGCATGTCCGGGACAGTCCACGTGAGCATAGTGTCGATTTTGGGTTTCATACTCAACGTGGGCCGTATTGATGGTAATACCCCGCGCTTTTTCTTCTGGTGCGTTATCGATTTGGTCGTAGCCTTTAGCCACAGCTTGACCCATAGCTGCCAAGGTCATGGTGATGGCTGCCGTTAACGTGGTTTTACCGTGGTCAACGTGTCCAATCGTACCGATGTTAACGTGGGGTTTATTCCTTTCAAACTTTGCGCGTGCCATTAATGCTAATTTCCTTTACTAACTAAGCGTTCCCTTTGCTTTTAGCTATGATTGCCTCAGCCACGTTGCGAGGCACTTCTTCATACTTGCTAAACTCCATTGAAAAGATGCCCCGACCTTGGGTCTTGGATCTGATATCAGTGGCGTAGCCAAACATTTCTGCCAATGGAACTTTAGCAGTTACTTTGGCAAGACCCTGCTCAGATCCCATCCCCTCAATTTGCCCACGACGGGAATTGAGGTCGCCCATCACATCCCCAAGGTAGTTTTCGGGAACTTCTACCTCAACTTTCATCATAGGTTCTAACAGGACGGGTGCTGCTTTCATCACAGCTTCCTTCATCGCCATTGAGCCAGCGATTTTGAAAGCCATTTCTGAAGAGTCCACATCGTGGTACGATCCATCAACCAGCGTTGCTTTGACATCAATCAGCGGATATCCAGCAAGAACACCCGAT
>NZ_JABXYX010000256.1 GCF_017982655.1 Brasilonema sp. CT11 | reverse complement strand
ATGATCTAATTGAGACCATCTGCCGCAAATGAAATCAGGCGATTAAAATCAAAGCGACAGTCAAATGCCTTGTTTCGTTTGGCTGTTAAACCTGGAGGTTGCTCTGGATGGTACTATGATATGTCCTTTGATGAAGCGCTCAAAGCAGGCGATGAGCCAGAATCCACCGCTTCTTCAGGGGATGCTGCTTTGGTGCCCTCCCAAAAGGACGAACGCATTTTTGAGTGTTATGATATTGCGATCATCATAGATGCCGAAAGCTTAAAACACGTCAACCAGTTGACTATAGACTATTCAGAGGATTTGATGGGTGGTGGCTTTCGCTTCTACAACTCCATATCTAATGCGACTTGTGAATGTGGTAACTCTTTTTCTACAACTTAATAACTAATTGCCAAACAAGTTTGACACAAAAGCACAAAAAAAGATATAATTAGGATTTGTAAAAACTTAGACTAAAGGCAGCTTCTCGCGCTGTAACTCATGCCAACCATACAGCAGCTAATACGTAACGAACGCGAACAAGCGCGTCAGAAAACCAAGTCCCCAGCTCTAAAGCAGTGCCCTCAACGTCGGGGCGTTTGTACTAGAGTATATACGACCACACCGAAAAAGCCAAACTCAGCTCTACGTAAAGTCGCAAGGGTAAGGTTAACCTCTGGATTTGAAGTCACAGCTTACATTCCAGGCATTGGTCATAACTTACAAGAACACTCTGTTGTGATGATTCGCGGCGGTCGCGTTAAGGACTTACCAGGCGTGAGATACCACATTGTCCGTGGAACTTTAGATACAGCCGGAGTCAAAGACCGCAAGCAAGGTCGTTCCAAGTATGGAACCAAGCGTGCTAAAGCTAAATAGAATAGCTATGAGTCATCAATACATCAGACACCAAAAAACACTTTGTCCAACTTGGAAAATCTCCTGAATGTGCAAGTGTTTTTCGTAGAACTGCTTCTTCTTAACGGTAGCTTTTCCTACGTTCTGAGGAGTCTAAGAATTGCCCGTAGCAGGCCGTAAGCGTACGCTCAGTACATAGCAATTGGCTTTGCTTAGTAAAACCAAGTACTATGTTCTGTTCAGTAATTCCGGACTCACGACACAGAGCTTTTTGACACAAATTTGAGTGAGATTTCGTTCCTCAAGAGGAAGCCTTGCTCTTAAGAACGAGTTTGTGTTTGCGCCAAACTTGGCCCAGAGTCGGGATAAAAGCGCGATAAAATTTTCTGGTAACACCCATCCGTCGGTCAGGCAGACGAGGCGTGAAACTGGTACAAAAAGTCTAGCAGGACTGTAAACGGTATCTGTCGATGTAAAGGCCAAAGTACGCGCTGCTACTCCATATCCTCTGTCTTAAGGCAGTTGGTGGACGTTAAATCAAAAGACTTGCTAAATCGATCTGGGGGTGACGGGTAAAATGCTAGTTTTGCTCGTCGAGTTTTCAGAGGATAAAGCAGGAAACTCCAGGAGACAACTCTTGGAATCGTTAACTAAACCTTCGGCACGTCTTTGACGAACAGCCTTCAAGCTCTTGAGAAAAGATGTAAAAAATAACACTCGAAGCAATCGTGTATTGCTTGTGGGAGTTGAATAAGTAGGGTCAGTCACAGTATATAATTTTGTCGCTTCCTCTTGTTAAGGACAGCATTTTTTGTCAGTCAGTGTAACTGCAATTGCAGTTACACATCACAAGAAAATTGAACGACGGGATTTAGCGTTGAAAAATGCCGGTGTTCGATAACATATAGCATGTAGTCTCCCGATTCAGAACTAAAGGTTTAAGTATGTCTCGTCGTGGTGTTATTAAAAAGCGTCCGGTTCCACCGGACTCTGTATACAACAGTCGCCTCATCAGCATGATTACTAGGCGGATCATGCGTCATGGCAAAAAATCTCTCGCCTCACGCATTGTTTATGCTGCTATGAAAACAATTGAGGAACGGATTGGTGGTGATCCGTTGGAAACCTTTGAAAAAGCTGTGCGCAATGCGACGCCTTTAGTAGAAGTCAAAGCTCGTCGAGTGGGCGGGGCAACCTACCAAGTCCCAATGGAAGTGCGTGCAGAACGAGGTACAAGCTTAGCACTACGTTGGTTAGTACAGTTTTCCAGACAACGTCCAGGTCGCACAATGGCAAGCAAACTGGCAAATGAATTAATGGATGCTGCAAACGAAAGCGGAAATGCGATTCGCAAACGTGAAGAAACGCACCGCATGGCAGAAGCAAACAAAGCGTTTGCTCATTATCGCTACTAATGCAAAGACGCGCATGGCGCGTCTTTACAAAAGTGATATATCGTGACTTTAGCGCAATAAGAATGTATATTTACTTAGGAAAAGACGGTTTTCCGTAAGAGTATAATATCTTAACAAAGTGTAATATACAAGATATCATGAGGCGAAAACTATAGGAGGCAGCTGTGGCACGTACGAACCCGCTAGAGAAAGTACGCAATATAGGTATTGCGGCGCATATAGATGCGGGCAAAACAACGACAACAGAGAGAATATTATTTTACTCTGGGATAATTCATAAAATAGGTGAGGTTCATGAAGGAACCGCAGTAACTGACTGGATGGAACAAGAGCGAGAGCGGGGAATTACCATCACTGCTGCTGCTATTAGTACCACTTGGAAAAATCATCAAATTAACATTATTGATACTCCAGGGCACGTGGACTTCACGATTGAAGTGGAACGTTCCATGCGGGTACTGGATGGTGTGATTACAGTTTTATGTTCTGTAGGTGGCGTGCAGCCGCAAACAGAAACCGTGTGGCGTCAGGCAGATCGCTATAAAGTGCCTCGGATTATTTTTATCAACAAGATGGATCGCACTGGCGCGAACTTTTACAGGGTTTACGAGCAAGTGCGCGATCGCCTGCGGGCAAATGCGATTCCTATTCAGTTGCCTATTGGCAGTGAAACCGACTTCAAGGGTATTGTTGACCTGGTGCGCATGCGTGCATACATTTACAACAATGACCAGGGAACTGATATTGAGGAAACAGATATCCCCGAAGACTTGAAAGCTCAAGTTGAAGAGTACCGCACCAAACTGATTGAAGCAGTAGCGGAAACTAGTGATGACTTGATGACCAAGTACTTCGATGGTGAGGAACTGACCGAAGACGAAATCCGTACTGCTCTGCGTAAAGGCACGGTGACAGGTAAGATTGTGCCACTGCTTTGCGGCTCGGCATTCAAAAACAAAGGGGTACAGCTGCTGTTGGATGCAGTAGTAGATTACCTACCAGCACCAATCGATGTACCACCAATTCAAGGTACACTGCCAAATGGTGAAGCCGTCGAGCGCCATGCTGACGACAATGAACCACTATCAGCTCTTGCCTTCAAGATTATGGCTGACCCCTACGGTCGCCTAACCTTCGTTCGCGTCTATTCTGGTGTTCTCAAGAAAGGCAGCTATGTCCTCAATGCTACTAAGAACAAGAAAGAACGGATTTCTCGCTTAGTAATTTTGAGAGCAGATGACAGAATGGACGTAGAAGAACTGCGGGCAGGTGATTTGGGAGCCGCATTAGGATTGAAAGACACCTTGACAGGTGACACACTTTCTGCTGATGGCTCACCAGTAATTCTGGAATCCCTGTTCATTCCTGAGCCTGTGATCTCGGTGGCGGTTGAACCCAAAACCAAGAATGACATGGACAAGTTGTCCAAAGCTCTGCAATCTCTTTCGGAAGAAGACCCCACCTTCCGTGTGAATGTCGATCCGGAAACCAACCAAACCGTGATTGCAGGGATGGGAGAGCTACACCTGGAAATTCTGGTAGACCGGATGTTACGTGAATTCAAAGTGGAAGCAAACGTTGGTGCGCCACAAGTTGCTTACCGCGAAACAATTCGCAAGCAGGTTAACAGAATTGAAGGTAAGTTCATCCGCCAAAGCGGTGGTAAAGGTCAGTACGGTCACGTTGTGATTGACTTGGAGCCAGGACAACCAGGAACCGGCTTTGAATTCGTCTCCAAAATTGTTGGCGGTACCGTACCCAAAGAGTACATCGGACCAGCAGAACAGGGAATGAAAGAAAGCTGCGAATCGGGTGTGCTTGCTGGATATCCGCTGATTGATGTCAAACCAACGCTGGTTGCTGGATCGGACCACGATGTGGACCCCTCAGACATGGCTTGCGAAATCTCCGGCCCAATGGCGATTACGGAAGCTGGGATGCTAGACTCACCCTTC
>NZ_JABXYX010000061.1 GCF_017982655.1 Brasilonema sp. CT11 | reverse complement strand
AGATACTTTACTGCAAGGGTCAGCCGATTTGATAGACGAAGCTGAAAAATATAAATAAGACTAATCATTCATTCATTAAGTTCGCGAATAATATCCGCGAACTCACTTTTTTGTCCAAAGTCCAATTCATAGAGAAACAGTATTATATCGAACTTAGGTTTCAAATAGAATTCACTGAATGTGATTAACAAAAAGTAGAAGCAGCCCAACAAACATAGCAAGGTGAGTGCGCTAAGTGTAGAGCGCACCCACCTTGCTTTTGCGTCATCCCTGCCCAATACCTCTTGGGTTTTGGGGAAAAGGTGAAAGGGAAAAGGGATCAAAACCAAGCTATTTCCCCTTTGCCCTTTACCTCTTGCCCTTTAACCGAAAAGTATTGCATCCCTGCCAAGTTTTTGGTTAGTCTTCGCCGCTTTTGTTATCTGAGAATGTCAATTGATTTATACTGATTTAAAAAGCGAGATCAATCATGAACTGCTATTTGCCAAAGCGAAGGCAGCAGCGGAAGCGATCATAACAGAGCAATAGACACAATCTGCCTATCGCTAGACTAATACTAGGGCATTCCTTAACTTTGGTCGTAAAAACTGCCCACAGTTCTGGTCTAAAAATCTGCTGGCACAACAAACACCGCTTTCAATTGCGTGCTCGTCATGATATTGTGACTATATGCGGCTAGCACCGTTACCGGATACTCACCTATTCCTCCTTACTTGTTATTGATTTTTCCGTCTTCATACTTTGCAACTGCTCTAGCAAGCAATCGACTTCTGCCTGCAAATGTATAAATTTTGTTAACTGCTCATCTTGGTAATAACACTTATTTAGTTTACTTGCCAAGATACTTTGGGTTTCTTTTTCTGACACACTAGATGTAGACATTGACGTATCTATCCATAAATCAACTCACACCATTAGAGATATTATAATAGGCGAGTTTTAATAATCATTAAATAATTGTATATTTTTCTCGCACAAATTTAACACCTCTGACAGGATATTTGAAAAGTATTCATTTATCGTACTGTTTCCGTAGCGGCAACGTGTACAAGCGTGTTACGCAAGATGATCAACTCCTTTTTTAGGAGTTATCTTCCACTGCACCGCACTTCAATATGACAATTTTGACTTTCACAAACATCCTTTAGAATTGTATTTTAGGAGACTGCACATGGGACAGTTTTGTTCCAAAAACAATTTCACCAATCCATAGATGCTAGATACCCCTTGCGCTTGCATAGCATCTGGGGTGCAAAATAAATACTACATAGTGTTCTCAATTGGAGCTAAGAGCTTTTAAATACCGTGACTTTGAGCCTGTCTGCTGCTAAATCTCATCGCCAACCCTGGCTTGGACTTATAGAACAATATCGCGAGTACTTGCCTGTCAACGAAAAAACACCAGTTATCACTCTACAGGAGGGCAATACACCCTTAATACCTGTTCCCTCGATTGCAGAACTTGTTGGTAGACAAGTGCGTGTCTTTGTCAAATACGATGGTCTTAACCCCACTGGTAGCTTTAAAGACCGAGGGATGACATTGGCAATTTCTAAGGCAAAGGAAGCTGGAGCAAAAGCGGTTATCTGTGCCAGCACAGGTAATACCTCAGCAGCCGCTGCAGCTTATGCTCGCCGTGGAGGAATGCGTGCCTTTGTCTTAATTCCTGATGGCTACGTGGCGCTGGGCAAATTGGCACAGGCGTTGCTGTATGGGGCAGAAGTCCTGGCAATCAAAGGTAATTTTGACCAAGCGCTAGAAATTGTGCGCGAAATGGCCGAAGCTTATCCAGTCACTTTGGTAAACTCTGTCAATCCTTACCGCTTAGAAGGTCAAAAAACAGGGGCGTTTGAAGTTGTTGATGTTTTGGGTAATGCTCCAGACTGGCTATGCATCCCAGTGGGAAATGCGGGAAATATCACAGCATATTGGATGGGATTTTGTCAATATCATCAAATCCAAAAGTGCGATCGCCTACCTAAGATGATGGGATTCCAAGCAGCAGGTGCCGCTCCCCTTGTAACAGGACAGCCAGTCGCACATCCAGAAACCATAGCTACAGCAATTCGTATTGGCAACCCCGCTAGCTGGGAAAAAGCAGTTGCAGCCCAACAAGCAAGCACGGGCAAATTCCATGCCGTGACCGATGCGGAAATTATTGAAGCTTATCGCCTTTTGGCATGCGAAGAAGGGATTTTCTGCGAACCTGCTAGCGCCGCTTCCGTCGCCGGTTTATTACAGGTGAAAGACCAAGTTCCCACAGGTGCGACAGTCGTTTGCGTCCTCACCGGAAATGGTCTCAAAGATCCAGATACAGCAATCAAACACAGCCAGAGTCAATTTAAACAAGGCATTGAGCCAGAACTGTTAACAGTCGCAGACGCAATGGGATTTTAGAACAGTAAAGGACAAGGGGAATAAATAACAATAACTTTCTATCTCCCTTGCTCCCCTGCTCCCCTATCTCCCCTGCTTCTGGTTTGTCAAACCATTAATAGCATCAGCAAGAGCTGTGGTTAAACTTTTGCGCGTTTGGGTGTGGTTGTCTTGTTCTGTTTTCAAAGCTTGTAGCAGGCGATCGCGTTCTTTGGTAACCAAAATCAATTTTGCTTGCAATTCCTCCACAGATTTTAGTTGTTCGACTTGTTGTTCTATGACTGTTGCAGCAGTAGGATCATCAAGTCGTGCGTCCTCAATACCTTTAATTTGCTGTATTTCTGCTTTTAAAGACGCAATTGTCTGTTGCCCCATTTGAGCATCTGTACGGCGTTGTTCCGCTTCGATGTTGTAAAGTTTGCGCCATTTTTCGCCACTTTGCCACCCCGCGTCCTGTTCGGCTTGAATTTCCACAATCTGCTGTTTGAGGGCTTTAATTTCTGCCAACCACTGTGAGGTTAATTCTTCTGTCATAAATGCTTTTGTTTTTTACTGTTTGAAATGGTATTTTTTTTTACACGAGTACTGTACTACTTTAACGAAGTTTTACAAAATTAAGGATCAAGTATTACCATACCCAGTTAGAGAGTTAAAATATTTAACGGTTTGAAAACTCAAATGTAAACGCCCTAATGTCTGAAATTCCTCCTTCCTACCCCATAATTGAACCTGATGTCAGAGTACCGACTTTAAGAAGGTTGCGTCAGTTAAGTAGCTTACTCGATAGAGCTTTTACTGTTCCAGGAACGCAAGTTAGTGTTGGTCTAGATCCAATCATAGGATTAATACCTGTTGGTGGTGATTTTTTAGGAGTCATGCTTTCAGCGTACATTGTCCTTGAAGCTGCACGACTAGGAGCACCTGCCGCTACTTTAAGTAGAATGATGATCAATATCATTCTTGATGGCTTAGTAGGTGCAATACCCATAGCAGGAGACTTGTTTGATTTCGCCTGGAAAGCGAACGTGCGTAATGTTAAGCTACTCGAAGATCATCTGAGATCTCCTAGCCACAGCAAGAGTGCAGACAAGTGGTTTGTATTTGGGGTTTTTATTGTATTATTCATAGTTGCTATTGCATTAGTCGCATTTACCGTAATGTTCATTAGACTGCTTGGATCACTGCTTGTAATGCTACAGGGATTGTTAAGTGGCGGTTAAAACAGTGAATAGTGAACAGTGAACAGTAAACAGTAAACAGTGAACTGATAACTGATAACTGATAACTGATAACTGGTTAGATAAGTTACGACAAAATAAATGAAAGACTGGTGGCAAGAGACTTTCCCGAAAGGTCGCCAAAATCTTATAATTACCGATGCGAATGGGTATCCTGTCAAAATAGCTTACGGTGAAAAAGGAACAGGTAAACCTTTATTCCTGTTACATGGTGTTGGCAGTTGGAGCTACAATTGGCGTTGTAGCGTCCAGCCACTCTCTGAGCATTTTCGAGTCATTTGTTTTGATGCTAAAGGTTACGGGTTTTCCGAAAAACCTGTGTCTCGTCGGGAACAGAGTGGTCATCAAATTATTGAATTTGAAAGAATTATTCTTTCTTTATGCGATGAACCCGTTGTTCTTGTGGCAGAATCTTTAGGTGCATTAATTGCTCTTGGGCTTGCTCAAACAAATCCCCAGTTAATTGCACGGCTTGTAGTCCTGAATGTACCTATTTTTCCCCAACGTTTACCTCATTGGGGAATGTCGTTACTTTCTCAAATACCTTTAGAAATGGTGCAAGCGATCGACTCTTTTCGTCTAGCGCATCTATTTGCACCACTCGTCAGAGAAATTATGGCAATAGAAAGGCGTGGAGTCTTATACGATCCATCAATCTTGACACAAGAAGATGTTTACTGGATAACTTATCCTTACACTGAAATTCCAGGAACTCTTACGAAGGTGGCTGAAGAGTTACAAATCGCAGCGCGAGAAATCGAACACTTACAAACCAATAAACCGAATCTCATCAGTAAAGTTCAGGAGAATCTCGGTGCAATTAGATGTCCTACCCTGATTTTATGGGGTGAACTAGATAGTTGGTTTCCTGCTAGCGATGGAGAAAAATTGCGTCAGCGTCTTCTGGATGCAAGATTACAAATTTTACCAAACTGCTGTCATGATGCGTCCACTGGTGCTTCACAAGCTGTGAATGCAGCTATTCTTCATTTTTTGCAAGAAACTAATTTTTATGAAACCAGTGAACACTTACCAACTGATAACTGATAATTATTCACTGATAACTGCTTAAACCACTCGATTCTGACGGATACATTCTGCGTACCATTCAAAGCTGGCTTTTGGAATACGTTTTTGTGTTTCGTAGTCCACATAAACAATCCCAAAGCGTCGGGAATATCCCCAAGCCCACTCAAAATTATCCATCAAACTCCACAAGAAATACCCCTTCAAAGGATATCCTTCACTCACGGCGCGATGCGCTGATTTGAGGTGCTGTCGCAAGTACATAATTCTGTCAGTATCAAGAACTTCACCAGTTGCATTAACTTCATCTTGAGCCGCACAGCCGCTCTCGGTGATGTACACTGCTAAGTCATCACGCCCCACCGTTTCGCTAATATGACGGATGCCCCAATAAATACTTTCAGGTAAAATATTCAACCAGGGCATATCCATTTGTGGATAGCCCTTGGGAAAGTTGAGGAATTCGTAACCTAATTCATTATCAGCAGCACGAACATATGTGCCAGTGTAGATGTTCAGACCAAGAGAATCAAGGGGTTGGTGAATGATTTCTAAATCACCTGGTTCTATATCTGGGGCATCTTTTTTCAAATTGTCTAGCATTGCTGAACTATAAGCCCCAGTCAGGGCTGGAAAAATAATGCCACCATTTTGCCCGCAGGTGTGGAAAGCACTTTTTGCAGCTGCGACATTAACAGGGGATTCGTTGATCGGAACTGTTACGGAGATGTTATCCACTAAAGCAACTTGACAAGGAACAGGTGAAGCAGCGCGGATGGCTTGACATCCCAACCCATGAGCAAGTAAAGCATGGTGAGAAGTTTGCCAAACTTCCTTTCTACTCCTGACTTGTTTTCCAGGGGCGTGGGGTGGTTTGTGCTTTACGTCATAACTCATGTGAGTAAAACAGGGGATTTCGTTGAGAGTCATCCAATGAGTGAGGCGATCGCCCAACCGTTTTACAACCGCCGTGACATAATCAGCATAATCGTATGCCATCTGGCGACTTTGCCAAGAACCGTACAAGTCTTCTAATCCTTGAGGGCTATCCCAGTGAAACAGGGTTGCATGGGGAGTGATGCCGTATTCGTGCAAATAATCCACCAAGCGTTTGTAAAAATCTATGCCCTCTTGATTCACTGTGCCACGGCCATCAGGAATGATGCGAGTCCATGCAATACTAAAACGATAGTGTTTGATGCCCAATTGTGCCAGAAGCTGCACATCTGCTTTATACCGATGGTAATGATCGCAGGCTACAGCACCTGTATCACCATTCAAAACCCTTCCTGAAGTCGCGCTGAAAGTATCCCACAGACTCGGTTTACGTCCACCTTCTCGATATGCGCCTTCAATCTGATAGGCAGAAGTTGCAGTACCCCAGCAAAAATCTTCTGGAAATTTATACATAACCACAATTTTAGATAACGTCACTATTTTCTGGGATTCAGGCTAAATGTAGTTATTATAAAGATTTGTATAATAAATACGAAACTTCTGATGAAGAAGTTGTAGTTGTTAGAATCTAATAAATTTTTCCGGCTATGATGTTAATCCGTGACGTGGTTCAAAAGGCTATAGCAACTGGATATCTCAGTGTTGCAGCGGAAGAAGAATTGCGAAATCTTCTTAAGACAAAGTATGAGTTGGAAGATTTCAATGCTTTCATGACGTTGCAAGAGGCTGCTAGTTTAGGCAAGATTCGACAGGAGTCTCGTGAGTTGAGGCTGTACGAGCAGTAAATGCAATAATTTTTTATCAATCCGCTCAAACAAAATCAAAATAGTGTCACTTAATAGACAGACTCTGTGCACAACTTCAGGAGTCTATGTTTGTTGTTTTTTCTTTTTCCGGAATTTAGTCTTCACAGAGTGATGATCTAAATAGAGATTTGAGCACATATAGCCGTTGCCAGGTAGATTAGGACATGAACTAATGAGAAAATACGGACATCACGAGATTTTCAACCCTGTTCCCTGTTCCCTGTTCCCTGTTCCCTGTTCCCTGTTCCCTGCTATAGATGAAAGGACAAGCAATGGTTGCAGATTTATCGATGCCTCAAAAATCACAAATCCCGAAACGACAACCATATTGGTGAATGCTATGACTACCTTAGAAATCAACTCCAAGAAACAAGACAACGAGTCCGCTAAGAAAAAACAAAAGTCTTTTCGCTACACGAATATTGGTACTCCTTTAACACCTTTGCGTCCACGTCAGACTAAGCACCAGCAACATGAGTTACTGAGTGATTGGGAGCATGCAAGTTAATTTCGCTTCATGAAAACGTAGTGCTCTTGAGCTTTTTCAGAATTGCCCACATTCATGAGAAATTCGGTACAGGGGCGGGGCAATTTCTTTAGTGGTGGCGATGCATAAGTTCACTCTTCATTTTCTAGCATTTGCTTGGCTTGTAATAGGTACTGTTTATGCTCCTCACTAACTGTTGGGTATTGCAGATTGAGTTCTTTTAACTTAGTACAAATGATGTTCGCAACGGCGAGGCGTGTAAACCATTTACGATCAGCAGGAATAATGTACCAAGGTGCCCAAGAAGTACTGGTGTGATTAAAAACTTCTTCATAAGCGTGCATGTAATCATTCCAAAAAGCTCGTTCTTGAGCATCACTGATGGAGAGCTTCCAATGTTTCTCTGGCAATTCAATTCTGTCTAAAAAACGTTTTTTCTGCTCCTTTTTTGAAACATTCAGAAAAAACTTTAGGACAACAATCCCATTATTTACCAGATATTTTTCCAAACTATTAATTTCTTCAAAGCGCTGCTTCCATATTTTATTAGCCTCTGGAATGTGGGGAAGTTGTTGCTTTGTAAGAAATTCTGGATGAACCCGAACTACAAGCACTTCTTCATAATACGAACGATTAAAAATTCCAATTCGACCTCTTTCAGGCAAGGCTTTTGTGGTTCGCCAAAGATAGTCATGGTCTAATTCTTCACTACTTGGATTCTTAAAACTAAAAACCTGACATCCTTGCGGGTTGACACCTGACATCACATGTTTGATAGTACTATCTTTCCCAGCAGCATCCATTGCTTGAAAGATGATCAACAAGGCATAAGTGTTTTGAGCATAAAGAACATTTTGGTATTTTTGAAGCTGTAGAATATCAGCTTGTAATTTGCCTTGTGCATCCGCTTTTTTTTTCAAATCACCTGTATAGTCGGGAGCATAATCTTTCAAAGAAATTTTAGAATCAGGTTTAACAATAAAAGGATCGTGGTTCATAATTTATTTTAATTTTGCTGCTGTTGAGCAGAACGCATTGCTTCTCGCCCGAGAACAAACATCCCCGCGACGCCTAAACAAACAAACCAGACGTATTGATACCAATATTTCCCAATTTGCTGAACTGTACTCAGTTCTGGATGCACCGTGTTGAGGTACAGCAACAGCACAACTATCATCAAAGCCCCAAACCCTACAAAGCTTAAACCAACCCGAATGCGTGCAGGTTGCAGTTCCCAATCGCTAATCTTATCTAAATCAATCTCAGCTAAATCTTGCAAAGAGTCCTCTGCAACGGACGAAGCTGCTTGCAAGCGCCTAGCCACCTTTGGAGATAAAATCGGTACAATTGCTCCGACTGTAGGACGACGCAACAAAGCCTCAGTATCTCGCAGCAATTCCAGAGGCTTACGAGGAAGTGGTTCAGGAGCAAATTCTACCTTTGGTGAAGCAGTTCGGGTGGTGGTTTGGGGTTCAAAGTCCATAGTCGTCTTTCAACCAGCTAGCAGCCATTGGGGCAAACAAGAAAAATTTGCGTTTCTATTTCATTCTACAGAGTGCCACAAGAATAACTGACATCTTGCACCAACTTCAAAAACCGGGTTTCTTGCAAATAGCTGAGTTTAAAACCCTTGATTTATCGTTTAGAAACCCGGTTTTTCGGGTGAGGTTGAGAATGGTGAGCCAGCGCGGTCTTGGGGAGCCAGCACTGCAGGAGGGTTTCCCTCCGTAGGAATCTGGCGTGGTTTCCCCCATGTTAGCGGAGCGAGCCGTAGGCTGCGACTGGTGAGACAGCACGGCGCAGGAGGGTCTCCCTCCGTAGGCGACTGCTCCCTTCGCAGCGGAACCGGAGGTTCTCCCCGAAGGGCGAACCCGGAGGGTGCAAGATTTGAGATAAAAAACTTCGTGGGCTTTGTCAATTTTTTGAAATATCAAATCGCAGAGAAACAACAGATGCACGCAGATTATTTGTTGTTTCTCTGCGTGCGTCTGGGGTTCCTAAGCAGCTGCTTTTTGCAACTCCTCAAGTCGCGCCAGAACTTCTTTACTGTGGATGACTGGATTGACTTTGACAAAAGTCTCACGCACAATCCCTTGCGGATCAATAATAAAACTATGGCGCACAGACATAAAGCCCAACCAAGAACCATATGCCTTGCTCACCGCACCAGTGGTATCAGCTAACAAAGGGAATTTGAGTCCTTCTGAATCGCAAAATTCAGCATGGGAATCTATATCGTCAGCGCTGACGCCAATAATTTGAGCTTTTTTTTCGACGTATTTGGGTAAATCTTGCTGAAAGCGACGAGCTTCGATGGTACAACCAGAGGTAAAGTCTTTGGGATAAAAGTAGAGGACGACCCAGTTACCGCGTAAGTCGGAGAGAGATATTTTACCATTACCAGTGTTTGTTGGCAAAGTAAAATCTGGGGCGCTTTGATTAATTGGGGGAAGTTTACCACCGAGTGCATCAGCAGTTGGGACAAAATTTAACCAACTAATGACAGCTAAACATGTGGCAAATAATATGCTTAAAAAAGTGCGACGAGAAATCATTATATATACAGACCAGAAACACGACTTAAAATAAGTTTACAATTTCTAGTTGCTATTCTCAGATTCTTGAGAATCTGAAGCGGTTTCCACGCTTTCAATATATTGACTATCAAGGAGAAAAGCTCCTTTTGTAAAGCGAATCCCCCAGTATCCCCCAGGACGGCGGTCAAGGACTATACCTTCTTCACCAATGTAAATCACATCGGGAGGGCGGAGCATAGGCATAGGTTCAGCAGTTTTCACGTAGGGGGGTAGTGCTATGACACGGACTTTACTACCAATCGCAAATTCTTTGGACATGTTGAGTGAGTTTTGAGTGTTACAACGAGATATTTTTTGGGAATTGTTTCTTTAGCTAATCGAGTTTAGCCAAATTCAATACCACAATTCGATAATCTCAGAAAAGTGATGTCAGAGGTTATAACTGCTCAATAACCAGATGGACGTTGGAACTCACCAACTACACAGTGAACAGTAAACAGTGAACAAGGGGTGGACGAGTCCGTTTCCTACCTGATAACTGATAACTGATAACTGATAACTGATAACTGACAACTGGTAACTGGTAACTGATAAAACCGGATTCAGTATTACCACACAATTAACTTCAGTATTTCACATCATACTATTGTGAGGTTATTACGCATCAAGTATGTGAAAATGTGCATGACACCATTCATGACGCCCATCTATAAGTGATGTGGAGTTTTAAGTATGTTTAGTGAGACAACAGCTCAACCTGCTGAATTATTGGCTTGCAAAGCTGATAAACAGCACAATCCCCGCCAGATTCTCAGTGTGCAAGAATTAAGAGTTTTGAACGATCGCTCTAACTGCAAAGGGCTGGTTCAACTGTCTTTTCATCTAACTGTCACCGGATGCAGTGGCTACCTATGGGCGACAAACTTTAGCAATTGGTGGCTGGCAATACCAGCACTGCTGATCTACGGCTTTAGTATTGCTTCGATGTTTGCGCCGATGCATGAAGGGCTTCACACAAGTGCTTTCGCTAACAATCGTTTAAATGAAACTGTTGCTTGGTATGCAGGTTTACTCTCATTTTACAACAGTACATTCTACCGTTACTACCACAAGTGGCACCACCTCTACACTGGCGTTCCTGGCAAAGATCCGGAACTCAGTGATCCCAAGCCGAGTAATCTGGGTACATACTTGTTAATAATTAGTGGTTTACCTTGGTGGCAAGGAAAGATACGCCGGCATTTTCGTGTTGCGATCGCTCAACTTGACGATTGCCCATTTGTGCCAGAAACAGCACGAGGTGAAGTGATTCGCTCCACTCGATTGCAATTAGCTGTTTATGCAGGGGCGATCGCTCTCTCATTTGCAGTCAGACAGCCTTGGTTTGTGCTTTATTGGCTGTTACCCCTTTTTGTTGGTCAGCCGATTTTGCGTTTTCTTATGCTGGCGGAACATACAGGTTGCACTCTTGACGCTAATCTGCTTACGAATACGCGTACAACGCTAACGCTTTGGTCTGTGCGATTTTTGACGTGGAATATGCCGTTTCATGCAGAGCACCATTTGTATCCATCAATTCCGTTCCACGCGCTGCCAAAAGCCCATAAGCAATTGAGTTCGCACTTTGCCCACATTGATCCGGGCTATATAAAAGTCAACTGGGATATTGTGTCTAAACACCGAAAGTCGGCGCTATGACTTTCGGTGTTTGATACCCCAACTGTTTAAAGTTAGCAACCCTTAGCAAATCATCTTCTCCAACGCCATTTGCAAATCTCGCGTCATATCATTAACCGCGCCTCTTGCTCCTTGACGACTTGTCTGATAAGCTGGCCAACGTTCTGTTACTGAAATTGGCTCACCTACCGTTAACCGTGATTTTCGCCAACCTAATCGAGGTCGTGCAGGATTTTTCTCTCCTTTTATCCGCGCGATGACGTCAAATAAGATTAAGGACGTTTCTGCAAATCTCTCAAAAGTAGGCTTTTGTTGAACATAAGTTCCTGTGACTGCGACAAAACTCTCAACTAGGCGCATATGTAATATCCGCAAAGATGCTTCTTCAGCAATCCAGTCTGCCAAGCCGCGCTCCATAGGTGATAATGCATGTAAGTTTGGCAAATCCTTTCTGTGGATATCATCCCAGCTTGCTGACTCCAAGCGGCGACAACGCTCAATGATAGTTCCTTGGCTTTCCAGTCCAAAAAACTGCTCAGCTGCTTGTAGGGAATTATCTAATACCGTCTGCATTCGAGCCTCAAGTACCTGGTTACGACTTGCAGATGAATCTATTTGCGTTGTGACTGGTATACTTTGATGGTAAAAGCGAGCGTAAAACTGCTCCATTTGGGAAAGGATATGTTCACCAAGCCGGAAGAGTCGCTCATAGAAAACTTTTTCTGGCTCAACCAGGTTTGATTCACCAACTTGTTGCACAGATAAGCCGCAATCTGCTTCCAATTTGCCCAAAAGCCAATCTAGTTTTGCCCAAGATGGATTGATGTAGCGATACTGATTGCATATTGGGACAATGAAAACTTCCTCAGTTCGGTTAGCTTTGAGCAAATCTTCTACACACCAGAAACCCATGTGAGCAACACCAGGTTCTAAAGGGCTGACAATTTCGCTATGTCCATTAGTTGCTCCTTCCGGAGCTACACTTATTGGTAGTTGACCATTGGCGAACAAATCCCGCGCTGTCCGCATACCAACCTTGTCTAGCCGCTTACCTCGATGAATCGGAAAGCCTCCTAACCGAGAAAAAAACCAACCTAGCCAATCCCCAGCCCACAGAGTCATCCCCCGATCATAGATAAAATGAGAATGAGTCGGATATTGTAATGAAATTCCCCTTTTACGAGCAACTTTCGGCACAGCCTGAGAAAGCAAATACATCATGCAAAGGGGATCATCAACCTCTGAGTGGCGAAATGCCATTAAAAAGCGAATTTTGCCAGCTTGAAATTGTTGGTAGAGATTAACTAACCTCTCGACATTCACAGTTTCAACCTCCGCAATACCAGCTGGTAACCACGGTCGAGTCCGAAACCGCAGCAAAACAGGCAGTGCCCATTTGGCGATATTGTACACTGCTAAGTTAAAATGCTGGGGAATATACTCTAGGGGCGGTTGAGCTTGTTGAATCGAATGAGGCAAGGTAATTCTCCAAGGTGTATTTCTAGGGTTGAGAAAATCAGTGAGACTGTTTTCTACGTGCTGCCTCACTGATATCCATTGTTTAAACCAAAGATATGACTCTGTGTCAAGCCACATCTGTGGTAACTTTGCGCTTTATGGTATTATTTATGAACCAAAAAGACGACCAAAGTTATAACCAACTCCTATTGATAAACCTATATCAGTATCATTGAAAAATGCGGCATTCAAAGCGGCTGTTGCTGTAAATCGAGGAGTTATGGGCACATCGACTCCACCAGTGAGAAGAAAGGCAACTTCAGAACCATTACCAGTATTGATAGCCGCACCTGCTCCTATGTATGGGGCAATAGGCAAGGGAGCAGCAAAAGGATCTGATAGCTGCTTGAATGAAATGTCGTAGGTTACAGGAATTAAGATAGTTGTGTTGTCTCCGATCACTGCTGCTGGTCGCACTGATATGGCATTTGTTAGCCCAATTTTGCTGATAACCATAAAGTTACCATCACCCAAAGCAGAGTTACCACCTAAACCAATGTTACCACCAATTCCAATATAACTTGAACCACCACGGGTTGGTCTGCCGGGGTCAATACTAATATCTGATTGTGCCACCTTAGACTTAGACGACCCAGAAGTCGATGATGGAACTTCTGCATTCTGGGAATCTATAAGTGCCGCAGATGAGGTTGCTGTTGTCCCAGGAACAGGTGTAATTACATTATTATTAGCTTGGTGTGTGCTAGTTGGTAACTGCTGCTGGTTATTTACATTTGATACTGACGATACATGATTATCTTGTACAGCAGTGGACTCTACCGCACTAGAGCTAAAAGCTGGTGGGTAGAACCTTTCTACCTCAGGACTTACCTGATTAACAAACGCATCAGTTTTGGAAGACTGGATTGACTGCTGAGCGCTTGTGGTATTTACTGTTTGGGCTCCAGCAGATAAACCGCTTCCCAAAACCGCCATAGCCGATAAACTCAGCAAAGAAAATACATTTTTACGAGAAATAATAATGTTCACGTTCACTCCTGAATATTGCCTCAATAAATAACAGTGATATGATTTTTAGTCAACTTTTGGCAATATCCACTATTTAACATCAAAATACCAATTTCCACATCTTCTCTTTGACTAGATTACCTAAAGTTTGAAAGAAGAATTTCAATGCATAGATTCTCAATTTGACAGATGACAAAAAATATTTATATCATGGTAGATATATCTGTTGGTAATAATAATCTCAAGCAATAAAGGAAAACTCTAATCTGCATCTGGAGTTTTCTTATACAATAATGAAATTTTACTGGATATGGTGCTCCAGCTACTGACTCTTGTAAGGAGCATCTGCAAAAATCTTTTGGCGCACAGCAGATACAACATACACAATAGGCTTCTTACAGAAGTCGAGAACGATTAACACTTAACATAATCTTGTAAAATCTCACTTTTGGAAGAGGTCTGATCATTTTTAATGTTGTTCTTAATACACTATTTATCTTCATGATTACTTTACAAATTTTTCATATATGCCTAGAAAGTATGCAAAGTTTGGTCGAAAGCCTTGATACAACTATATTTTAGACTCTTATTCACTGTAGATACACTGAAATTATGTCGTTTTTTTTTATGAAAAATATGTGAAGTGACAATTTTTCTTTATGTTTTCATGATAAATTGTCACATAGTAATTAAATTTGATAGCCGTTAAAAGTGAAAAAATCAACAAAATTAAACCGTAAATACGCCTAAAAAATTGAGAGCTAAAGCACATTCGTCATCTGAGAGCCAAGTAACCCTCTCGTTCATATTTCCTACAGACACGCTGCCGTACAATTTGCGTTTACGGGAGACGAATTGCAGTTTGGGAAATTCACGCGTTCACTCATTCAAAGCTTAAAAAGCTTTTATTGTTGGGTTTTTGGTTGTTTTGAATGAAATACTCCGTGCCCAATTTACTAGTTATCAGGTATTGTATCGACTATAGAAAAACCCAGTTCAGTTAGGTGTTCTCAGTTTGATCATAGAAACGCAGCGAGTGTGCACAGTATTCTCAAAGGCAAAATCTGCCTCCGCAAGGACACTATTTTCGCGCCTAGTGCGTATCGCACTAGCTAAAGTCTCCGGCTGATCGCCCTTGGTGGCGGCAACAGCCTCACCCGTATCATGTCCAGAGGGTTTTCACAAAAAACAGCCCTCTGCCTGAATCGAAAATTCAGACTAATCCGGCGGAACCAGATTGAAGCATAGACGCGCCAAATCTTCTCAAGGTTGGCTTCCATACAACTCTCATTGAAATCTGTTCATTTGCTGAAAGATAGGTGCTATACACAACTAAGATGAAAATTCAAAATCAGGGCATGCTCGAATTCTCAAGATATTCTCTCCTTTATCATTGTCTACCGAGTCAATTAACCGAAAGTAAGATCTAAGGGTAACTGTGCAAGCCATGAATAAAGTTAAAATTTTGAACTTGGAGATTGACAATTTATCTAAGATAGAACTGTTGGATAAATTGCGCTCTGGGGTAGTGTTTACACCCAATGTCGATCATCTGATGAAATTACAAGAAGACCCGGAGTTTTTACAAGCATATAGCATTAGTGACTATAAGGTTTGTGATAGTCAAATACTCCTTTACGCATCTAAGTTTTTGGGCACACCAATTAAAGAGAAGATCTCGGGTTCAGATTTGTTCCCAGCTTTCTATAATTATCACAAGAACAATCAAAACATCAAAATCTTTCTTTTGGGAGCAGGTATAGGGGTAGCCAGTAAAGCTCAAAATGAAATCAATAGGAAAACAGGCAGGAATATTATTGTTGCCTCCTATTCTCCACCTTTTGGATTTGAAAAAGACGAACAAGAGTGTCAGAACATCATTAACATGATAAATAGCTCCGGTGCGACTGTCTTAGCTATCGGAGTTGGTGCCCCAAAGCAAGAAAAGTGGATATACAAGTACAAGAATATGCTACCCCATATAAAGATATTTATGGCGGTCGGTGCCACTATTGATTTTGAAGCAGGAAACTTGAAAAGATCTCCAAAGTGGATGAGTGAAGTTGGTTTCGAGTGGTTGTTCAGAATTTTCTGTGATCCAAAAAGATTGTGGAAAAGATATTTGGTAGATGATATCCCTTTTTTAATACTAGTTTTGAAACAAAAACTCAAGTTCTCTATAACTAAGGAACACAAGAAGAAGAACCCAATGAGTGCAAATTGCTAACAGATTTTAGGTAGAACTTTAATACTCAGTTTTCACCTTGTCAGCTAAGTTTGCTAAGTCAGTTTTTCGAGATAACATTTCTGGCGTGCTATCAAGTCCTACTTGCTTTAAAACTTGTTCCCAACGATACACCCAGTCATGACGCAGTAGCGAATTCATCACATTCTCTTTACGAATTCTATTTACATAATCAGGTCGTGCATCTAGTTCTGTGATCATATCTGCTACATTAGCAGGATCGTAAGGAATTTGAATTACTGCATCAGACCAATTAAAGTAAGTTGTATAAGCTTCACAAACTGGAGGAGTCCCAATCATAACAGCTCCGCCTGCAGCGCCTTCAAAAAAGCGAGAACATAACTCATCTTGAGCACCTGTTTGATGAATAGCATCAAACTTTGCTTTATTAGCAATAAAATAACGACTTCTTTTAATCAAATGACTATATAAAGTTCGATGTTCTTTATAGTCCCCCATTTGTAAACCTTTCAGAGAATCAAATAGGTATAAAAAGTTTTTTCGTTCCGCTACTTCCAATAAAGTTTTGTGTACTATTGGTGAACGGCGACCAATGCTATAAACATCTATATGGCGTTGAGGTCGTTCTGGATAAGGACAAAACTTTATAGCATCTACAGCAAAAGGTAAAGAAATACAAGGACGCTGAACCAGATTAGCAATAGCATCAACACTAGAACTTAGTGTCGTAAAGATATAATCAAAATCTTTCGCCAGTTCCAAACAAAGTCTAGTTTTCTGTTCTTCCATTTCTTTTACCCAGATTTCATCGATCCATAAAACAGTTTTTCGACATTTTTCTCGCCATCCTTTAATAGAATTTATGGAAGCGATATCCCAAAAGTGTTGACAGAGAAAAAATAATAAGTCGTATTCTCTGTCTAGAATAGAGGAAATGCAACCAGAACTGAGAAATTTACCTTTAACAAAAGCTCTAGCTGTATTGTTTGATAGCTTTCTTTTGAGTGAATTGGCTTTACCATAAGCTAATGTAGGAGTGAGTATATCAGCATAGTCAAAAGTACAAAGAAGATCTTCAAATTCAAAGTCAACAGAGCGATAGACTTCAGAATGAAAACCACGCATTGATACTACCAAAATGCGTGGTTTTTTATTTGAAGAAAAAGATAAAGGTTTAGTAAAATTTTTTTGATGATTTTTTGTCAACATGATTCAATACATGTATTCTGTGTTGAATCATATATTATTATAATACTGATATAAACACTGTGTTATTATTATGAATATATGCTAAAAATAGCACCTGCTCAGAGAAAAAATAGAAAAAATTATCAGTTTTGGTGAAGGCACTTCAGAGAATGTTTGAAAAGTCCAAGAAGGTATAAAGTTGTCATTCTGTTAGCGCTGCGGGCAAGGGAGGGCAGCGGAACGGAGTGGAGCGTATCTCCTGCACCAGACGCTCTTGCAACGCCATCTCATGACAACTACTTACCTCATTTGTTAACGCAGCAGCCGAGCCAAAAGTTTTTGCTTATCAGTGTTAATATTTTTCCAATCATCTAGTAGAATACCTCCGGTATCTTTACTGTTGGGATTCCAGCACCAATAGGTAAAGCTAAGGTTTTTCTTATCGATATAATCAACTAACTGCCTTTGCCAAATCCCCTCTTTAGATTTTGTATCCACTTGATATCCACCAAATTCACCAATCCAAATTGGGGCAATACCTTGAGTCGCAATATATTGAAATCCAATCTCCCAACGTTGATACAGATTTTTGGGAAATGTACGTTCCCTAAACCAGGGTATATCTACTAAATTACCGTATTCGTGAGGAGAATACACTAGCTTTTTGGGAACTCGCAGACGCACTGGATATTTACGGACACCCTCTAAATTTGCTCCCCACCAATACCTTGACTGTTTTTGACCAGGGACATTTTCGACTACCCCCTCCACCACAATCAGCCAATTTGGATTGACACTGAGAATACTATTTCCAGCTCGTTCTGCGGCTAAGCGCCAGTCTGTAGCGCGATCGCCTGTTCCCCAACTAGCACGACCATGAGGTTCATTTTTGAGATCTGCCCCGATGACGTTGCTATAGCCTTTGTAGCGTTTTGCTAGCAGCGTCCAACTGTCAATCCAGTCTTTCTCTGTAAAGCCGTCACCATACCACAACTCTGGAATCTGACCATCTTTAAGAGTCTGACTATCTAAAAGAATAAACAATCCTTGACGCTGAGCCTCCTGAATCACTAGATCCATGACCTGCAATGGAGTCTTGCCTTGAAAATCTTTATTTGAGCCAATGTAAAAATCGACGCCACTGATGTTACCAGAACGCAGTGCTTGCACAGAATAAGGCAAGCGGATAACGTTGTAGCCCAGACTTTTCATCTGAGCAAGCATATCTTTGTAATCTCTAACCCACAGTCCATGAGGAGTATGCTCCTTTAGTTCCATACCAAACCAGTTGACGCCGCGCAGCAGAGCGATTCGACCTTTGGCATCAATAATCGTAGAGCCGCGAGTAGACAAAGGAGGGACAATAGTGGTAGCTGCCGCGCTTCTAGCCATGTCAAATTGGTTTACAAACCAGGGCGAACAACTACTGAGAATTGTGTAAAGTAACACTAAAGCCAAGCCAACCGCAATATTTTTTGTGACTTGTCCCCACTTTTTGTAATAGTAAACAATGGAAAAACCAATATTGCGTATTATGGTAAATCCCTGTTTAACAAAAATTGATCTACTCATATAGCAATCCTAAATGATTCGTGAAATTACTCGTTGAGGTAGGGAACGCTTAACGCTTAACAGGGAACAAGGAAGAGGAATGTACAAATGTACTTTGTTTTTAAACGCAGAGCGCAGGCTATGCCAACACAAATGAAATAGGACTGCTATATAGCCATCCTGTTTGATTCGTGAACTTACAAAGTAGAGGCAGGCAACAGGTGAGACCAGCCACCGTCTTGGCGGTCTCCGTCACGTTAGCGAAGCGTCTCCGCAGGAGATTGGGGGACTGGCGTATGCGCAAAGCGCACGCCCAAAGGTCTAAAGCGCAGCGAGACCGGAGGTCTTCCCCGAAGGGCAACAGCCAAAAAAGGGAGGTAGATGTGTATGGAGTGTTTGGCACGCAAAGCGCAGGCATTTTCACAAAAATCTGCGCAGGGGTCCCATAAGACATTATTGTTATTTCATACCTGCAGTATCTGCAACTTTATCTAGAATTCTGCCCAAAGCTGCTCCTGCTGCATCACAAGAAAAATGTTCTTCAGCATAACGTTTAGCTGCCTGACCTAGACGGTTGCGTAGTGCTGGATCGTTCCATAACATTTCTATAGCCTGCATTAAGTCATCAACAGATTGCGGTTCAACTAACAAACCTGTCTCACCATGCTGAATATAATCTTCTGCTCCATGACAACGGGTGGCGATGACAGCACGCCCCATGAGCATAGCTTCTACAATAGTGATTTGTCCTGCTGCTGTTACTTGGGGCTTTGGAAGCAGAGGTACGACGCTGATGCGTGCCTGTTGAGCTAAATCCAAGCAATCTTGCCTTTCAATCCCGAATGGTGTTTTCACATTCGGTGGAATAGTTAATCCTTCTAATGCATGTTTGCTTGATGCGACAACCGTTGGAAGGTTGAGGTTTTCCACTGCTTGGAAGAAGGTGGAAAAGTCGCGATGAGCAGAACCAAGTGCTGCAATAAAAGGATGGGTTGTATTCTCTGGATGAGTTATGGGAATCTGTGATTGATGATAGGGAACAAATTCAAAACGCTCCTTTGGGATTCCCAACCAGTCATGGTAGATCTCTATTTCACGCCGTGTGTGGACAACAAAACGATCAATATTTTCTAAGCTATATTGGGCGATCGCCTGCCGAATTCCACTAGAACAGGTGCCAACATTAAATAACCAAGCTACTACAGGAATACGCTTACCAGTCAGCCGTTGTTGCATTCCTATGACTGCTGGTAGCTGAGGAAAAAGGGTAATCACGCCCCCCTCAGACGCCTTCATCGCTTCCATACCATGTTGCCAATATATTAGCCAACTTCTGAATCCAGTCACAGAAGACTTCTGATTGTGCCAGTTTCCTAACGGTTTTGAACGTGGAACGATATGGAACTGGTGGCGATCACAAGGAACATTTCGGGTTAACCAATGCTCGTTAACGAGGTTCTGTTGGTTTATAAACGGTGCTGCAATTGTCCAATGCATATAAATTCAGAAAACCTATGTCAAAATTCTTTCTAGTATAAATGACTCTCCATGTACAAGGCTTGCTACCTCAAAGCACCTTTCAAAAGTTCAGATAATCTTGATGTAAAAACTTCTAAATTATATTTCTCCTCAGATAAACGTCGAGCTCTGTTTCCCATCTCCTGAGTTTCATCTGGATGTTCTAGTAAATAGGATATTGCTTCTTGCCATCCTTTCTCGTCTCCTGGTTCAACAAAAATTCCAATCCCTTCTTTTTCAATATCAATGCAAGGCTCTATAGTTCTCGTCATGACAACTGCTTTTCCCATACCCATCGCATCTAGAAGACTAGTCACTCCAAGCACATTAATATATGATTTAGGCTGGGTTGTATCTAGAGGTATAGCAATTGCATAAGCTTTTGCATGTTCAGTTAATATTTCTTGCCATGATAGGCAATTTTTAAAAAATTTTACATTACAATCAAGATCAGGAGTTCTCTGAAAAACAGTATCTCCAGCGCTATATATCCTCAAATCATAGCTTAAATTTTTGAAAGCTTTTGTGAGGGTTTCGTAGTCTCTATATGTTCTACCTGCGCTCAATATAAAGCTATTTATTTGCCCTTCTTTTGCGTCAATCGTCTCATCATTTTTTCTTTGATAAAAAGGTAAATCAATTCCCCATTCTAATAAATCAACTTTCTCTTCTGGTAGATTGAACTCCTTTATCAAGTGCTCTCTAAGTCCACGGCTCAAGCAAAAAAGCCTATCGTATCCAGATAAAATCAATTTGACAAATAATATGCTCCAGATATTCTTTTTAAATGATTGATGTTGAATGGTAACAACTGGTTTTCTTAAAATACCTATAGATCGTAAAATAGCAAGTAGGTATGTAGAACCTTGATTTGCCGAGTAAATAATATCATAATCATATTTTCCGAAAAGTAATCTAATTTCCTGATCTAAGTCTCCTAATACTTTGATTTTTTCACTAACTTTTTTCAAAAAAGAATATTTTTCATAAGGTAGTATATCAACATTAATCCCATATCTAGGTAGTGTTGCAGCTCCCCAAAGATGATGAGTGGGGTATTGATAATTCTCTTTTTTCCACTGTTCCCATTCGAAAGTCATGCTGTAGTTGTTAAGCAAAATTATCTTCATTTACTTGGAATTCCCTGCATTTATCTCAAATCACAGTAAAGACTTAATATCCGACACAACACCTTCAACGACTTGAGAACCGAACAGTGACTCAAGCAATTCTTGATCGACATTAACCTTTTGAGAAGTTGATAACAATCTCACTATTTCTTCAGCGAAAGATTGAGCATCAACAGCTATTTTAAAAAGTTTTCTCACCTCTTCTGGCAAACCAGCTATTCCCTGAGGTGTAGAAACAATAGATCTACCAGAGACAAGCATTTCTATGGACTTTATACTCACCCCGCTCCCCGTTAAAACCGGATTAATCAGAACACGCCCCGACTGATAAACTGCTGTAGAGGATGGTGGATTGATGCTCAGATAGATACCTTGCTGTTCTTCACATAGTTGCTTGATTTTATTTACAGGATTGGAACCAGCTATTAGGACTTTAACAGTGGGTAATGCAGAGCGTATAATCGGAAAAACCTGCGTTATAAACCAGACTATACCAGCTACGTTGTTGTCAACCTTTAGGTTACCTAGAAACACAACGTCATACATAAGATTGGCGCTGGTTTCATCACGGGTTTGTTCTGAATAATTATCTTTAGGAAACTCAACAATAGGCGGTAAGTAGCGCCCATTCTTAAAGCCTTGACTTTGCCAAAATTTGAAGTCATCTACAGAGATATCGTAGAACAAAGCACTCTTTTTCAGTAAGTCTTTTTCAAAACTTTCCAAGTGAGAGACTGACAAATATCTTTTGAGCTTACTTGTAAAGTCTGTTGTAGATGCAAGTAACCGACGGTAATATAAATACTCTATATTGTGAGAGCGAGTGATGAGGGGTACATTCAAGTTTTTGCTTAACTTAGCTGCGATTTCCCCACCGTGAATTCCATCCAACCAGATAACATCAGGTTGAAAAAGACGGACACTAGAAAGCAGAGTCGTTAACTCTTTTCCCTTAACAATCCGAGAAGTCACTTCTAAAGGATAATGTAATAAGTCAATTGCCCTACGAGCAAGAGAGCCTAATGTACGTTCAAACGGTATGAGATAGATGTCTTTTACATATTTTTTTATTTCAGCGATTTCCTCGGGTTGTAGCGGTTCATTTATCCAGGATATGAGTTGTAACTCTACACCAATATTAGAGAAGGCTTTTATCCTTCGCCACATCTCTACTCGTGCACCACGATTCGGAGGGTAGACAATGTCATGACATATTAAAGTAATCTTCATAATTTTAATACGTTCTCAATTTATTCTTCCTTCTTCGTCTACAATCACACTGAGATAATAGTTGTATTTTTTCGCTTGTTCATACTCCACAGCCGTTGAAAAAATTACTGATATGTATAATATCCAAAAGATACTGTTACTTGCGACAAGAGTGCTTTCTGTGACGTTGGATAGAAATAAAAACGTCAGATACATTAAAGGCCATAAACCCTCTACCATTTTAGTAGTCTTTAACCACATAACTCCTTTTATACAAGTAGTTACATAGCTTATGCAAAAAACGATTAACCCTAATATCCCCAATTCTGCCAATAAATCCATAAAGCCATTGTGACCATAAGGAGATTCCCATTCCAAGGTGCGCCAAAGGTAGGCTGTCACGTCATTATCCCAGTTTTGCCAAACAGCATTAAAACCGTAGCCTAATAAAGGGCGTTCCCAAATTAGCTCAAGCATAGTTTCCCATATTTCTGTGCGTCCTGTGAGTGTCAAATCCCTACCCAATGCAGTCGCTATAACTGGTAAATTATCTAATAGCAAAGTCGCTGTAGTTCCTACCATAAGAATCACAGCAATCACTAAAGGGACTACTTGATTATAATTACCTCGCAAAGCCTTATATAGTGGCAAAATAATTGTCAAAGTCAGAAGAACAATCAGGGCTGTTTTTGAGGTTGAAAGAATGATTAAAACCACTGATAAAACAAAACCAAGCCACGAAAGCCATTTATATTTCTGTTGAGAAAGCGAGTTATCAAGACAAAGTAAGAGAAAGACTATGGTGCTGACATTCATCAGACGACCCAAGGTGTTTTTGTGCGTTATGACACCTCGCCAAGCTCCCGCATGAATACCTTTTTCCTGAAAGGTCATTAAACCATAAGATGGGAGTGCTATGGCAAACACAAAGCTTAGTAAAATTATTAAGCCGAACATCCAAGCTAGTAATTCTAGTTGCTCCCTCATCGTGTAACGGGTAGCTAAGTATACTCCAAATCCAGTTGTCCCCAAAAGAAGTACACTACGACGTGGGGTAATATCTGGTGCTACTGTCCACAACACGGATGCTAATGCAATTCCTACGAGTAACCAGATCCAAATGTCCCTCTGTGCAACGTACAAAAAACTTTTCCAGTTTTTCATAACCAACAACAGAGTCACGATATAGATTCCCATAAAAAGGATTGGAGTGTATGGATCTTGGCTCGCATCTGCAGAATCTTCTTTTTCTATAAGAATAGGTATCAAGGCAGTTGTTGAAAAAAACAGAGTCAATACAACAAATACCTTTTCGGCTAGCCTTGATAATCTGCGCATGGCTACTCTATTTGCAATAATTTGTTAGCCGCCTCAAGAAAATTTCTTGAAAAAAAAGTGATGCTTAATTTGAACAAAGGTCTTAAATACATTTATCGTATAAAGATTATTCTATTCAACTTTCGTATCATTATGTCCACAGAAGTCATTTTTGATTCAGTCAGAACTTTCGACTTTACTTTATCTTTATTTAAAAACCCCTTTTTCTAAATTTTATGTAAAGAATAGCAGAATATATACGTAGGAGGGTATGTTAGAGGATACTGAAACTAGCAAAAATCTGATATGATTTATTCTTAAAGTTCAGGGAGTACTCTGCGCAAAGATAACTAACGGGTGCAGAGTCTGTAACCGCATCACCTTGTTGGATGTTAGCCGTACCATACTCACGCTAGAATTGGTTGTTGGAAATGCAACACCATTGCAAATACTTATCGCGTTTGTGTTTCTGGCAAGTTGGCTAGAATTCAGTATCTAAAAAGATAGATTGACAAAATCGTGTATCTAATATATTGAAATGGGAAAACCAATGCCAACTAAGGAACAAAGCTTGCAGTACTTGAGAAATTCCAATACTGTCTTGAAAGAACCGTATTTATTATCGAGAAGACCAGAAGGTGAACAAGAAAATACGGGTCAAAATCAAATTTTCCCTGTATTGCGTCGTCGCTTAGGTTTGATTGCTAGTGCGACAGTGATTGTGACGACAGTGGCTATTGCGTGGACAGCAACTCGAACTCCAAAATATGAAGGGAAGTTTCAGATATTAGTTGAACCATTAAAAAGTGCTGATAGTGAGTTACTGGTTTTACTATCGGAAACTTTAAAGCAAAATATCAACGAAATCACCAAACAGAATAAAACCGAAATGGATTATCAGGCTTTAATGGAGGTTTTGAAAAGTCCAAAGCTGATAGATCCAGTTGTGAAAGACTTGAAAACGCGCTATCCAGACATTACCTACGATCAACTTGCTGCGAGTGATGCGTCGGGTAAAGTGTCTCCTGAACGAGTTGGCACGTTACATATTAGTCGGATTGGTAAAGGCAAAGACCTATCAAGAGTCGTGGAGGTTCGCTATCGAGAATCCAGCCCACAAAAAGTCCAGTATGTTTTAGAGGAGGTATCACAAGCATATCAAAACTATAGTAAAGAACAACAGCAGACGAACTTACGTCAGGGAATAAAATTCGTTGAACAGCAGATTCCCAAAGTACAACTCCGGGTGAATACACTTCAAGGACAAATGCAAGTGTTCCAAAAGAAGTACAATATGCTCAACCCGGAACTTCAGGGTCAACAATTGCTCAACAGAGCTGATGAACTAAAAACACAGCGCATAGAAACCGAAAGAAGCTTAGCTGAGACTAGCTCACTTTCTGCTTCTTTGCAAAAGCAGTTGCAAATGTCAGAGAATAGTGCGATCGCCTCATCAGCATTGAGTGAATCACCTCAATATCAGCAAGTCCTGACTCGTCTGCAAGAGGTAGAAACAAAAATTGCCACAGAGTCAACCCGCCTCACTGACAACAACCCAGTCATGCGGAGTTTGCGCGAACAGCAACGCAAACTCTTACCTTTAGTACAGCAAGAAGCAAAACAGGCATTAGGCAAAAATCAGGGGAGGGATAACTCCCAAGTAGGAGTTTATCAAAACTCGGTTCGGCGTGACCTGATCAAACAACTGGCTGATAGCGCTAACCAACTTCAGACGTTAGAAAGTAGCCTCCAAGCTAATATAAAAGCAACAGCGCAGCTCAATCAACAAATTCAGCAATATCCTGCCCTTTCACGTCAGTACGCCAATTTGCAAAGGGAATTGCAAGTTTCTACCGACACCCTCAATCAGATTTTAGCTAAGCGAGAAGCACTGCGGGTAGATGCTGCTCAACAGGATATTCCTTGGGAAGTGATTACGCCTCCGACACTCCCTCGTGATAAACAAGGTCATCTTATACCAGTTGGACTCAATGGTGAGCGTAACATTGCCTTGGGAGCTGTTGGAGGTTTACTCTTGGGAAGTCTGGCTGCTTTTGTTCTGGAGAATTCGCAAAATGTCTTTCGCGATCCTGAAGAAATAAAACGTACAACTAAACTACCAGTTTTTGCGGTCGTTCCTTTCCACAAAGAATTAAGACACCCGACTTCTCTGCGAGATAAAGAACTAGCTTATGCAAATCAAAAAGGAAAACATCAATTTGTACCACAGGTAAAAGCAAAGACTCAGGAGTATAAAACAACTGCTTTTACCGAAGCTTTCTGCTCTCTTTTTAACAGAATAAACTCTCTCAAATCACAAGCTTCTATCCACTCAATAGTCGTCACATCAGCGACAAGTGGCGATGGCAAATCTACAGTAGCAGTGAATTTAGCAAAGGTAGCAGCTCAAGCCGGTCAAAAAGTGCTATTAGTAGATGCTAATTTACGTCATCCTCAAGTTCATCATGCATTAGGTTTAGTTAACATCAAAGGACTTAGCGAGATACTTTTTCTAGGTATAGATTTCAATGATGTTGTTGGACAAGCACCCAGAGAAGAAAATCTTTTTGTAGTCACAGCTGGTGATGCACCACAAAATCCCACAAAGCTATTTTCATCTCAAAGAATGGAAAATTTCGTGAAGGAAGCCCATGCAAACTATGATTTAATTGTGTATGACGCACCACATATTATGGGACTTTTAGACACAAGCATCTTAGCAAATCGTGTTGATGGAGTTTTAATGGTTGCAGGACTAGGTAAAACAGTTCGTCCTTCTTTACACCAAGCCCTGGAAGAATTAAAAACTGGTCAGGTTCCAGTTTTAGGCATAGTAGCTGATACCATTGAACGGTAGCTAGTAATAGACAGTGATATTTTCGTCACTCGTTAGTTGTCCCAAAGATAGTAATGAGATCAATTCATCCTGTAATAAACATTATTAAGAAAAAATTCTCAGGTCAATTCATCCGAAATGTTGGCTGGCTGAGTATTTCAGAGATTATCTACAGAGTCTTGCGCTTGGGATTAGTTGTGATCATTGCTCGGTATTTAAATCGCCATGACTATGGTTTGGGTGCGATTATCATGACAGTGCGTGAGTTTTCACTCACGTTTGCTGACATCGGTATAAGTGCAAAAATTATTCAGGCTGAAGAAGAAGAACTAGAGGATTTGTGTAACTCTGCATACTGGTTAAGTTGGGCCGTTTTTTTTAGTCTTTTTGTTATTCAGTCTATTGCAGCTTTTCCCATAGCTTGGTTTTATAAAAGTCCAAATCTGGTTTTGCCAATAATTGTCTCAGGTTTAGCTTACTTAATTTGGCCTTTATCTACAATACAAAAAACTCTCATACAAAGAGAAAATCGTCTGAAAGTAATAGCAATTGCGAATAGTGTTCAAAACTTTACTGGAAGTATACTGACTGCGATTTTTGCTGTCTTAGGTATGGGTGTATGGTCGTTGGTGTTGCCTTCAATATTAATTTCGCCTATCGAAACCTTAATATACTACAGAGCACAGTCTTGGCGTGTCAACACAGGATTTACCACTAAAAGTTGGAGTCATATTTTTCAGTTTGGTAAAAATATTTTAGGGGTTTCCTTGTTAAGAACACTCAGAAATAACTTAGATTATCTGTTAGTTGGTCGCTTTGTTGTAAAGCAGGGAGTTCCTGAATATGGAATTCAGGAATTAGGGTTATACTTCTTTGGTTTTAACGCCGGATTAGGAATTAGTTTAAGTATTATTAATGCTATTAACTCAGCAATTTTGCCTCATCTATGTGCAGTTCGCTCAGAATTGTCTGAATTGAAAAAATCCTATTTCAGTAGTCTGAAAACTATTCGCGCTACCATTATCCCTTTTGTGATACTCCAATCTAGTTTAGCTCATATTTATGTACCAATTGTTTTTGGTAAGAAATGGCAGCCTGCTATCCCCATTGTTGTTCTCATTTGCTTATCGGCAATTCCACGACCTTTTGCAGATGCTGCATCTCAATTGCTTATAGCTGTTGGGAAACCTCATTTAGATTTACATTGGAATATCATATTCACTTTCCTATTTAGCATAGCAATCCTGATAGGAGTGAACTTAGAAGTTCTTGGTGTAGATACATCTGTGTTATCAGTTAATCTAGGAGATCACTGGCAAATAATTGTTGTAGCAATATCTGTTTTATTAGTTCATATTGTGTTTTTACCTCTGTTTACATTGTGGGCAACACGTTATGTTTTCCCAAATAATCATAAAAATTAGAATTAGGGGCTTCTATGAAAAAATTTTCTGTGATCATTCCAGTTTACAAAGTTGAGAAATATGTAGCAGCGACAATACAATCAGTTCTTGAGCAAACCTATACAAATTTTGAGTTGCTCATTATTGATGATGGTTCTCCGGATAAAAGCATAGAAATTTGTCAGCAATTTACAGACAATAGAATCAAAATAATTCGTCAGCAAAACCGGGGAGTGGCTGCAGCTCGAAATGTTGGTATTCGTCATGCTCAAGGGGAATATTTGGCTTTTTTAGATGCAGATGACTTATGGGTAAGCGAAAAGTTAGAAAAACATGTTGAACATTTAAACAAGTCACCAGCAGTGGGGGTGAGTTTTTGTCGCTCTTCTTTAATTGATGAAGCGGGGAAGCCTTTGGGTATTTATCAGATAACCAAGCTCAAGGAAATTACTCCACTTGATATACTTTGTCGGACTCCCATTGGAAATGGATCAGTACCCGTGATTCGGCGTCAGGTTTTTGAAGATATTGCATTCCAAGATAATCTTTATGGAGTTGTAGAAAACTTTTATTTTGATGATGATCGCCAACTGCACCCTTCAGAAGATGTGGAACTTTGGCTGCGGATAGCGATGAAAACAAAATGGC
The DNA here is from genome assembly GCF_017982655.1 of Brasilonema sp. CT11. Classification (GTDB taxonomy): domain Bacteria; phylum Cyanobacteriota; class Cyanobacteriia; order Cyanobacteriales; family Nostocaceae; genus Brasilonema. Next base: position 16,382 of record NZ_JABXYX010000061.1, on the reverse strand, counting down.
TTATAGAAGGAATTCCAGAAGCCTTGACGCTTTACCGAATAAATTCCCAGGGATTTTCGGCTCAACTGGTGAAAAAGTTAAATTCTTGGGAAACAATGCTGGAAAAAGCACGCGCCTATGTACCTCCAGCATCAATGCCGGAGTTGGAAAAAATCGCTATGGCTTACCAACTACGCCATTTAGCCCGAAGAGCAGTCACTTTAGAAGATGGTTCAACAGCTGTGGAGTTTGCCGTGCGATCGCTCTCTACCCACTGGCGAATTCTACTAGAAGAACCACACCGTACAATTATCACTCTCGTAGCAGCTTATTTTCTCTGGCTAATGCCACGCAAGCTGTACCATCAAGTACAGTCTGTTGCTTTAAAAATTGCCGGGGCTAGTCAAAAACGACGCATTCAACAAGAAGAATTAGGAAAAAAACCTTATAGCGTTGTCCTAAAGGATGTCTAATTACCGAACCACCCGCCAAAGATTAATAGTCCCGTCAGTGCAACCACTCACAAGGGTGTTATCATCGGGACTAAAGGCAACGGAAGTAACTTCTTTAGAATCTCCCCGGAGGGTAAGAATTTCCCTTTTCGTTGCCACATCCCACAGTTTGATGGTATGGTCACTACTACCACTTGCCAGGGTTTTGCCATCTGAGGTAAAAGCCACAGAATTAACTGAGAAAGAATGTCCCTTAAAGGTGTAGATTTCCTGTCCGGTTGCTAAATCCCACAGTTTGATAGTGTCGTCAGCACTGCTACTGGCAAGAATTCCTCCGAGTCGTCCTCCCAAACTCCGGAAGTCAGAACGAATAGGACTTATAGCCACAGATCTAATTGGTTGAGAATGTCCTTTTAAAGTTCTGATCAGCTGTTTATTTTTTAAATTCCATAGTTTGATAGTATTGTCTTCACTGCCACTGGCAAGAATTTGTCCATCCGGACTAAAGGCAACAGATTTCACTGCACCAGAATGTTCTTTTAGGGTAGCAATTTCCCTTCCCGATGGCAGATCCCATAGTTTGATGCTACCGTCAAAACTGCCACTTGCAAGCATCTTGCTATCCGGACTAATGGCAACGGATTCAACCGAACTCGAATGTCCATAGAGAGTATAAATTTGTTGTCCAGTGAAGAGATTCCATAGTTTAATTGTTTTGTCACCATTGCCACTGGCTACAGTACGACCATCCGGACTGGTAGCGACGGAATAAACTGAACCAGCATTGCCCTCAAGTGTGAAAATTTCCTTTCTAGTTGACAAATTCCACAGTTTGACGGTTGTGTCAAAACTGCCGCTGGCAACAATCCCCCCCAGTCCCCCCTTATAAAGCGGGGAGTCAGGGGGGATCGAACTAACAGCAACAGAACTCACCAAATTGGAATGCCCATTGAGGGTTTTCATCAAGAAATTGTTTTGCGCTCTCAGGTTTGGGATCTGGAAATTGTTTATGTAACAAAATCCCCCAAATCCTAACAATACAATGCCAGCACCCGCTAAAAGTCTGTTTTTCAGTCTAGGTGCCTGCGGGGATGGTGGCTGAGGTTCCAAGTCTTTGAGGACTTCATCCGCAGACTGATAACGCTCATGAATGTCTTTTTTTAGCAGCTTATCGACAACTTTCGCTAAATCTGCACTGATCGAACATTTCAAATATTGCTGCCAAGAAGTAACCCAACTATAGCCATTTTCTGCCCAAAGAGCACCTGGTGAAACACCAGACATTAAATGAAAACACGTAGCCCCTAAGCTAAACAAATCGCTTGCAGGATGAGCTTCACCATCCTGCAATTGTTCGAGAGGACTATAGCCGCGTGTACCAATAGTCGTCCCCGGTTTAGTCCGTACTGTTGCGCTTAGTTGCTTTGAGGCACCAAAATCAATCAGTACTAACTTGCCATCACTTTGACGGCGCATAATATTTTGTGGCTTAATATCCCGGTGAATCACCCCACGCTGATGAATAAACTTGAGAACAGGCAGCAAATCGAGTAAACCTTGGCGAATTTTTGCTTCATGATATATTCCCTGTTGTCGCAAGTCTTTGAGCAAAGTTTGCCCATCAATAAACTCTTGGACTAAATACAGATAGTTATCTTCCTCAAAGTAAGCCAACAAGGTAGGAATCTGCGAATTTTTTCCGAGTTCTTGCAATCGCTGCGCCTCTTGTTGGAATGACTCAATCGCCTTCTTCAAAGCCCACGTCCCCTGGACTTTTGGTGCTAGTTGCTTGACGACACAGCGTTCATTGAGCTTATCTACGTCTTTTGCCAAGTAGGTTCTACCAAACCCACCTTCATCTGAAAGCACCTGAGTTATACGATAGTGACCTCTCAAAAGCGGTATGAGTAGCGCACCACAACTCTGGCAATGGATTATCTGTTCAGGATTTTGAGGTTGCGGGCAATCGGGGTTGAGGCAGCAGAGCATCGTCTGGCAAGCTTGACTGTGCTGCCATCTATCATATTACATCTTAAATTTTTCAGAGCGAAAATTCTCAAAGCGATCGCCTTTGGCGGCTCCCTGCCGGAGCATCGCTATGAACAATTTCTCCAACAACTCGCTTCTGGAGTTTAGACCAGTCAGGAGTGCGAAACAACAGGACAAATCAGTGAAAAAATTATGAAACTTACATGAAACTTAACAGTTTGCCAAAATGAGCGATGAAATTTTCCTAATTTGCAGTAGACGCTTTCAGGCAAAAGCGCCCACTACAAACTTATCAAACTACGCTCCCGGAAATTGGTTTTTAAAACCTTCCAAAGAAGCCCAACGCCTGTCAACACGCTTATCAGATTTGCTCTGGGCGGTTGGTTGAATGCCTAAACAGTTGGCATCACACAACTGTTGCTGAGGCAATTCCAAGCATATTTGCTCATACAGCCATGTACCAGGGTCAAAATACCCTTGGGGTGATAAAGTTTCTACTAAATCATCAAAAGCGATTTCGCGTTCTAGCGGTAGATCATCAACGTTTGCGGCTTCATCTAGCCAAATGATTTCCTTTGTATCAATAGTTAAACGATGATTGTAGTTTTGCAAGCATCGACTACAGGTACAAGTGATGATTGTTTCTGCTTGAGAACGTACTTCTAAATAATTTCCACAATGCTGGACGCGGATGCGACCTCTAACTGGTGTCAGAGTTTCTAAACCAGGTAGAAACTCATTGACTTGAACTTCCTCTGTTGCTTGCGGCGCTTTTGTAAGCTGCGGAATATAAATTGCGTCCATAGCACTTGTCAGACATCCTTTCTGCATAGCCCCATCTTACGACAAGCGCGGAGTTATATTTCCTTGACCACGTCTATTGGTGAGAAGGGCGTCTACTTTTTTCTGATCTTGGGGTTGGTTTTTACGTCTTGTACAGGCACGTTTATTATATCATTTTGGCAGCAATTCAAATTTCCCTGTCCTATTTCTTCTCCGGTCGTGCATACACGAGACGACTTTGAGGCGGCGGTGGGGGACTTTAGGCAATAAGGCAGGCAAAGCGATATCGCCAAGAGCCAAGAGTTGGGGATTCAAATAGATAATAAATTTAGTATCTGCCTTTCCTCATCTTTCAAACTTTCGAGTTTCTCATATCTTAATATCCTTTGATACTCTAATCTTTTTTCATACTGTTGAATGAGTTGATATATGATTTTTTCAATCCCCAGATAAATTAACATACCAGGAGCAGCAATCAAACCCAAAATCCGAGTTATATTCTCTCCTGCCCCACCAAGAAATATCTTCACAATACCTATAAGTAACCCAACAGGAATCATCATGATTAGCGTCCACGGTAGCAGAATAATAGAAATTAGATAGAGGCATAATATCTTAGAAAAATTATTAATTTTATCGGCGAGATTCTTAGCTGCCTCCATTTTTATCTTTGCTTTTTTTATTTCTGTATCAAGAGGAGATAATTGACTTGGAATTATTCTTTCGTAACGACATACTACTTCATCTCTAAGTTGATTTAACTTATTTTTTAAATAAGTCGAATATTGCTCAAGTAAACTCAATTGTGTATAGTTTTGATAACTGATACAACTTGGCAATTTAATTTCAATTAAGTCGTCTTTTAAAGCTAAATATCCATAAACCCTATAATTTATGGATTTTATTAACGTTAAATTATTTTGAATTGTTTCATGATGGTTTTGACATTTTTCTAATTGAGAATAAAACGTCAACACTTGTTTATGAACAGAAGAGGCTATTGATAACTTCTCTGCCAATAGATTTTTATAATCTTCAAATAAGATAAGTGCGTGTTCATGCTCAACACTAATATCAGGCAGTTGACCAAGTTGTACTTCATCAAATACTTTCTCATAAATTTCTGTACTGATTGAGTGAATTTTTTTCAAACATTTATCAATCTCCACATGAATACTTTCTCGTAAACGTTCACAGGAAAGTTTAGCAGCAGCAAATTTACTTTTTCTCTTACTCATTTCGTCTAAAACTAGCAACTTCATCTGAGAAAGATCACCAAGTACTTTGTTTCGCTTCAGTTGTTTTTCTAAACAATCTATATTATCGGACAATATTTCTAATTTATGATAGGTAGTTTTACGAGTAATGTCGCATGTTTCTATTTCCATCAAAGCTTCTGTTGAATGGAAAACTTGTAGTTTTTCATCTCGAATTTTATCTAAACAAGTGTTTTCCAAACTCAGAATTTTTCTAGCCGCAAGTAAGCGAGTTGTTTTATTATTACTTTCCAGACAGTGAAATTGAGTCTCCATTAAAACTTGCAAATCACTGTCACTACTAAATTCAGTCAATTGATAAGCTGACAAAACTTGGGCAATGCCTTCAAATACCTCATTCTCGTCAATATCTGAAGCATTTTCTCCACAATCTTCAGCTTTTTTTAGTGCCAAGTTCATTTGATTTAATCCCCTCAAGCTAAGAGCATTCATTACCTCCCAACAAACTGAAAATTTATTGAGACGCTGAATCTCTTGAGAATCATGTGAATCTTGCCATCCTCTTTCTTTTTTAGACTCCCATTCTTTCTTTAAAGTCCAAAACTCATAATCTAGAGTCAATTCTTTGAGTTTGTACCAATATCCATAAATCCAGAAACGTAAAAACTCATCATAATCATGACTTTGTATAAGATTTTGCTCAGCAAATCTTTTAATCTTAGACTGCATTATCTTGTGGGCAATACTTCCGGGTTCCTCTGAAAGATGTTGAGATACTACGGTGAGATCAAATCCTAATTTATCAATCGTTGTCGCCGCAGCCCAGCGAATCAAGTCAGTCGAACCAGAACGCGCCTGTTCACTCAGCATGATCAGCAAATCATCACTTTGCTTCAACCGCAGCTTCACATCAGCATCAGTAATCTTCCCAAAAGCCTGTAACGTAAGTGCCAATATAGGCTCTAGTTTTATTTTTTGCAGTATCTCTACGAATGCTACTATAGGTGCCTGAGGGTGAGTTGCCAAACACTCAAATAGATCAATCTCTTCCCCTGGATTCTTGCAAGCGTTGAAAGCCTCGAAGATTTCCGCTGCACTGTTGAGAATTTTGCAGTTCATACTGTCAGTAATATGCTAAATTTTACACAACTCATATATTATTATCATCGTACTAACAACATGAGTTCAGTATAAATACTGTTTATTTAATTGCAGTAAATAGAACTTTACAATACGATAGTAACGAGGGGATTAGCACCTGCATCTTTTGTCTATGCTGAGGAATTCTACTGTTTAAACTACGTTGCTTGCAGCTATATTAATTAGCTACATACACTACACGTCGCAATAGTCCTGTGCTTTGCAAAGCGCTAATTAACTCAGGTATCTCAAATAGTTAGCAACCCAGATATAATTGCGATTATTTCTTGGATAGTGAAGGAGGAAATTATCGTGTGCAAGGTTGTGATCACAAATCTTATTTGTCAGGGTCAAGTCAATACAACTCAGCCTGATCAATACATTGAGATTACCAATCAGGGTTCAACGTTGACAGATATATCAGGCTGGAAAGTTACTTTAGCTACCAACACTAAAGAGTTTCTTTTTCCTAGCGGTACTATGTTACAGTCCGCTCAGAGTTTCCGAGTTTATACCAATTCGGTTCACCCAGAGTCGGGGGGCTTCAGCTTCGGTGTTGAAAGCTTTATTTGTAATGATAAAGGAGATTCAGCAAAACTCTATGATGCCCAAGGTAATCAAGTATCAACTTGGGCTTATGACCAACAAGGCAATGTAGTCAGTCAAGTTAAAGAAACCACGGATAAGCTTACCCCCGAACAAGCCCAAAAATTTTACATTGACGCACTTAAGCAAGCCGTAGAACAAAACTCCGAAGGCAGAGAATTTGTGAAGACTCTCGGAGAGAATACTGATAAAGCAACTGTACCAGAGAGCGTGCAGTCTTCTTACAACTTCTACTACGAGAATGTGGAAAAGGCGGACTATGGTTCAGTCAAGTTGTATAAAGTGGTCATTAATAACACATTAACTTATGCGGTTCATGTACCTACTGATGGTGATGATGGCTGGTTGGAGATTTACGGGGAGTCCGGGGAGGAGCTAGGTTTTGGCCACTTCAACTACGATTCTCTTGAGTTTAATGATCAAGACACGATTCGAGCTTTCGTCTAAAGAGAAGCCCTGTCCATTTGTTTGTGATAGATTTAACTAATGCTTTCATAAAAAGATAATTTGTGATGTCATACTAAATTGCACTTTATTATGTAAGTTTGAGGCATCAGAACATAATAAAGCTGAACGAGCTAGTACGGATAAAATCGCCTATTTTTTCACTGGTTTTTTACAAACTTCCAACTTATCACGGATGGGGGAATCTGGACTGCAATCACGAGTTTGTTTTGTAGCTGTTGTAGTCTTTTTCGTAGTTTTTTCGGTTGATTTTCTAGAATTTAGCAGCACAGGTGCACTTTTTGGACTAGACTGCTGTGAAACATCAGAATCTGTATCGATTTTTTTCTCAATCACATCCTGGACAACCGTAGGAATATTAGAAAGAAAGTTATAACCTGTTAATCCTTCTATTTTCTTAACACTAACTCTATAAGTTCTCCAGTCAGGGTTAATTCCTTGTTTATTAGGTACGTTAACAGCAATGGCACGAGTGTTTTGAGTCACACCACTAACACCAGTACCAGGGCGGTCTAATACGAAAACAACTTTCCAGGTTGTCTGAGGAATTACTACCTTACCTTTGAGAAGTTGCTTTTGGCGTCCGTAGGGTCCGGCAATAATATAAAGTTCTTTGCCTTGTTTTACCAGATCTCGACAATAGCTTTCCAAACCTTCCCAGGTGCGTCGATTATTGTCTGGCGTTTCCGGCAACATGTTGGTCATTAAGAAGGTGGCAGAGTTATCTTCATCAGACTTAGTGCGATCGGCAGACGGCACAAGATGACCTCTATCGTATCCAGAACCACTGTAATCACTGGAAGTGACTTGTTGCCATCCTTTCGGCAATGCTTCATCAGGACGAAAGTTATCTTGACGGTCTGTCGTTCCCAACCATGATTTATTAAGTTCCCAGGATGCCCAATTGGCAATTCCTTTGCTGCGGTTGTAAGATAATGCATACTGGGGCTTAATCAACAGATAATTATCGGGATTGGCAACACTTGCTATAGCACCACTGGGATTCCCCAAGGCCAGATGTATACTGGTTGAGCCTTTGGTAGTTGTTGTAACCTTAAGTGTCGGTCGTTGTGGCTTCTGTAATGTTGGTGACTGCCTTGGTGTCGGCGTTTGATTTTTTAATGTTGACGTACATCCAAAAATAGTTAGCAGGATGAGTGCAGCAGCTAATAACTTTATACGACCAAAAAATTGAGCGACTCTCATTTGAAGGCTGCAGTAGGTTTTTACGGCATAGTAACCCAAGTTGAGGGTTACAAGTCATAAGATAAGTAAATCTTAAAACGTGAGGTGGTTTAGTACACCCCCAAGACGAACGCTAGCCATGCAGACGGGTTTCCCGCCGCAGGTGACAGGCGTTCTAAGCTGGCTCACTTTTGACGATCGCAACAGCGCTACTAGATCTGCTCAATTCTGATATCACAGTCTTGTCCCACACTGATGATGCTATTCTCAGGGCATGAAATCCAATTTCCTGCAAACATTGGTTCTGACGCAATGATTACAGATTTAGGGGAATTTGGATCGTCAGCTATCGTGTACAGCGAAGGAGCAGGTGATTTTGTGCTAAAGCGCGAAGCAATCAGGCGATGTCCGTCACTGATGACTACATTAGCTGAAATATTGGTTTGATAATTTTGCGCTAACTGTTGAAGCTCAAGCAACGTTACATGTAAAGCCTGCTCTAGACTTTTACCAGGGTTAGCTTGCCAGTGGTTTAGCAGCAAAGCAAAAATATGTTCTGAATCTGTCGTTCCTTCTATCCATTGGTAAATTTCATCGCTTAACACCTTGCGTATAGGTCTGTAGAGTGTCTGGCGAAAGTTGTCAATTGCACCATTATGAATGAAAAGCAGATGCTGGTAGTCATAAGGTTGACAGTTACTTATATCCAGTACTTGACCAGATGTAACGCTGCGAACATAAGCTAGCACACACTCTGACTCAACGTAACGACTGAGGTTTGGCAGATTAATTTCATTCCGAATCGGCAGTGTACTTTTGTAAGTAAATGGTTCAGTTTCTTTTTGAGAATCATACCAACCAACACCAAAGCCATCAACATTCACCTCCTCAGATAGCATTTCACGGGGTTGATCGCTTTGAACGATAAGCGAGTGTTCAGGCTTGTACAACAGAGTTTCCAAAGAAACAGGTGAACCGAGGTAACCAAGTAATCGGCACATAATTAGGATATTTGCTTGTGTAGAAGAGATTAAGTTTTGAGCGTGAGAATCTCAGCAATGGTAGATGAATTCCTGCTATAATCACCGTCTTCCTCCTCAGACTACAAAAATTGTATTCCCCACTACTTTAGTTTACATAAATTAACATTAACTTGTACTCATACTTTGGTGTCATAGTCAAGGAGTAAACAAAAAAACCGTTCCGAGCCTTGTGCTGTGCCCTTTAAGCTGGAACGGGACGACCTTTACGATAAACTTTGAAACAAAACTAGTTAATCTTGGCTGATCTGGGTTCTTTCCAGTCGGTCTACTTCTAAAGATTAGACCTGTTGCAAAAGTGAGATTTTTGATGGTTTTGTTCCCTGTTCTCTGTTAAGCGTTCCCTGTTATACCGTTTCACTTTAAGGTTGATACAAATGGGGGGCACCGGAGCTGGGGGCACCGGAGCTGGGGGAAAGAATTAAAAACCAATCATTTGTATCAGGGATTTCGTGAAATGGTATTAAGCGTTCCCTACAACTGCCACGAAGTCTATTGAATTGACCGACTACCGAACACCCAGATTGACAAAAAACGAAACGCTGAGGGACGTTTCGTTTTTTGCATGAGCATAGATTAAGTCACTGATCGCTCATTTTCTAGGGACTGAGAAAAAGTACGGAACGAAAGAATGAGCAGGACAACGTTGGACAAGCTATTAAGTTCTAAACCAAGGTATTGCTTCAACAGTAATATGACGTCGCATATCTCAAACCCTGATGAAAACTAGATTTATCGATTTTCCTAACTCTCAAAAAAAATCGGTGAACCTTTGATTACTTCAAACTCCAGGCAGCAAATGCTAAAGCACCCCAACCTGCAAGAAACGCCGCTCCTCCCAATGGAGCGATCGCTCCTAAAGATTTAACACCGCTTAAGCTTAGAGCATATAAGCTCCCTGAAAAGATGACGATACCAATGATGAACAGCCATCCGCTTGCGATCATAGTAGCTGGAGGTGACTCGATGCGACTGAGGAGTAGTGCCACCACTAGCAGTGCTAAGGCATGATACATCTGATAACGAGCGCCAACTTCAAAAATTTCTAGGGAGCGATCACTGATTTTCTCTCGCAATGCATGGGAACCAAACGCACCTGCTGCAACTGATAAACCAGCTAAGATCGCTGCTAAACTCAAAAAAATTCGTGCCATGAGCTACACTCTTTAGCCAATTTGTTCTTTAAACATCAAAATGGTAAGAGACTCCCCCTTCTTCGTTTACTTTAAAATTAGCATTAAATACTTTAGCTTGCTCGTCTAAATATTGCTTTGCGGCTGCTGGTGGCAATTGTAACTGCATTGCGAAGCCCACAAGAGTAATACGGCCATTATTTTCTTGAATCATACGATAGAAGGTGGATTGCAGCTGGTCAGTTGTCTGTGCCTTAATCGCCTTCCTCTCATCCCGACTTTTACGATATACGCCCAATGCTAACCATACTCCTAACACTGAGGTAGGAACGCCGAAAATTAGACCATTAAAAGCAGTATTATCAAGTACATTAACGGCATCCTGATTAGGAAAATCATCAAGAGCGATAACCGGTCTTAGACTTGGTTCGATAGGCCTCTCCATAGCATTTTTCTGCATTACAGCAGAGGCTGATAGCGACAAAAACATGAATCCGAGTGTCAGTAGCCAACCCGCAGCCAATTTTTCAGCAGTCTTCATAGTTGTTATCTTTCTGATTCAAACCTTGTTTGTGATTCTAACGTCACTTTTTAGAAGCTTCCAGTCATTAGGTAACGTTGACTGTTCCTGGGGGTGATTCGCAATCTCCAACATATCCTACTTATGCATGAGGCTATTGATGCCACATTTATTAGTAGAATCAAACTGTTTAAGTTTTATCACACAGTGCCAAGCTATGAGAAGTGCTTAGCACGCGTACGTTTTTCCAGAGCTACCCGATAAGCTCTAAACTAAAAAACCCTTAAGAGAGGATTGACACGATGACATTTGAACTTCCCCCACTACCATACGATTACGACGCTCTGTCTCCATTGATTTCAAGTGACACACTAAAGTTCCATCACGACAAGCACCACAAGACTTACGTTGATAACCTCAACAAACTTGTTCAAGATACAGAACTTGCCAACAAGTCATTGGAAGATATCATTTTGGCAACTGCCAATGATTCATCGAAAACTGGTATCTTCAACAATGCGGCTCAAGTGTGGAATCACACCTTCTACTGGAACGGCTTGAAAAAAGGCTCTGGTACACCCAGTGGGGAACTCGCTGAAAAAATCAATGCCAGCTTTGGTAGCTTAGATGAATTCAAAAAACAATTCAAAGAAGCTGGTGCAACCCAGTTTGGCAGTGGTTACGCTTGGCTGGTGGTGGATAAGGGTGAATTGAAGGTTGTCAAAACACCAAACGCTGCTAACCCGATCACAAACGGTCAAACTCCCTTGTTAACCGCTGATGTTTGGGAACACGCCTACTATCTGGATTACCAAAATCGTCGTCCGGATTACCTGGAAACTTTCCTAAAGGAGCTGATTAACTGGGACTTTGTAGCCGAACAGTACGCCAAAGCAGGTAAATAACCTGGCAATACTCGTCTGCCGATAAGTTTCTATTGCATAGCTTGAGTTTGTTTTAACTGAGATCTAGCATCAGTCTCAACAACCCCCTAGGGTTTTAAACCCTAGGCTAATAGCTCAAGTCCTCTCAAGAGGACTAAATTCTTTAGGTATAGCAGTCGCTAGGTAGATTAGGACACGAACTAATGATAAAACACGGTCACCAAGAGAGTTTCAAGTCTGTTAAGCGTTCCCCTTCGGGGAGAACCTCCGGTTCCGCTAGCCCCTAAGGGGGCGCTGCGCAAACGCGCTCCGCCAGTCCCCTAATCTCCTGCACCAGACGCTTCGCTTAACGTGACGGAGACCGCCAAGACGGGGGCTGGTCTCACCTGTTAAGCGTTCCCTGCTATAACTTGGTTTTTAGTCTACTTGAGTAGACTTAAGCTATGAGCCAGGAAGCGTGTTTCCTGGCTGTCTTTTATAAAACTTAATCCAAAATTTACCCAAAATTTACAATTTAAAAAGGCATATGGATAGTACTGAACTAGCCCAATACATGGAAGCAACTGATAGTATCAGCAAACCTTGGCTATTGGTGCAATTGCGACTGAAAAAACTTCAAGAACGTCGAGCAACACTTTCAGACAGTGAGTATCTTCATCAGTTAGCAGACATTCACCAAGATTTGATGAACTTGGGGGAATGGTGGCGCGGTATGGAAGATCAGGTATTTTGAAGTTATCAGTCATTGGTAAATAATTTTGGACTCATTTTGGACGATTGACTGTAAACTGTAGCTACTTGAATTGATCGCAATGTTTTAACTGATGGATTACAAAGATGCAGGAGTGGACGTTGAGGCTGGGCGAGAGTTTGTAAATCAAATTCGTAATTTGGTTCACAGCACTTTTAGACCAGAAGTTATTGGTGGACTGGGTGGCTTTAGTGGCTGCTTTCAACTACCAAGTGGTTATAAGGAACCTGTTTTGGTTTCTGGAACTGATGGTGTCGGTACTAAGTTAAAAATCGCTCATGCTCTCAACTCTCACAACAGCGTTGGGATTGATTTGGTAGCCATGTGCGTCAACGATGTGCTGACATCTGGCGCAGAACCGCTATTCTTTTTAGATTATCTGGCAACAGGTCAGTTAGAGAAAGAGCAGCTGACTCAAGTGGTTGCAGGTATCGCCTCTGGGTGTCAGCAGGCGGGTTGCGCTTTGCTGGGAGGAGAAACCGCAGAAATGCCCGGTTTTTATCAAGCGGGTGAGTATGACTTAGCTGGGTTTTGTGTGGGGATTGTCGAAAGATGCCAAATGCTGGACGGTTCGCAGGTACAAGTGGGAGATGTGGCGATCGCACTCCCTAGCGCTGGTGTACATAGCAATGGCTTTAGTTTAGTGAGAAAAATTGTCAGCGAAAAAGGATTTTCCTGGAGTGATAGTTTAGAAATATTTGCTGGTAAAACATTAGGAGAAGTTTTCCTCTCACCCACGCGTATTTACGTTAAACCCGTACTGAGCGCACGTCAAGCAGGGTTAGAAATTCACGGTATGGCTCACATCACTGGTGGAGGTTTACCAGAAAACTTGCCCCGTTGTTTGGGTAAAAATCAAGCTGTGCAAATAAACTCTCAAAGCTGGGTTATTCCACCTGTGTTTCAGTGGTTGGCAGAAACTGGTTCTGTTAGTCCCCAAGCAATGTATAACACTTTCAACATGGGGGTGGGATTTGTATTAATAGTACCTCCCCATCAAGCAGAGCAAGTCATAACGTATATGAAGTTACAAAACGTTACAGCTTTTACAATTGGTAATGTGATCACTGGCTCAGGCGAATTAATTGGATTACCAATATAGGTGACAATATTTATACAATATAAAATCTTTATTTTTTGTCTGAAAATATGTTGATTTGTCCTATTTTTAATATTTTCTTAATCTCTGCTATTGTTAGTGAATGTTGATTAAACGGAGATTTGAGGCAACATTTCTGACTTTTCCTTATAGAACAAATCAAAAATACGCATGACCGCTAGCCTTTAAATTTGCTAACGTAGTTTTAACATATTGAAAAATTTTGGCAATGATGCCCAGAAAGTAGCAACCAACACTTAACAGCGGTGCTGGTGCACTCTGGGCTGTTGGTGTCATTTGTTTTTGTGTCTAAAATCAATCACGTATTTTGCAAAAGAGGGGGTTATGACTGTCAAAATCGTTGAAAATTATACTTCAAGAGAACAATTAAAGCAAGTCTTCCAGACCATTGATGCAAAAAGTTGCCCAACCTATTTTAACTTTCATATGCATACTGTCCACTCCGATGGCAGGTTGCAACCGATCGCATTGATGGAACAAGCGATCGCCATTGGTTTAAAAGGTTTTGCAATTACCGATCATCATGGTATAGGAGGCTACCAGATAGCTCAAAGCTGGTTAGAAAACTGGAGGTGGAAGAACCCTGGTGCAAATGCTCCCATTCTGTGGACTGGCGTAGAAATTAATGCCAACCTTTTAAACATTGAAGTTCATATTTTGGGTTATGCTTTTGAGCCAGAACACCCCAGCATAAAACCTTACATTCAAAGAAGAGCTACCACAGGGCAAGAGTATCAAGCAGCTAACGTCATTTCCGCAATTCAAAATGCAGGGGGGTTAGCAGTACTCGCTCATCCAGTTCGTTACAGGCGATCGCACTTTGAATTAATTCCCGCTGCTGCAGAAGCCGGGATTGATGGCGTTGAAACTTTTTACGCCTACAACAACCCCAACCCTTGGAAACCAAGTGCTAGAGAATCGATGCAGGTGCAACAATTGGCTGATGAATATAGTCTTTTGAACACCTGTGGAACTGATACTCACGGTTTAAACTTGCTTCAGCGGTTGTAAGCGGATGGTTAATTTTTCCCACAATACTCCTGGTTCAACAAGCCAGGGGGAAACAATTTCAAATTCAAAATTCAAAATTCAAAATTCAAAATTCAAAATTAAGAGAATTAGTGCTAGTAAGTAGCTCAACAAAATTAAACGTAAAACGTCATTACGTTCGCGCAGCGTGTACGAAGGGCATACGGAATGTAGTGTGCTCCTAACTGTATGCATTTTTCTACGCGTGACAGTTTATCTTAGATTGTGGCTTTTGGATTGTCAAACTTATAGCTAGAGTTCTGCTAAATTACTGCTGAAATTGGGATAATAACCAAGCGCCAACCTTACTATGATTCATTTCACGAGTACGGCGAAAAGCATCTTGCAAAAGAGAAATTGCTAACCCAGGTAAAACTTGAGATTGAGAAATTTTCCGGCTACCACCATTTTCTACAGCAAAAGCAAGAACTTGAACATTTTGTACATCTATAATCCAGTATTCACCGACTCCTAATTCCTCATATAACAGACGTTTGTCTCCTTTATCATCAGCAAGAGAAGTGTTTGCAACTTCAATGACTAAATCTGGGGCTGGATAGTTATCAAGGTGAATAATGGAAGTACCCCAAGGGATGACGTCTGCATTTTTGTCAATGTAAAAAGACGCATCAGGTTGTGCATCGTCATAGCCTGTTTTCCGGTAGGTGCAATTATCGTTTCCATTCAAATCAATATCTTTGATGCTGGCAAACAGATGTACGGCATAGATAACAATCGAGTGATCTCGTGAATGGTCATTACCTACTGGTGGCATTTCAATCCTCATTTTACCATTGTAGTAGTAGCCTTTGGCTTTTTCATATCCTGGATTTTCAATGATTTGAAGATATTCATTCCAAGTAGCTGGTACCCACGTGTCAGTTGGTAATTTTGTTTGTAGGTGACTCATCAAAAAGTTGAGGGGAATAACATTCTTTTTTTATTATGCCTTGTACAATATCTCAGTTTCGTTCAATATTCCTTCTCAATACTTACTTTGATTTCTTTTCGTCTTTCAAGTAATGATATAGGTTAGCAACAGTTAAATCAGGTATTTCTTGCCAATTTGAGGCAACCAATCCTTTATAGCCAGTTGCTGTTGCTTTCTGAGTTATATAATCAGCGTTCAGCTTGTCCTTTGTTTGCAAGTTCTTGTGCTTTTGCCTGTGCGTCAAAATTTAAACGAGAATCCCATTCCTGTGCCTTGCGGAACTTAGCAACCGCATCCTCAACATTATCATTTATCGCTAACTTCTCACCTTGCATAACCAGCACTGAAGCTGCTTGCACCAAAAGAGATGGAGTTTGGCAGGCTTCTAGTTCTGTTAATGTCTCTGGATGGGCAACCAGGTAATTATTGAGCAAGTGACAACCATCACTCACCAACTGATTTAAATCCAAATTCCATAAAATCACAGTCTTGTCCTTACTACCAGAAGCTAGAGTCTTGCCATCAGGACTGAAGGCGACGCTTGAGACAGAACTGCTATGCCCGTTAAGAGTTTTGAGTTCTTTTTCTGTGGCGACATCCCAGAGTTTGATGGTGTTGTCTGTACTACTAGAAGCAATCGTCTTGCCATCGGGACTGAAGGCGACGCTTAAGACAGAACTGCTATTCCCGTCAAGAGTTTTGAGTTGTTCACCAGTGGCGACATCCCAGAGTTTGATGCTGTTGTCACTACTGCCAGAAGCTAGAGTCTTGCCATCAGGACTCAAGGCGACGCTATTGACAGAACTGCTAAGTAACACAAGAGTTTCGAGTTGTTCACCAGTGGCGACATCCCAGAGTTTGATGCTCTTGTCTCTACTGCCAGAAGCTAGAGTCTTGCCATCAGGACTCAAGGCGACGCTTTGGACATAACTGCTATGCCCGTTAAGAGTTTTGAGTTGTTTACCAGTGGCGACATCCCAGAGTTTGATGCTGTTATCGCTACTACCAGAAGCTAAAGTCTTGCCATCGGGACTGAAGGCGACACTTTGGACATCGCTATGCCCGTTAAGAGTTTTGAGGTGATTACAGGTGGCGACATCCCAGAGCTGGATGCTGTAGTTGTCCATACTCCCAGTCGTCAGCGTCTAGCCATCGGCC
>NZ_JABXYX010000060.1 GCF_017982655.1 Brasilonema sp. CT11 | reverse complement strand
TTTGCACCGTGCTTCACTACTATCAATCACTGTTGCACGAGGCGGCAGAAGCCTCTTCGTGCATTCCACTTATTAATACTTATCTACTATAAATAGCGCTCGCATTGTGCCAGTTGCGTAAGTCCTGTAATAAAAAAAACGGCATATGCTTTTCTACGTGGCATGTGCCGCTTTATTTATATTTTTGTCGTGCGTTGGTTCTCGTTTGTCGAGCCACCTATGTTCTTTGTAGTGTACGCCTTGCACTCAGCTGTGCGGTAGTTTTATTTCTCCACTGCTTGTTGCAGTGCAAATCGTTGTTGATGTGTATATGGCACAAATGTACTACTAGAGTTTGATACCCCATTTGCCACAACTCCAAGTAAGTTTAACCGGCTCAGCATGGCTGTAGCTTGTGTGAGTTGAGTTCGAGTTACTCTACCTATGCTAGCTACCATAACCACGCCACGACAAGATGATGCCGTAAGCATCGCATCAACTAAGCCAAGAACTGGGGTTGAATCTACAAGTACCAAATCATAGTTCTTCTCAAATGATGCCATTAATTGCTGCATCCGAGGAGAACTTAGCAGATTAGCTGGATCAGCAGGTGTTGGTCCAGCGGTCAAAATGTCGATATAGGATGAGCCTGAGGATTGGATACTAATCTGATTAGGTATTGTGACCTCACTTGCCAATAGAGTTGAAAGCCCCTGTTCGTTGGGAAGATTTAGCTGTTTGTGCAGACTGGGTTCACGTAGGTTGGCATCAATCAGCAGTACCCGTTTATGTAAACGAGCTGCGCTCATTGCTAAGCCCAATGCCAGACCTGACTTACCGTCATCTGATAAAGCTGAGGTAATCATCAAAGATTTGAACGAAGCAACAGAGTTCAAAAGTTCAATGTTTTTATAAATCAGATCTAGCGATTCCCAACGCGGTGAAGATTGCAATACCTGAATTGTCCAAGGAGCAGGAACATCTGGCTTACCAAATGGTAACTTGATCACTGATTCTCTGGTTTTAGCAGGTGGTAACTTGGGAGTTGTTCCCAGTATAGGTAAAGACATTTGCCTCTCCAACTCAGCTGTGGTATGAACAGAATCATCAGCTGCTTCACGGATAAAGGCGGCAATACCTCCTAACATCAACCCAACTACTGCACCTAACATTAGATTTTGCTGGAGGTTAGGACCCAACTGTGTACCTTCTTGGGGTTCTTCCACGATTTCCCAGTTAAATCCTCCCTTGGCAATTTCTTGCCGTAATCGCTGTTCTGCTTTCAAAAGTTCCTGCAATCTTTCGCGGCTAAGTTGTACTTGCGGCTGTAGGCGAGAGTAATCAGCTAACAACTTGGGGAATTTTGTGAGTTGCTCACTTAGTTCTCGCTCTTTCTTCTCGAGAACTTGATCTTTTGCGCTTAAAGACAGCATTGTTGTTTGTGTGTCCACTAACTTCGCAGCAAGGTTGAGGTCAATTGCGCTCTTTTGTCCTTGTTCTAGGAGAGACGGTGCTTGGGTATTTGGAACAGACTCTCCCCCTAAGGTTCGTTTTTGCTCTTCCTGCAATAGTGCCTTTTGACTTTGAAGTTGACCTGCCAACTTCTGCACGCTCGGAGCTTCCTCTGTAAAGCGCAAGCGTTCTTGTGCTAAAGACAGTTCTGTTTTTTGAATTTCGTTCAGTAGTCCTTGATAGCGAGTAGACTGACTCAGACGAGCTTCGACAAGGGCATTCTGTGGTGTACTTTGAAGCTGCTTTTGTATATTTTGTAACGTTGCTTCAGCTTCTTTATACAGAGAACGAGTTGTGCCACGCTCTTGCTGAATCCTCGTCAATTCGTCCTGTGTAGCTTTTGCCTGTGTCTCTGGATCTATAAGATTCCTGCCTGTAAGATTCTTCCCTGTGCGAAAGTCTCGTAACTCACCCTCAGCCCTAGTTACTTCATTTTTTGCTCCGTTTAACTGTTCTTGAATAACTTTAAGTCCTTTTCTTAAACGCTCATTCTGCTGCTGGATGTTGTAACCTAAATAAACTTTCTGAATTCCTTGTAGAACCTTATGTGTTTTAATTGGGTCTTTACCCGTATATTGCACCTCAAATATTTTAGTAGCAACATTATCTTCTTTGTTTTTAATTTGACTTAAAACCAAAGAACTTTTTAACTGACCTACGGTCATGTCTGGATATTCACGCTTGAGTTCAGTCACTGCTTTTTTAAGCAGAGGAGAACTTTGCATCAAGCTCAGTTGTGTTGCAGCGTCTACCTGAACAGTAGGATCAGTAAACTGACTGTCTACACCACCACTACTTTCTTTCGTTCCTTGATAGTTAGGTTCTACCAACAGCTGCATTGAGCTTCTATAGGTAGGAGCTGTTCTTTTTGTCATCACACCTGCAACGGCAATAGAAGCCACAAATGCTGCCAAAAACCAAGGAAATCTGCGTATTAAAATCGCAAACAGTTGTCCGTAACCCGGTTCTGACTCAGTAACTGGATTTCCGTATGGACTAAGACTGCTCTGAACCACTTTTACTATCCCTCAGCTAACAAATTAAATGAATAATGTATTTACAGTACAAGCTTGTTCAATAACTTGCTCAACTTTGTTCTCAACTTTGTTAAAGAAAGCTTCTTCCGAAAAGTTTGCCACTGCATGACTACGGATGTTGTTGTAATCCCAATCGATTTCCCTGGCTTCTAGTAGTGCAGCTTGGAGTGATTCAGGTGTTTGTTTCTTAAAAAAGACTCCTGTTTTACCAGGTATTTGAGTATCTAAGACCCCACCCGCTCCAAAAGCGATGACAGGTGTTCCACTAGCATTGGCCTCTACTGGAACTAAACCATAATCTTCTAGGGCTGCAACTATAACAGACTTTGCTTTAGAAAACAACTGAGTGCGTTGTATATCAGTTACGTGTCCTAAAAACTCAATATTGGATAATGCTTTAGATTTTAACCTCTCCCTTTCTGGACCACTTCCTGATATCAGCAACCGCCATCCCAGCCAGTTAAAAGCTTCGACTATTATATCAAGACGCTTGTAGCTGATCATCCGAGCCGAGGCAAGATAAAAATCTTCTTTTGTATCTGAAAAAACAAATTTACTGGTGTCAATCGGATAGTTAATAACAATGGCATCTTTGCCGTAAGTACTTTTAATCCGACTAGCTACAATACTGGAGTTGGCAATGTAAAGGTCAGGTTCCTGTGCATAGGCAAGGTCTACCTTTCTCATCATTTCAAAAACTTGTTCGATTAATGGAGCAAAATATCGATAATCTCCGTACTCACGTAAATAAGTTTCTGTGTCCCACAAAAACCGGGTAATGTTATGACAAAAGCAAATATGGCGACCTTGGCTGTTCTTTCGCACTGCTTTGGCAAAGCTTGTGCTACTGCTGATAATAAGGTCGTAGTCTTGCAAATCTAAGGCGCGAAAAGCTGGAAAATATAAGGGAGCCATCAGGCGAAAATATTTCGCTGCTCCTGGAATATTTTGTAGGAAGGTTGTATTGACAATACGCTCACCAATGTCAATGGTTTTTTCCGGGTCGTATAAGGAAGTAAAAACATCTGCTTGGGGGTAGCGCTTACAGAGTAACTCGAAAACGCGCTCTGCCCCTCCTTTCTGGGTTAAATAATCATGCACCAAGGCAATTTTCATATGATTCCTTAATGTTTTGAGTCTATACAACTATTTACAAGTGGTGATAGGTTTGCTCCGAATACTGCACCGACACTTAACAGATCACAGACTCTAAATGCAAATCTGATTCAACCCCCTACTTGTTCTCAAGATACTAAAACATGATTTTAAGAGTGTTAATTTTTAATAAATATTTTGTAACGAGAGAAGAAAGAAGTTAGTAACCCATTGGGTAAATTGGGAAGTTGAGATTTGTATTGGCTACTTGCTTATGTTGTTGATGAACAGAACTGATACACAGTCGGTGAACGTGAGCGAAGTATTGCAAAATGAACTTTAGTGGTAATAGCTTATACCATAATATCCAAATAAGGTACCGCAATAACTCTAAAAGAATTCCGGATTGGGCTCTCGCCCGCAAGAGCTCTCGCTAAGAGCTGAAGCATCGCCATCGCCAAGCTTACTAATTCATAACTCACCTCATGATCTGCGGGAACAGTGCTTGTAGTGGGGCACATAAACTTCTCTTGTTTGAAAAGATTTCACCAGTGCAACCAGATAAGCTATTAACTGTTGGCACTGCTGGCTGCTAAGCTTGGCTAAAGAACCATGCGTATTACCGATAAAGTGTGTTTCCGATTTTTCCATTCCTCCATACCTAAGTAATTTAGAGCGCTAATAGCTTTTTGCTGGCGAACCTGGATCATTTCTTCCGGTTTCATCCATTTTGGTCTACCCTAGCACTCATCTGTCAGGAATCCGACCATTACAGCTCTTGCTTGAGAACGTTTGAGAGCAATCATTCCTCCACAACCTATTGTTTCATATTGATAATAAGAAAACACTATGGCAGGTTTTTTGCTAATTGTGCGTCGCTTGCTTTTCATTCGTCAAACCCAGTTAAAAACTCTACTCTTGAGAGCTTGAACTTGAAAGTTAACACCAGAGCTAAGCTTTCCTAACAATTTCATTTTAGGCATGAATCAATACCTCGTTTTTCGGGTCATAATTTGTTCTTATTTTTTCTATAGTGTTTCTATAATTTTTGATCAAGTTTTCTCTAGTATGATTTTCTATGGCATATTTCCAAGCTCCTCTTGCCATCTTTCTTAATTTTTCTTTAGAAAGGCAAGAAATTCTTTGGACTTCTTGCTTGATTTGTTTTATGGAACTGTCTTTCAAAATGACACCATAATCTTCTTGTACGTCTACACTCGCTTGATAGCTGACAATTGGTATCAAACCTGCATGCATACAATTAATCACGCTGCCACCCCCACCTTCAGAACAAGAAGAATAGACAATGCCAACACAGCTATTAAAGATATTTCTAAAATTTTGACTGTTTACATCAATCCATCCCATAGTGTGAATATTTGGGGTTTGATAAAGTTCCTGATAAAAAGCTTTCACAAAATATTCTTCTTGACTAATCGATCCACAAATAGTTAAATGGAGATCAGGCATTTGGATCAAAGCTTCTAGTACTAAATCTAGCCCCTTGTGAACGAGACCGCCACTGCCAAACCAAAGAAAATTATTGCGGCAATTGTTAAAGTCTTTTTCTTTTAACCAAGGATAAACTACTTGTGCGGAGATAGGAATGCGATAGCTCGGCTTTTTCCCATATCTAAAGGTACTTGTAGTAAATTCATTGCCTAGAACCGTTGCACACTCGGCATGTTCTAAAGCTTGATTTGGTGGTTTAAATCTCCGAGGACGAAGAGTGACGCCTCGTCTTTTCTGTAGTCCTAAGAGTCTGTTGGCTTGTGCGGCATTATGGAATAAAAAATGAACTGTGTCAGCGTTGAGGAATGGCAGACATCTTTGCAAGTTCCAAGGAGTTTCTATAAAAAATGCATATTCTTTTCGAGGCAGAAATATATCGTTATAATATTGAATAACATTAACACAGTAGCCCATGTCCAAGAAAGTGTGCGCCATCTGGTAGCATTCCCAAAAATCGGTATGAGAATTCCAAATCGATTTGCCAGGTTTTAAAACAAACGACTCAATAACGTATGAAATCAATACATTACCAATAGCATGCTGATTTGGCTGGAGTGAAACATTTCGGCGCATTTGTTGACGAACTTGAATTTTGTGTGATAATGAATTATCCATGCTAACTGTACGCTGAACTAACTCAGATGGCATAAGTGTGCTGATAAGTAAGAGTAGTTAAAGATTTCTTATGTTTGAAATAACATCAAATCGAAAGAAGAACCTCATAGCCTTTGCATAACCTTTGCATAAGACCAGAGATTCTTTACTACTCAACCTATGCTTTTTTTCATACCAAAGTCAACATGATAACATGAAGTATTAGTTAACTTAAGATGAAGAAATGATTTAAACTGCTGCTAAAGTTTTAGATTTGGTGAAATAAGCGTTTTGCTCAGTTCGCAGTTTGTCGCATAGTCTGCCTTCAGGGAGTTCTACATCGTCGTAGGTCAAGACTTGATCTTTTGAAATGTCTCGCTTCAAGCGACATCCTTCCGCTAGACCTATTGGTAAGAGGTTTTGCTCTTGAACGATGTTGGAATTTTCACATTGCCCGTATGTCATGTAGTAGCCAATGCCATCCAAGGTTTCTCCAGCCTTGAGGTCGATTTTGGCAGTAGTGATCACATCTACCAGAGGACCACCTAAAGGACTTAAGACGTAATCTTGGAACAGAACAGCGCGAGCAACAGACAATGGTACCTCAAAGTGACAGAGGTGATAAGGAGTGTAAAAGCTGTAGAGCGGACCTTCACCTAACTTGTACAAGTTGAGGTAGTGACGTTGCTTGGGATCGTCGTGGGTTCCAAAGACAAAGACCCCTGGACCTGGTTTTGCACCAACGACGTAATCAACGATACCACCCAGTTCTTTGAGTTGTTCGACATCGTACATTTTGGTCATTTCATCGACATGACCGTTAAAGTCATATCCCAGCATTCCTCGCTTGGCAACTTTCATACCTGTGGCATTGGCAACGATCGCCTGCTCAAAGGATATCTTTGTTCCATCAGCAAAGCTGGTGACCATGTGAGCTTTTTGACCCCAACGTTTGGCAAATGCTTCTTGTGTGGTGGGATTGCGATAAGGGTCTTGCAAGCCTTTAATATTACCACACAACAGTGGAGTTAAGCCGATACTCTTGACGAAGCGGTAGAGATTCATTTGCACTCCTGGCTGATCCCCATCACAAGCGGTGAGGATAACTCCTGCTTTGTCAGCGTAAACTTTGAGAATAGAACCGATGGTCCCATCTAATTCGGCGTTCATCATAATGATGTGCTTGTGATGAGCGATCGCCTCCATCACAACATGAGCGCCAAATTCTACTGCACCAGTCACTTCAATCAGAGCATCGATACCCTCGGCGCGACACAGTAACATTGGATCTTCAGTGACTGCGTATTGATTGCGGGCGATCGCCTCTTCTAATTCGGTGACGGTGGAAACGACTTTGCTATCTTCAATACCTGCTTCCGAATATGCTCGCTTAGCTGCATCAACACTTCGGTTGGAGATAGCAACCAACTCCATACCAGGAACGGAATTTTTAATTTGATTGGCAATTCCCCGTCCCATAAACCCAGCACCAATCATCCCAACCTTGATGGGGTTACCTGCTTCTGCACGAGCTTGTAAGGCGCGATCTACGATAATCATTGGTTAATCTCCTATGAATAATATTTGCGAATTGCTTAGTTGTTGATTGTTAATTAGTCGTTTTTCCCATCACCACTAACAACTAAACATTTCCTCCAACGCTCATCATTTTCATCAAAGGCCAATTCTTATCTTTTTCAGAAATATCAGTTACTTCCAATGGCCATTGAATATTGAAAAATGGATCATCGTAGCGCAACCCCCGCTCATATCCAGGTGTGTAAAACTCTCCTACCTGATACCCGACCTCAGCAGAGTCTGTTAGTGTTTGATAGCCGTGAGCGAACATTTCTGGAACATATAAGGCGCGATGATTTTCCGCAGTTAATTCCACACCGATATATTGAAGGTAACTCGGAGACTCAGGACGCATATCAATAATCACGTCATAGATAGCGCCTTGGGTACAGCGGACTAATTTTGTTTCTGCTGCTGGTAGAGTTTGATAATGCATTCCCCGCAGCGTCCCTTTTTTGTAGTTGAAAGATAGATTGCATTGGGCAACCGTTGGCTTTAAACCATGTGCCTCAAATTCTTGAGCGCAGAAAGTACGGGCAAAGAAACCACGATGATCCTGCTTTTGTTCCAAATCAATGATGTACGCGTCTTTGAGTTCAGTTTCTACAAAAATCATGGGTAACCTCGCTTGAAATCTTAACTACACAGTGGCACTCGGTCATTTCGGATTTTTCTTCGTGTTTTTCGCAACTTTTTTTTGAAGCCCCCTATATATATACGGGTGAGGCAGCCATCATTATGCACCGAGGGTAAGGCGAAGACAGACAACATTTCACCAAAAGGGCTTCAACAGGAGTAGAACACAAAGAAATTCTTCAACCTAAGAACCGCACTATCTTAGGGCTGTCACAGAATCAGCTTCTTGATAGGACTCTGGTTTTGCAAAAGTATCATCCCAGTACTGGGTGCAAAGTTCTGGTCGCTTCGGTGGGTTTGCAGTGTAAGTAAAAAATAGTGCTGGTCTTTCTTCTGTCCGTAGTGTTCCGTGGTGTAAAGCGACTTTTGGATCTGTAAAAATCACAGTACCTGCTGGACCTGGACATGATTTCCACTTGTCTTCTGGGATGACTTGCTTAAGTTGTTCATCAGTGATTCCTAAATAACCTGACTGCCAAAGCTTGTAGTAAATCCGGTAATAATTGAGACTGTATAAAGAAGTCAAAGAAACCGGAACGTATTCAAAAGGACCGTGTTTTTCTTCTACATCGGACAAATAAATGATCATTTTGAGCATCCGACGGTCTTCTGAGTCTTTATGCCATAACAGTGTACCAAACTGATCTTCGTTAGGAAAATCTTTACGTAAATGTACGCCCTGAAAGGCAACAGGAAGACCGATGTAATTTTCGATGATATTAAGTAGCTTTTGTTCCCGTCCCCACTGAGAAAATTCTGGTAAATATGTAACGGTGTAAATTTGCGGCAGTCTTTTTGTTAGGTGGCTATTGCCTGCATCTGTCATTCTAGATAGTTGATTGTAAGATGCTTTGAGAAGATTCGATGTAGAGCCAAGTCCCAACTTTTCGAGTGTTGTCACATAAACTCCATCGCGTTTGAGGGTATCGACAATCACGCGATCGCTATCTTCCAGAGCAGGCAATTTTCTTGTATGGTTTAGGAGTGCTGCTCTATAACCTAACTCAGATGTCAACTGAGATAATTTGTTGATAGTACTGTTAAACATAGAATAACTACCTTGTTGGTTTGATTCATTACAAGTCTTATTTTCGTCAGTTTTGAGTGAATGGTTCCGTTGTTTGTGCCATTTTAAATTCTTTAGTAGGAACTGCGTCAAAAACAGACAGACTTACTAAAGTCAAAAAGGGAACTATTGTTTTCATAGTGAACATAGGCCATCTTCTCAAAGCACCTAAGAAAACTTTCAAATTAGCTTCTTTGAAACTCTGGAACATCATCCTACGGTAAAATTGCTTAGAGTATCCGTTCTCCTCCAACTTGGTGATAACTTCCGGTAAGTGCTTGTATTGCATTAATATTGCTGATTGTGGATCTTTTTGCCAATAACTCACACCAACAATACATTCCATATAAATATCTTTAGTAACAATTATCCTGCCATTAGCAGCGCAATATCCAGCTAAGTATGCTAAAGATATCCAGTTATTCTCAGCTTCTGACCAAATTTGAAGAGCGCGTTGTACTAATTCAGTACGATAGATCGAAGCCGTGAGAAAGATGACTGCGCCAACACTTTTTGAAAAACAGTGTTCAAAGATAGCTTTACCGTCACCGCTTCCATCTTCATTATCAACATCAAACCAACGGTTATCTATGATTGTGGGTGGATGTACAGGTTCGCCAGTTTTTTGGTTACGACCAGAAAAGTTAAGGAATAATAATGATAAATCTTCATATTTTTTGAGTTGGTTGATGACATAAGCAACGGCTTTATCCTGAATGGGATCATCATCACCAATTGTCCAAACATATTTGGTCGTTGCGGACTTTAAGCAATGAATAATATTCCGCATAACACCAATATTTTCAGCATTTCGGCTGGACTTAAATGTAATCTGACTGAGATTTTTCTGCCACTTCTTAATCACCTCTTGAGTATTATCAGTTGAACAATTATCTGAAACAAAAATTTCACATTCTGATTCAAAACCAATGATCGCTTGAGCAACCCATGCCAGTTGCTTATCAAGTAGTTGGGCGCGGTTGTAAGTCGGGATCGCGATAGTAAGTAGTTTCTTCATGGTGGACTGTACATAAGGTTGTGTTTCATGTAAATTGAGTTGATGTGGATTTTGCATATCTGATTATGAGTTTTGATTTGAATAAGCGAAGGTGTGACCAGAAAATGAGATGAAGACTTAAGACTGCAAGAAGACAAATAACTCAGGTATTAAAATAATACTACTGATAAATCCTATTACTTCTCAAGACTCCTCAACAAACCCAGTTCACATTTTTAAATATACAGAAGGCTTTTTCTATTCAAATCATTGGAGTATACTATTAACTACCCTTGGTATATCATCGGTTTACGTTATGGTATTATGTCTCATGCTGCGCTTAGATGTTCAACTAGCATCAATCATGGAACAAGTTTGATAGATATTTTCACCAGTACAAGAAAAAAGCGATAAGAATCATATTGCATGGTGGAATTACTAGACTATGATACATTTATGATTTCAACAATTCCGAAAAAATATATTTGAGTCGGAATTGTTGAAATCACTTTTTAGTCTATAACTTCGACAAGATAATTACTTCTGACTCCAGAAGAAATCTTTGTCAATTTGTTGTGTACGGATGAGGTATTCTAATTGCTTCAAGCGAGTGAAGCCTCTAGATAAGAAAACTTCTTCACTCATATCAATTTGCGAGAACAAATCATGCAACTGTTGTGCTCCTCGTTGAGCATTCCAATCACACTTAAAGCCAGGTAGAACAGTATTGATTTTCTCAAAAGACACGCGATAACTGCGATTGTCTGCACTTTGAGTGCCAAAGCTTAATTGACAACCTGGGAAAACTTGAGCAATAATTTCGGCAACTTCTTTGACTCGATAATTATTTGCTGTATCTCCTACGTTAAAAACTTGGTTGTGTACGATATCACGAGGTGCTTCTACTGTGCAAACAATTGCTTTACAAATATCCAGCGCGTGAACTAATGGACGCCAAGGCGTACCATCACTAGTCATCTTAATTTCTTTGGTTGTCCATGCCAAACCTGACAAATTATTTAAAACAATATCAAAGCGCATTCTGGGGGAAGCACCAAAAGCAGTGGCGTTCCGCATAAAAGTCGGAGAAAAGTCATCATCTGCTAATGGCTTGACATCTCGCTCTACCAATGTTTTACATTCTGCATAGGCGGTTTGGGGATTGACAGGAGATTCTTCTGTGACATCACCTTCAGTAGCAACACCATAAACACTGCATGAGGACATGTACACGAAGCGACGCACACCCGCTTCTTTTGCCAATTTGGCAAGACGAACTGAGCCTTTATGGTTAATTTCGTAAGTAATGTGTGGTGCAAGCTGTCCAGTGGGATCATTTGATAGTTCAGCCATGTGAACGATCGCATCAACACCTTGCAAATCTTCTACGGTGATATTGCGAATATCTTTATTGAGAGTTTTGGCTGTTATCTCAGTACCGTTGTACAACCAACCTACTTTGTAATAACCAGTATCTACTCCGATAACTTCATGTCCCCGTTCAATTAACAACGGAGGTAATAAACTACCAAGATAACCTTCAGTACCAGTGACTAGAATTCTCATTGTTTTTCGTTCCTATTCAACTTTAGTTTCACGTCGTAAACAAATTACCTTGGTGAAGTACGGTGCATCATTCTGTGTAGGATGGTTTAGGCAGTTTCATGATCATGGATTGATGACTACAGAAATTCTTGCCTTTGCTCACCTTTTGTGTATATGTTATGCACCGTAACACACCATGTTTAAAGTTTTGAAGTAGTCAACGATGTTACTTTCATAAATTTTCTCCAAAGCCGTCTCCAAATGGTGTCTCGCCATCCTGACCAGTCGGTCATGTCAAGATATTGGAAGAACAAATCTTTTTTCGGATGTTTACATTCTTCTCGCAATCCTGCATACCAGGGTTTGGGAGAATTTGTAAAGTGAATAACACAAGGGTTGTGCTGCAGTTCGTGATAAATATCTTCCGTGAAGGGGCTGTCTTTCCAGGATGAATATTCATGTATTTTGGGCATTTGATTCCATTTTGGGTGAACTTCTCCCCATTTACCTGTAAGAACTGCGTTTAGACCATCCTGATCATTGCGTACATACTCTCTATTTTGTTTTATGTATTCAAGGACTTTTCTGCCAATATTCTCTGTTCGCCACTTGTCAAGATTTATCACTAAAAGTCCGGAGTTGAAATATTTCTCATCCGGACTAATTCCCACCTCATGATAGTTTCTTAAACCTTCAGACATTCCTACGTACAATTCAACATCGTCTTGAACTGCTAATGCATAGTTATCTCCCATGTCAATCGCCCATAACTCTGCCAAGTCTCCCGTGACTACCATGTCGGTGTCTAAGTAAATAGCCTTGTGAAATTCTTTTGGTAAAAATTCGGTAATTAGAAGCCGATAATAGCAAGTCGGTGTTAAATGTCTAGTCAATACTAAGTTCTCAAAGGCTGCATTGTCTGGCTGTATCCATGAGATACTGACTTGTTCTTTGTTAAATGATTTACTAATTTTGCGTTTGTTAGCTTCGGTAATACCTCCATCAAGAACATATAATGCTATCTGATGATTCTTTTTCAGGTTGGCAACTGCGGAACGAACTGTGACAGTGAGTGGCATGGCATAGTTATTATCAGCAGCACAAACAAGAACGATTGGCTGAACATCCGAGTTAAGGAGCATTAGTTTTCCCCTGATCACTAATTACAACCTTAAATTAGATGTTCTCGCAAATTGAAAGATGCCACTATGCCTGTACTTTTTCTTAACACTATGAACTTAAGCAAGTACAGGCAAGCAAAATATTTTAGACTTGAGTGACTACAGCCTTGAGATGCGGCTGTTGGGGGATTTGGGCAACAATTGCTTTGCCTATTTCTATGGAAGATGTTGCTGCTGGGGAAGGGGCATTACAAACATGAACAGAGTTTTGACCTTGAACAATCAAAAAGTCATCTACCAGTTTGCCATCATTCATCAGTGCTTGGGCGCGAACACCTGCGTGAGTAGGAACTAAATCCTCTTGTTGAACTTCAGGAATGAGTTTTTGCAAACTTCTGGTGAAAGCTGCTTTACTAAAGGAGCGAATAATTTCTTGAATTCCTTCGTCAGCGTGTTTGGCTGCGAGTTTCCAAAAACCAGGATAAGTCATCACTTCTGCAAAATCACGCAAGTCAAAGTCTGTTTTGTTATAGCCTTCGCGCTTAAGGCTTAAGACTGCGTTTGGTCCTGCGTGTACGCTATTATCAATCATGCGTGTAAAATGGACACCCAAGAAGGGAAAGTCTGGATTAGGAACTGGGTAAATCAAACCTTTCACCAAGTAGCGTTTTTCTGGTGTCAGTTCGTAATACTCTCCCCGGAAAGGAACAATTTTTGCTTTGGGATCAGTTTTGCCCATTTTGGCAACGCGATCGCTATGTAATCCAGCACAATTGATCACAAAGCGAGTTTCAAAAGTTCCACAGTTCGTTTCTAATACCTGATGTTTTCCACTGATAACTATTTTTTCAACCTTGGTATTGAGACGCAGTTCTCCTCCCTGCTGTTTAATTATTTCGGCATATTTGTAGCAAACTTGCTTGTAATTCGCAATACCAGTTGAAGAAACTAGAATTCCCCCAACGCTAGTCACATGAGGTTCAATTTCTCTGACTTGCTCTGGAGTTATTCTCTTTACGTCTATGCCATTTTCTAAACCTCGCGTGTAAAGATTTTCTAGGCGAGGTAACTCTGTTTCATTAGTAGCAACTATGACCTTTCCGCTAATTTCATGCTCAATTCCATGTTCCTGGCAAAATTCCACCATTGAACGACAACCGTCACGGCAAAATTTAGCTTTGAAACTACCCGGCTTGTAGTAAATACCAGAATGAATGACGCCACTATTATTACCAGTTTGGTGAAAAGCCCAATTGCTCTCTTTTTCTAAAACTAGAATGCGAGCATTAGGATAGCGCTTACCTAAAGCCATACCGGTGGAAAGACCAACAATTCCTCCACCTATAATCGCGAAGTCATACATGAGTACTCTAGCTCCCGGAATATAGAAGTATGAATCAAGAATGAATTGTAAAAAATCAAGAACGATGAGTGAAGAATGAATGTACCTTTTTCTTTTATCTCACCATACCTTCCAAGGAGCCTTATTATTCTTCCACAAATCCTCAAGATAATTTTTATCTCGCAAAGTATCCATTGGTTGCCAAAATCCATTATGCTTGTAAGCAGATAGCTGTTCCATTTCTGCCAGCTTTTCTAATGGTGTCTGCTCCCAAATAGTAGAATCATCATTAACGAAATTGATGACTTCTGGCTCTAACACAAAATAACCACCATTAATCCAAGCTCCATCTCCCTCTGGCTTTTCCCGAAAACTAGTGATTTTTGTTTGTTCTTGTCCTAAGACAATAGCACCAAAACGTCCGGGTGGTTGAACTGCTGTCATTGTTGCTAAATTATTTTGTTTTTTGTGAAAATTAATTAATTCTTCAACATTGACATCACTAACGCCATCACCGTAGGTGAAGCAAAAAGTTTCATTACCAATATGCTCTCTGACTCGCTTCAACCGTCCACCCGTCATTGTGTTGTCACCTGTATCTACTAAGGTGACACGCCAGGGTTCTGCTTTACCTGCATGCACGTTCATCTGGTTAAATCGCATGTCAAAGGTTACGTCTGACATATGTAGGAAGTAGTTGGCAAAATACTCCTTAATGACGTAACCTTTATAACCACAGCAAATAATAAATTCATTTATGCCGTAGCTGGAATAAATTTTCATAATATGCCATAATACAGGCTTACCACCAATTTCCACCATAGGCTTGGGTTTGATGCTCGTTTCTTCACTGATACGTGTACCAAGACCTCCAGCCAGAATTACTGCTTTCATAAACTTATCTCTAGGTTTCTAGGTAGATGAGTTATCAACTTTTCATGCGCTAAGTGGAGAAAAAGTTGTTTTTAATTTTCTCAGTATATAATTTAGCCGTAAATTTACGCTTAAGTATGAAGACAATATAAATAAATCTATCTTAAGTATGAAAAAATGAACAAGCTTTGTAACTATCTTAAATCTACAGATAAGAGCACTAAATAAGGTTTAAAAAAATGCAAGATAAGACAGAAAAAATAACCAAGTCTTGCTGTTTTTGATAATAGTAAAAAATAACTTGTTACAGAATTGCGAACACACAAAATAATCAATACTAACAACGCATGTTGGCGCAAACCCAGCTTTTAATTTTTACACAGATCTGATCCGAGGTTTTCTCAGATCAGAATTTTGGTGGGGTAGTGCCGTACTTAGTTGCTTTTTGAGGATGTATTCGTGGTGGTTTGCAAAAAAGTATCGCATTTGTTTTCAACGACAACACAGATGCTGCTTAATGCTTGTTGGTAATTCTCCATATCCTCTTGTTCCAAAGATATTTTAGCAGCCTTCTGCAAATCATCAACTGCTTGCTTATTATACTGACTAGATTTACCACCGCCATATTGTGCAAGTTCGTAGCGGACAATACCTCGTTTTAAATAAACTTTTGACAGTTTGGAATTGATATTTAATGCCTGATCAAAGTCAGCAATTGCCTGTTTATATTCTTGCTCAAAATCACTGCTATATTGTGCTACTTGATAACGTACCAAACCTCGCTGAAAGAAAGCTTCGGCTTTTGAGGAATTCAAAGTAAGTGCCTGATTGAAGTCAGCAATTGCTTTTTTATACTCATTTTGAGAATCGCCACTGTATTTAGCAACTTGTGAACGAACAACACCTCGTCTGATGTATGCTTCTACTTCATTCGGATTAAGACGCAGGGCATTGTTATAGTCTGCAATTGCTAGATTATACTCTTTGTCTGGATCGCTACTATATTCAGCAAGCATATAGCGGGAATTTCCTCGATTGACATACGCTTTTATTTCCGTGGGATTGATTCCAATTGCTTGAGTGTAATCTGCAAGTGCCGCTTCATACTCTTTGAGGTTGTAGTGAGCATTGCCACGGTTTACATAAGCTTTTGCGTATTTTGGATCTTTTTGTATTGCTTGAGTGAAATTTTCAATTGCTTGTTGGTAATCTTTGACTTTGTATGAAGCATGGCCCTGCTTGTAGTAATCAGCAAAATTTTGATTGTTGTGGGTTTTCTTTTGTTGCAAAGAAATCAAATTTTGCCGAGCGTAAGAATTTTCAACAAGAAAGGGGCGATTTGTGAATTTCACCATTAAATCCAAATACCCCAAGGCACCAACAAGACCAAGCAAGCAGAAAACAACAGGGTATAAATTCTGCTTTTTCTGAGGTTTATAGTAAGGAATTTTTTGGGTAAAGACAGAACTACGATAAGGAGTGTTGGTGAATGGACTGGTTGGTTGTGGCGTACGAGTAACTTGAGTTTGGCGTTTTTTCTTTGGTACTCGCGGTTGTAAATGTTCTTTATTTGCGATCGCCTTTAAAGATGGGAATGGATCACGTCCACCTAATCGCAATGTACGTTCGCACCAAGGACATTTGTCCAAGTGGTTACTATAGCGATGTTGGGGGTTAACAGTGCAGCTGATGAGCGAGTTTTCAGCATCAGCGAGTGCTGTGAGCCAAGTTTGAGCATTGGGGCGTATCTGCGGGTTGTTGTGACCATCCTCAAAACAACGTATAAATAGTTCCTGTAAACCCGGAGGAAGAATATCCCAACGAGGTGCGATGGGTGTTGGAATGTAAGGTACGCGACGCTTTTGACTGTAGGTAAAATGTCCGGCTACAATACGTCCTTCATATGGTGGAGGTTCACCTGCTCCTTGATAAATCCCGGAAAATGGGTGTGTCCCTTCCATCAAAAGTTGAAATATCAGTACCGCTAACCCAAACAAGTCATGACTGAAATTGCGATCGCACTGAGCAAAAGTTTTGTTGTGAAGTTCTGGTGGGGTAAATTCTGCTTTCCCTACATGACAGCGATAAATGACTCCATTTTCTGGATCTTTTACCTGAAATGAATCGGTGTCTACTATTGTCACCAATGCCATATCACTAACCAGGATATTGGATTCATTTACATCACCAACACAGTATCCGCGCTCGTGTAACGCGGCAAAAGCCGAAGCGAGATTGCGAGCAGTGCGGATTAAGTACTGATAGTTGAACAAAGGACACTGCTGGCGGCGAGTTCTAGGATTGTAAAAGTCGATGATTGGACGCATTCCCTGAATGCGCGGCATCAAAAAGCCTATCACCTCACGGCTTGGGTTCGACGATCGCAACAATTCAATCGGCCAAGCAATTGAAATATGCCCCAAGCTGGCGGTTGGGTTGTCTGGCGGGTGGGCAAGCATGACCTCCAGTTTACGAGCTTGGGCAGGTGTTGGTTTGTGGTAAACCTTCGCCACTAAACCAGCATCTGTTGGTACTGTGTATATGCAGGCCTCACCGCCTCGTCCTAAACTGACGGTCAGGCTGACATTACTGATTTGTTGGTTGGGAAGACAACGTAGTACCTGCATGATATATTTTTATAGATACCTATGAGTTTATACACTTCCAGACAAACGAATTTGCACGCCTGTTTATTAATCACTCAAAGCAGCAATTATGAGTGTCAAGTCATCATCTGTACGTTGCGTGATTCGCTCGGAACGCAAAAACCTCACTAACTGCTCTCTTGCCACTGTTTTGTCATCAGCATTCGCTGCGAAGTCAAATAGTGGAAGGAAGAATGGTTTATGAGGAACTCCCACTGCCATATTCATGGCAAGCATTTGTAGTCCATCTGTGAGGATACCAACATTGGCTACTGCCTGACGCCATAATCTTAGTTGCACAGCATCTAGGGCTGTCGGTGAGGTCAAAAAAACTGTTTCGTTGATATATTCACCACTGTCAGGTATGGTCAGCGCGATCAGGTTATCCTGAAAATCTCTTACCACTGCCACACCATCCCCAATTTGTGCCACTGCCACAAATTCTGGTGTTGCCAACGCAATAATCAGCGTACTTGCCAAATCCAAGGACTGCTTCTGGGAAGCGACGGCTTCTTCCTCGACAGCTTTCTTAGCAGCAATTATTGCCTCGGTCAAAAGTGAGCGCACAGCATTATCATCGACTAATGTTCGTCGAGAAAATTCTTTGATAGAGATGTTTTCTATCGCTGTTTCCACAGCAATCATTGCTCCCACCTTACCCATGCTTGCACTACCTGCTCCATCCGCTGCCGCAACCACTAAGATATTATCTGGCAAAATCTGCCAATGGTGAGCATCCTGACACAATTGTTTGTTCTTCAAATGACTTGTTCCACATACCGATGCAGCTACTACCCGCCAATGAGGTCTTTGTTTAGAAGTGTTCATAGATGATCTTTGGTTAGTGCTCTTTTTTGAGCATTTTGTCACATCTTCTACTAAACAGAACCCCAACCAATAGGTGGTAGTGCCACTTGTTCGTCTACTTTGGAATGAGAAACCGCTGACATACTGGCTGATAGCCAAACAAACATTTCAACAAAATTGAGTCCTTGGAGTTTTAAGGGTGTACGTACAGCTATTTGACTTAGCCGCGTCATATTCGCATTGTCTACACCTACAGTAAAGAATGCTACACCTTTCCTCGATTCATCCTCTTGTAGACGCCGCGCTGCTTGCTGTACAACATCTTCAGACTCGCCTTGTGGCTCACCATCAGTAATCATAAATACCCAAGGACGATAGTAAGCAATACCATTGGCACGATATTGAGCTTTTCGTTCTTGAATCATGTCCAAGGTTTTATGAATTCCAATACCCATACTCGTCAGTCCTTGTGCTGTGAGTAGTGGCGGACTGAATTGGTCAGCAGTCACAAAGTCCTGTACTACATTGACATGACTATCAAAAGTAACTATTGCTACTTCAACCCTCCTTGCCGCTAAAGCATTTTTTGTTAATTCTTCCCTGAAACTCTGTAAACCCTGATTTAATGAATCTAATGCTACACCTTGCATTGAGCCAGATGTATCTAGAAGTAGTACACAAGGGCAACGAGGTTCTGGATTTTCAGCAAACTCCACTACTTCATCAAGTTTTAATGTATCATGCATAACTTTTTGTGTTATGTTATAGTCCAAAGCTTAGCTTTCCTTTTCCTCAAAGTATATAGTTTATAGCACCGACAAAACCATATCTAATTTATCTTGGTTCAGATAGCTTACTATTTCTTTAACAAAAATTCCGCCGCTAAATTCATGACAAATTTTTGGTTGAATTTTATCTCAGACAGAATTGAAGTAAAGCTGAGCCAACAATTCGTCAGTATGATCTTATGTGCAAGAAAAACGAGTTTTATACGTAATACGTATACGATACAGTATCTCAGTACCTTTGCTGACGTAGAAATTTAAAGATTCGATGTAGAAAGGTAGGATGAATGATGAAAAGAACTAATTGAAGTTTATCAAATGACTCAGATCACCACTTTTCTGTTAGCTTAATTAACTAATTAAAATTCAACAAGGATCATGCAAAATTCAGCAACTACAACTGGGAGTACAATAAGTGGGAAATTGGACGTATTTTGTCTGGAGTCCAGTCAGCCTTAATTCGGTTATTTGTCAAGCCCCACGATAGCTAGTTGGATTACTAAGGCTGACTGGACTGTAAAAAGACCCCTATGTTCAACCAGTGAGAGCGCAACCACTTTTTCAAAATTTTGGTTGGAAATCCAACACCTGACTCCCCACCCACTCGCATAGAACTCATACTCAGTTGTTTTTTGTTTAAAAAACTTGAAAAATTTACTTTGTTAGTCATGTTACAAAAACATGTAATATACAAGCTATAATATCCCTTTCTAGCTTGTAATATATGTATATAACTCAAATTACGAGAAAAATTCTGTATAAATAAATCTCAAAGTTAGAGAGATACTATTATTTATTACCGATCACTCGAACATTTCAACAATCGGTCTCCTTTTACAGAAAATCTCTAGAGAAATGAAGAATTTTGGCACATTTACCAAACTACGTCCTCTAAGCTTATTGAGACATCTATCTAATTGTTCTGAGAGTACTTGTTTACAAGTGTTTAGCAGTTCTATTTCCTGGTCAATATATCTAGAGCAAGGAAAAATAACATATGCGACTAATTCAGTTGAACCGTTTGATCGCTTGGAACGTCATTTGCGTCGCTTAAGCCATCATGTTCCTAGCATCGTCGGTGAGGTTCGTGTTCAATTACGTTTGATGTTTGAACCAGATACCAAAAGTCAATCAATCATCCATGACAGTGATACTCAAGATGAATTGATTCCTGCTCCACTACCTCCAGAGTATCAAGCTATTTGCTGGTTAGTAAGCGAACGATATTTACATTCTACACAAGCAGCAGTCCTGATTCAAGAATTGGTAAAAGAAGTGCTGGAGTCATATCTTTTAACCAAAGAAGCGACTTTTACATTAAAAGATTCTGATTGTCGAGTTCCAACTATTTGCAAGCTTGATGCCGAAAAAATTGCGGAACGTTGCCAACAAAAGTTGCAGAATTGGCATTCCTTGGGACCCCAAATTTCTTCTCCCTATCAACGTCCATATTTGTTAATTAAAACCACAGATAGTCCAAATAAATTATCAGGAATAGACCCTCAGTTAACTGAGTGGATGAAGGGTTTTAGTTTGCGACACTTGTCAGTGATTATGAATCAAGACGAAGTCCAACTAGCCAAAACATTATACCCTCATATTTTAAATGGCACTATACTATTACATGAGCCAGATCCACCCTTTGATAAATTACCAAAGACTTTTACAGATGTGATAGCAGTTTCTCGTTCTGTTACGGAATCAGCTCAAACTAAACTGCTTGATTCAGAAGTAGGGTCAACTCGCACCACATATTCGGATAAGTCTGCTATTTCTGCAAGTCATACCGCTACTCAACAGCGACAAACTCCAGTTTCTCCAGATAAGGAACAAATTCCGAAATCAACAATATCCAATAACAACAATCTGAAACATGAAGCAGGAACTTCCGCTACTGTCACCCCACGAAAAGTCTACAAAGTTATTTCTGTAGATGATAGTCCCACCATGCTTAAAGAAATTAGCCGCTTTTTAGAAGATGAAAATTTTTCTGTCGTGACAATCAATGATCCACTCAAAGCCGTTATGTCCGTTATTAGGTACAAACCAGACTTAATATTACTGGATTTGAATATGGACGGGATGGATGGTTATGAATTATGCCGAATCGTCCGAAATAATTCAATGTTCAAAAAAACTCCCATCATTATGGTGACAGGAAACAAAGGACTTGTAGACCGAGTCAAAGCAAGATTAGTTGGAGCTTCTGGATATTTAACTAAGCCTTTTTCTCGTGCGGATTTACTCAAAATTGTGTTTACGTATTTGGCTTAGTGATGAAGCTATTAATTACTAAATAAACAATCTAGTAATTAGGATGTAAAAAATGCTGATCAGATTATTTAGTGTGTATATTAGTTAATGTAAATTTTTTCGTATTTTGCTGGCTGATTTGAGTTTAATCCCTTAAATTTTTTAGTGCTGTAAATATAGATTTTAGTTGCTGTGCGGACAAAACTTGATTGGCACTTTCAAAAAATACTGGTAAATTTGCTAGCCCCAAGTGTTCGTATACACTAGCTTGTAAAGCCATCTCTAATCGGTCAAGTTGATGAACAAACTGTGATTCAGGAGATTCCCCCTTTTCGTAATCCTCCCATAAAGCAATCCACTCTAATCCATGAGGAAGTTTGTTCAGTACTTGAAGAATAGACTCCTTTTCTAGTTGATATTTATGATTTCGTTCTATTGCATCTTTTGGAGTAAAGTCCCCAGCATATACTTCTCCTAAATCATGGATTAAAGCCATACGAATGACCTTAGTTGTGTCTAATTCAAGGTGATATTCATCAGCCAAAAATAAAGCTAATAATGCCACACAAAATGAGTGTTCGGCAACACTTTCACAAGACTTTGGTTCAATACCGTGGTTTAGCCAACCCTGACGATAGAGATGTTTAAGATGATTAAACTCAAAATAAGCTTCAATAATAGGCAAAGTTTGCTTGCCGTTTAAAAGAGTAATAGGTAAAGCAGCTAATGGAGTGCATAATTCCAAAATGTGTGAGGAACTTCGTGGAATAGTTCTAGAATAGTCTATGCATTAATTTAGCTTAGATTTCAGACAAGGCAACACAAGACCATGCGTATCTCACTGAAATGGTTGCAAGAACTAGTGGAGTTGAAACTTAGCCCAGAAGAATTAGCACAAACGCTGACACTATCTGGGTTTGAGGTAGAAGATATTGAAGATCGCCGCACTTGGGCTACAGGCGTTGTTGTGGGGAAAGTGCTGGAACGACAACCGCATCCCAACGCCGACAAATTAAGTGTTTGCCAAGTCGATATCGGTACGGATGAAACTTTAAATATCGTTTGTGGTGCTTCCAATGTCCGGGCAGATATTTACGTACCCGTAGCAACTGTAGGCACCTACTTACCAAACATCGATTTAAAAATTAAACCCGCGAAACTACGAGGAGTTCCATCACAGGGGATGATTTGTTCCCTCAAGGAACTGGGTTTGCCCAATGATGTAGACGGAATTCATATTTTTCCTCAAGAGAACTTGGCACTTGGTAGCGATGTACGTCCACTGTTAGGTTTAGATGATGTAATTTTAGATGTCACGGCGACTGCTAACCGTGCTGATGCCTTATGTATGGTTGGTATCGCGCGGGAAGTCACAGCCTTGACAGGGGCAAAGCTAACGCTTCCCCAAGCAGGTGAAGTTTCTATTTCCAATGGTGGGTTTAATTTAACTTTAAAAATAGCTGATACACAAGCTTGCCCAGCATACATTGGCACGGTGATTGACCAGGTAAAAATTGCACAATCACCTGAGTGGCTGCAACAGCGCTTGCGTGCTGCTGGAGTGCGACCCATCAATAATATCGTAGATATTACTAACTATGTAATGTTGGAATGGGGACAGCCACTACACGCTTTTGACGCTAACCGTTTACAATCGGTTGCTGGAAGTGAGAATCTGGCGATCGGTGTCCGCTTCGCCAACGCTGGGGAAACTCTCAAAACTCTCGATG
Organism: Brasilonema sp. CT11; assembly: GCF_017982655.1. Classification (GTDB taxonomy): domain Bacteria; phylum Cyanobacteriota; class Cyanobacteriia; order Cyanobacteriales; family Nostocaceae; genus Brasilonema. The sequence continues at coordinate 22,116 of NZ_JABXYX010000060.1, read as the reverse complement.
GACAAACTCGCACTCTATCTACACAAAATTTGCTGATCACCGCTAATGATAAACCTGTTGCGATCGCAGGAGTTATGGGTGGTGAAGAAACCGAAGTCCATGATGGAACTCAAAACCTAGTTTTAGAAGCAGCGCTATTTGATTCCGTCGCCATTCGCCGTTCTTCCCGTAGTGTTGGTTTAAGAAGCGAGTCTTCTGGAAGATACGAACGGGGAGTCAACCGCGCTGAGTTGGAAGTCGCAACTCGTCGTGCATTATCGCTCTTTCGCGAACTGTCTGGAGGAGTTATCATACATCAAGAAATTAATGATTCTCGTCCTGATCGTTCAACTTGGTCGCGTTCGATTGAATTACGCTTGGATCGAGTCAACCAAGTTCTCGGACCAACCGATTTAGGTGAGGAAACAGGAGAAATCCAAAGCTCAGATGTTGAACGCATCCTCACAGCATTGGGATGTCAGTTGACTTCCATACCCGATAACAGGTGGACAGTTTCCGTACCTCCCTATCGTTACCGCGACTTAGAACGGGAAATAGACTTAATTGAAGAAATTGCTCGTCTCTACGGCTACGATCGCTTTTGCGACACCTTACCAGACAAGGCAGAAGCAGGTTATTTGCCTGTTGATCAAGAATTGGTTCGCAAGTTACGAGCACTATTGCGAGCAGAAGGATTGACAGAATTAATCCACTATTCCTTGGTAAAACCTGGGGAAGATAGACAAATTGTCCTGGCAAATCCGTTATTTGTTGAATATTCGGCGTTGCGAACTGACTTGATATCGGGATTAATTGATGCATTTCAATACAACCTGGAACAGGGTAATGGTTCGCTGAACGGCTTTGAAATTGGACGAATTTTCTGGCAAGAAGAAGGTTTGCAAGAAACAGACGTTATTGCTGGGATTATGGGAGGCGATATTTCCTTTAGCAAGTGGACAAGAAGCGATCGCCCGCAACCAATGACTTGGTTTGAAGCCAAAGGTATTTTAGAAAATGTGTTTCAACAGTTTGGCTTGCAGGTAGAATATCAACCTGATTGCAGAGATTCCCGCTTGCACCCAGGACGCACAGCTTCCCTATGGATCGGAGGTAATAGACTTGGTCTGTTTGGGCAATTGCATCCCCAACTGCGGCAAAAAAAAGGTTTACCAGATTCAGTCTACCTGTTCCAGTTGGATTTAGATGTGCTTTTGGATTCTCTGGATGAAGATGAAATCTTAACACCACAATTCCACCCTTACTCCACTTATCCAGCCTCAGACCGAGATATTGCTTTCTTTGCGCCTGTTAAGGTGAGTGTTGCTGAAATTGAAAAAGTCATCACCAAAGCAGGTAAAGAATTACTGAAATCTGTAGAATTGTTTGATGAATATCGCGGGGAGCATGTGCCCCAAGGACAGCGGAGTTTGGCATTTCGCTTGATTTATAGAGTAAGCGATCGCACCCTCACCGATAGCGAAGTTGAACCAGTACATAATAAAGTCCGCGAAGCCCTAGCGGAGAAATTTGGCGTAACTTTGAGGAGTTAAGCCACAAGAAACAAGAGTGAAAACTAAAGAAATTTTTTGCTCTTGTTTATTCCTGTTTTGTTGAACTTTGATTTTTTGGATTTTGATTTCGTAAAATTATGCCTAAATATGTCATGTGGGGAACTTACTGCCAAGACGTTCTGGAAAAACGCGCCCCTTACCGTCAAGCACATCTAGATGGACTAGCAAAACAGAAAGAATCCGGTGTGTTAGTTACTATTGGTCCTACGACAGATGTCACTAAAGTTTTTGGCATTTATGAAGCGGAAAACGAAGCGATCGTACGCCAATTAGTAGAAGCCGATCCGTATTGGCAAAATGGTATCTGGACTGAGTATTATGTCCAAGAGTGGATTCAGGTTTTTTGAATAAAAGGTACGGTAATTATGAAAGCATTTTCATGGAGAAAAAGTTTTTCATTGTCTAGACTAGAGAAAAGGTAAAAACAGGAACAACCTCAACTTTTATCTAGTCGCTTGATGAGTTGAAAAGGTGATTCTATGAACAAAATTTTGAAACGCGCATTTATGCCCAGCCTATTGGCTGCAACTTTAACTGGTGTTAGTTTTATTCCAGCTCGACCTGCGTCTGCTGATGATAAAATCCTTGAGGATACAGCCATTGGAGCCGGTGTTGGCGCTGTCTCTGGCATCCTTAGAGGACGTAACGTGGTAAAGGGTGCCATTAATGGTGCTGGTACTGGTGCTGCTATCAATGGTGCTAATGGTCTTAGAGGCACTGCTAAAGAAAGGCGGCAACGCAGCGTCATTCAAGATGCTGGAGTAGGTGCAGCCGCCGGTGCAGCTACTAATGGTATTACTAACGGTGGTAGAGGTACCTTTGGCAGTGCAGCAACAGGTGCAGCAACAGGTGTAATTATCAATCAAATCAGAAAGAGATAGTAATATAATCTCGAAATTAGACCGCCTCAGTTCAATTGTGAACCGAGGCGGTCTTGATATTAGAAGAACTTATTATATAGTTAAAAAATTAAAAATCGGTTACAAAAAAACTATTAGGATAACCATTAAAAGCTGTATAATAACGGGAAGTCAAAAAGCAAAACTGATTTTGACAACGCACTTTTTCTTGTATCTCTTGAAAAAAGCGACAAGACCGTTTGACTTTAATTTGAGTGTGAGATTGGGGTTTTCTGATGAAAACCCAGACGAGGGGAAACTGGGCTAAATCCACATATCACGGCGGTTTGCATGCACGAAGGGAACCCCCTGCACGATGAGACAGCGCTGCAGGAGGGTCTCCCTCCGTAGGCGACTGCGTTAGCGCAGCGGAACCGGAGGTTCTCCCCGAAGGGCACTGCCTCACCGCAACCCACTGCCTCCTCTACATCTTGTCGCAGGAGTGGTAAATTACTGGACAATGAGTTAGGGATAATAGTTCACACCGGTGAGACCAGCGCTGCGGGAGGCTTTCCCGACAGCCAAGCGACGGGCGTTCCCGGAGGGCGTTCGATACCGGTGCTAGCTATCAGTCCTCTCGAAATTTAAGTATCTAATTCAGACATTAGCTGACTATTACTGCGTGACTCAATGACTGTTAATAATCATTTGTGGCTACCTGCATCGGCAGATTTAACTTTGTTGCAGGATGAAATTCATGTCTGGCGAATCGACCTTGACAGACCAGAAACACAGTTGCAACATTTGACAGCAACCCTTTCCAGCGACGAAGTTTGTCGAGCGAAGCGGTTCTATAAAGAACAGCATCGACAACGTTTTATTGCTGGTCGGGGTATACTGCGAACAATATTGGGTCGCTATTTGGGTGTAGAACCGCAAGAGTTGCAGTTCTGTTATGAATCCTCTGGCAAGCCAGTGTTAGCAGATACATTTGCTGATAGTAAAATATGGTTTAACTTAACTCATTCGCAAGGGTTAGCTCTGTGTGCAGTGAGTTGCGATCGCCTCGTGGGAGTAGATCTAGAGTACGTCCGCCCAATTTCCGACGTTCTCGCCCTTGCGAAACGATACTTTTCACCTGGGGAATATGCAGTGATGTGTGGGCTTCCTCCCCATCAAATGCAACAGGTGTTTTTCCGCTACTGGACTTGCAAAGAAGCATATTTAAAAGCCACTGGAGTAGGAATTGCTCAACTAGAGCAAATAGAAGTTTCTCTCACTCCAGGAGGACCAGCAAAGCTAAAAACAGAGCAACAGTGGAGCCTGCTAGAGCTTGTACCTGATAACAATTCTGTTGCAGTTGTTGCGGTGGAAGGTTATGGCTTGAATTTGAAGTGCTGGCAGTATTGATACGCGGTTCATAGACATTGCCATTTAATTGAGATGGCAGTGTTGCCAGCATTGCTAACAGCAAGATTTGACAATTTTAAAATAGTTTTTGTTAAATCAGTTATCAGTGAGCCAGTCGCCTACGGCGGGAAAACGCCTCATGCGCGCTGGACTCACTGCTCACTGTTTAAATCTCACGCAAAGATGCAAAGGCGCTCAGAAGAACTTTGCGTCTTTGCCTGTTTAGTATCAGCAAAAAAAATTGTTGGGTTTTGCATCTGCCTCAACCCAACTTGTCAATTAAATTATAAAAGCTATGGGTGTAAGGGTGTAAAGGGATAGGAATATAAATGCATTTTCCCTACACCCCTACACCCCTATACCCCTACACCTATCTTGGCTTACACCCCTTTGAATCTTGTCGTTTTATGCAACGTTCAAGAAACCGCTGGAAATCAAGTAAGAAGAGTATGTCAGAAACAATCTAGAGTCTATTGGTGGACAAGCAATAGAGCTTCCAGCAAGTGCCTTAAGAGTATCTTGGCAGCTAATAATTGGTCTTTTCGCTTGCAGGTACAAATCTGGAATGGTGAGTCCTTCTTGAGACCACTTCTGAAGCAAGAATGGTCGCAGTGTGTACAAAGGATTTTGTTGGGAAGTGACATTTTTTACCAACATTGTTTGCCACTCATCGTAAGGAACCAATTCAATTGGGAAACCAAACGAGTGCATCCACTCAACTAACATCTTTAAGGAGATAGGTTCAGGATGTTGCAAGTGGAAAGCTTTGCCTATGGATTCTTTTTGTCTTGATAGATAGGCGATCGCCTGACTCACATAGTCTACAGGAGACATATCCAGCATATAGTCCACGTCTGGAAAACATCCCATCTCAAGACAACCTTTGATCATCAAGTTGGTAAAATCATGGGTGTTAGATATACCTGTTTGACTGTGCCCTGCTATTAATGGTGGTCTGTGGATGGTAACGGGAAGTCCGCGATTGCCTGCAATTTTGACTAACTTTTCGGCAACCCACTTCGTCTGGGAGTAACCCAGAAAAATACCTTCCCAATGGTCAAAGTTATCCTGTTCTTTAACAACTTTGCCAGCATAAGCAGGTGATTCAAAAACAGCAACACTGGAAACGTAATGTAGAGGTTTGGCTTTGATTGAACTTGCCAAGCGTATGACTTCCTGCGTTCCCAGAACATTCGCAGTCTTCAATGCTGAGTAGGGATAGACATAGTTCAGCATGGCAGCACTGTGATACACAGCGTCAAGATTAGCTGCCAGCATTTCAAACCCTTCCGTACTCATCCCTAAGAGTGGCTGAGATAAATCTCCAGGAATAGCAATAATTCTGGGGCTGAACTCTTCATTCCAAAGTAAATATTGTTGCAAGTTTTTCTTTAGCTTCTGCTTCCCTTCCTCAGAAGTCGTAGCACGTACTAAGCAGTAGATATCTGCATCAGTCGTCCGTAGTAGTTCATCAATTAGGAAAGCACCTAAAAAGCCTGTTCCTCCAGTTAAGAAGACATTATTTAGTTCCGTGGTAAATTTATAACTCAATGAAGGACGAATGTTCGAGTCTAGAACAGCTTCTGTCTGCAAATTTACCGTTGTCGTTTTGGAAACAGAAAGATTGGTTCGAGGGGTCACTTTGTCTTCAACTTGTGACTCTAAATCTTGCGATTCTTCAGCTAAACGCTCGGAAAGTGCTTCAATATTTGGGTAATGCCACAGCAGCATTGGAGAGACTTCAAATCCCAGCATTTTTTCTGCTTGGGTAATGAGAAGCATAGCTTGGGCTGAGTTCAAACCGTAGTTTTCTAATGAATCTTGAACATTGATTTCATCAGGTGCGATTTTCAGTGCCTCAGCAAGAATAGACACTAAACATGCTTGAATTTCTTCCGCCGTATGAGACTGTTTTGAAGCCATTATTGAGACACCTCTAAGAAAATAGTCTACGATTTTTTAAAATCCTTTATGTAGCGCTAGCCAGTAAAACTCACTGGATGATAGTGACAGTAATCATCTGAGATTTGCAGTCCTTGAAGTTTTAAACTTTGAATGCGGTATAAATATGCTGATCCGGTCATGATATGATGAGCAACATCAACCACTCGGCGATTTTTTGGCTCAGCTAAATAAGAACCACGAACCCAGTCATTAAAGCTACCCATTGCTGGACCGCACCAAATTTGATAATCGACTTCTCGACCCTTTTCTCCAGAACTAGACCAGCGAGAAGATAATCCTAAATACCAGCGAAAAATTGCTGCCATTTTAATTTTGGGATTATTGATTGCTTTCGCGAGTTTTTCTGGATTTCTTTGAGATAAATAAGTTGCAGTTTCTTCCCAAATCCGAGCAATACTCTGACGAAAAATCTGTTTCTCTAATTTCTCTGTTTCCTCAGTTGGGATATCTTCAAGTGAGTTATAATTTCTGTATATCTCATACAGTTTTTGCGCTCGCATAGGGAACATAGTTCCTCTTTTTAAAACTTGAAGTTTGACTCCCATTTCAAACATATCTGCCGCTGGAGCCATCATCATATCAGCCATTTCTGCTTGTGCTAACAATTGCTTGGTATGTTGAGAAGTTCCAGCTTCAACACACGATTGATTAACAGAACCAGTGACGACATAAGCAGCACCCATCATAAAGCCGGCTATTGCTGATTCTGGTGTCCCAATTCCTCCCGCGACTCCAACTCTAATAGGTGTTGAGTAGCGATATTTTTCCTGAATTTCATTTTTTAATGCCAAAATAGAAGGCAGAAGACAAACGAGAGGACGATTATCTGTATGTCCCCCAGAATCAGCTTCTACAGTAATATCATCGGCAACAGGAAGTTGAGATGCAAGATTTGCTTGGAACTCACTAATAAGTCCTTTTTCAACCAGTTCTTTCAGAATTTTTAAAGGTGCAGGTTGGAGAAATTTACTGGCGACTTCTCGACGAGAAATTTTGGCAATGACTTTGTTTTTAATTTCAATTTGATTGGCTGCATTCACGCCTAACCCAGCCGCACGGTAATAAACAATATTGGGAGTCAAGTCCAAAAATGCTGAGGCTTCTATGGTTCTAACCCCATATTTGAGGTATAACTCCACAGCACGACGTTCAATAGCAGGTTCATTCGGACTATGAATGAGATTAAAAGCGTAGGGACCTTGAGGTAAGGCTTGTTGAATACAGTTAATAGCTGCTTCAAGACGGTCTGGACTTAAACCACCAGCACCAAAAGAACTCAATATTTTCTCTTTTCCTAGTGCAATGACCATCTCTTGTGATGCAATACCACCAGCCATCGCACCAGTTGTATAAGCATATTTTACACCATGAGAGGCAAGAAAACTCGGATCTCCTAAATGATGTGTTGGCATGGGTGGAGTTGTCATCAACAATTCTACTTGTCCTGTTTTCCCATTATCAGTAGGACAAGAATAACCCTCGTTGGTGACACCAATTTTTTCTGCTACTCTTACGACGTAACAAGGTTTATTTATATTCAGTAATTTATCTTTGATGGCTGATTGTTCAAAAGCAACACAATCTAAAGAACCTTTCCAAACTTCATTGTGATTGAAGGAGTTACCAAAAAAGTTAAGACCGTTATTGTATTCACCTAGTACTGCATCTTCGATTTTCACAGTGGCGATTCCCTTAAATTATTAACAGACGAGACAGAGGAGAGAGAATAGGGAACAAAGGATAGGAGGTAGGGGACAGGTTACAGGAAAACCTATAACCTATCACTTATTACTGATTGAGCAAGTTTTCAGCACAAGCTAGTTGTAGTTGAATCATTTCACTGATTTGTTTGCTGAATTCTTGTCGGGCTTTTAAGAAGTTAGCGTGAGTTTTATGAACCCGATAATGGTTATTGCTGAACTTTTCGTACTGAGACAGATGTAAGTTATTTAGAGGTACTGATTTTTTAAGTTTATGAGTTGTGGTAATTGGAGGAAGAATGGATGGATTAATGATTTTTTGACTTTCAGCCAACTCACCATATTGTAACTCTTCTCTAGCCTCAAAACTGTTATTCGTGGTGTTTTTCACGTTTTCTTCTTCTTCTTGCATAGGTATTGATGTGGAGATGTTGCGGGGATGACTTATAGCATTGTGGATACTGGTTGATTCTTGATGAGAATGTATGACTTCAGAATCTGTAGGAAGAGGAATGTTCTGATACTGCTTGCTAACAACATGAAGAGGTTTTTCTATCGCTAATTTTTGGAATTTTTTACGGTTTTCGTCGCTCAATATTTTGGTAAGAATTCTGTTTCCAGAACGGACACTTCCTTCGATAGGCGTCTGGCTTTGAGGAACTCCCCTTCCTAAAGTGAGAGTTTTGACAGTTGGTTTAAGTTGAGTGGATGTTTCTGTTGCCTGAGTGTAGAGTGCTGATAAGTCGAGAGAAACTTGATGACTGAAGAGTTTTGCTAATGCTCTGATTATAGAAGTATGGTCATCTACACCTCTTCTATTAACAGATACGGTTATATGTTCTTTGTTTTCTAGGATTTTATCAATCCATCGAGAGCAGATATTACCAGAACCTGCTTCGATAAAAATTCTTGCCCCATCGTCATAAACTCGGTTCACTAAGCGAGGAAAATCAAGCTGTTGGCACAAGCCTTGTGCAAGATTGCGACCGATGACACTGCTTTCTAATGTGATGGGTTGACACTCCGCTGAAGAATAAAACACAATACCTGGTATGTTGTGGGACGCTAAAGTGTTGACTCTAACGACTTCTTCGTACTCTGATCGCATTGGTTCACAATGGATTGCATGATTGAAGGGAGCGCGGAAAGCATTACAACCCAAAGTTTTTATCACTCTCTGACAAGCTGCTGTATCACCAGCAATTAAAACTTCTTCTGGTGTATTGATTTGAGTTAAATAAACGCGATTTTCATTTTTGAGGCATTCTTTAACTTGGGATGGACTTACCATCAAAAGATAGGTACTCCAGAAATCATCGTCTGGCGATTGTTGTGCTGATGGTAATCCCCAACATTCGCGTACAGCGTTTTTCGGTCCAGATATCCTGTCTGCAAACAAAGAGGATGTGTGAAAAGCACTAATTCCTTCGCTAAAGTTGCTCCATACCCCCATTGAACACATCATGCTTGTCTCGCCGAGGCTATACCCAAAAACATACTTTGGCTTAATTCGGAAATCATCTCGGATAATTGTAGTAATGAGTCTGGCAAATGCCATGTCAGTTTCAAGGATTGCCAAGGAATCATTAAGCAATTGCTTTTCGAGATTTTCTAACTGCCTAGTTGATAGTTTATTTAAGCTTCTGGGAAAAACAAGCTGAGAAACTTCGGCGAAAAGACTGAAAAGATTTTTGATGACCAAGTCATCGTAAACTCTGGGAAATAAGCGGAAGAGTGTGCGACCGATACCAAGATAAGAATTAATTGCTGCAGGATAAACGTATGCTACACCTCCCTTTTTACCGACTGGCTTAGCCGTAAAATAACTGCCTGCTGGTGTTTGCCAGTCTTCCCCGTTTTTAAAGGCATTATTTACACCTTTGAAAGCAGCTTCAATTTCTCTTACTAATTCGTTTTTGTTGCGTCCAAGAATTGCAAGCCCATAATTTGCCTCTACATGTTGTTTATAGATAGCAAAAGTTTGGCTAGCAGCAACGTTTAAAGAACTACAATTTTCGATGGTTGTTTTGAGAGCGCTAATCTGGTCTAGTAAATCTGAGTGATTCTGACCTGCAATGGGGAACAAATATAATGGTGTTTGCTCTAAATACTTGCTTGGGCGGTGTACTTGCTGTGGTTCTTCTGACAAGATAACATGAGCGTAAGTCCCATCCATCCCCATGCTATTAATTGCTGCAACTCGCTTTTTGGGCTCTTTGCCTAAAAACCAAGGTCTTGATTCTGGGACGACATAAAAGGGACTACCTTGCCAAATCTCTTGGTTTTTGACACCAGACCATTTGGGAGTTGCAGGAATGTATCTGTGATGAAGACAAAGAGCAGTTTTAATCAGGCTGGCAATTCCGGATGCGACATAGGTGTGACCAATATTTGCTTTGACACTGCCGATCGCACAATTGAGACCATTTTTATCTGATGGATAAGCTTGAACTAAACCTTTGATTTCTGCTTCATCTTCTTGGGGAATACCGCTTCCACAAACTTCCAAATATTCTATGTCTGTGGGTTCGATACCTGCTATCTGGAAAGCTTGTTGACAGACGGAGTTGACAGCTGCTGGTTCAGGTATTGTTAGCCGATTGTGCAAGTCATTAGATGTAGAATGCTGTTGTGCAAAACTAATAGCATCGACAACTGCATAAATGCGATCGCCCTCTTTTCTTGCTGTATCTTGGCGCTTCAGCACGACTGCTGCTGCACCTTCACCAACCGTCCAACCGTTCGCCTTTTGGTCGTAACTTAGGGTATTGACTCCTGTGTTGATTTGTCCGAATTGATTTCGCAACAAGACATTTTCCACACCGCCAGCTAAATCAACAGCACCCACAAGCACAGCATCCACTTCTCCTGCACTCAGTAGCATTTGTGCAATTTCCAACACCTTGAATGTGGAATTCTCTCCAGCTGAGATAGTAAATGTTGGACCTGTCAAATCCCACAGGGAAGAAATGCGACTCGCCATGATGTTGGCGATGTAACTCAAATATTCGCCAGTTTCTACTGTGTGGTGAAGACTATCTTTAACAATGGTTTCTAATTCAGTAATCTTTTCTTCTGGTAAAGAAATTTCCCCAGCAACTAAGCCTTGTTTAATCTGCCAAGACAGATTCCATCTCTGCTGTAACTGGTGAACAGAAAATTCTGTCTCTGCGGCGATGATGACTGCAACGTTTGCACCTTCTTTGATTCGGGCATCTTTTAGGGCGCGATCGGCGACTTTCAGAAGTAAGAGTTGTTGCGGATTCAGTTTAGACAGTTCATTCGGGGGAATTTTGTAAGATAAGGTATCGATTTGTAAATCTTGGATGTATGCCCCTACTGGTGCTTTACCATCTGGCAAACCGTACTTCTGGAGTAAGTCTTGTTTGTCTTCTAAGCCGTGCCATCTCTCAGGAGGAACGGGTATAAAATGCTGCCTTCCATCGTAAATGCTGCGGTCAAAGGCATCTAATCCATTGCAGGAACCAAAAAAGGCATCCATACCAACGATGGCGACTTTGGCTGGTTGCACGGGTGCATTCTCTTGTTCTCCATCTTCTACAGTTCCCCTTCGGGTTCGCCAGTCCCCCATCGTGACGGGAACCGCCAAGACGGGGGCTGGTCTCACTTGTTCCAAAATCATGTGTGCATTAGTACCACCAAAACCAAATGCACTGATAGCTGCTCGTTTGACTGGTGCTTTTTGGGGCCAATTAGCTGCACTTGTAACAATTCGTTCAGGTGAAATGACGTTGTTTTCAGTTCCTATGGGGTCAAGTACTTTCAGTGTCGGAGGGATAACACCCTTGGACATACTCAGAAGCACTTTAATTAAGCTGACTGAACCAGCAGCGACTAGTAAATGACCAACATTTGCTTTGACGGAACCGACTAGAGGATTTGCTTGATGCTGACCAAAGAAGGTTTCTATTGAGTTAAACTCTGTAGTATCTCCCAGCAACGTCCCAGTTGCGTGACACTCCATGTAATCAATATCTTTTGGACTGATTTGTGCTTCTTTGTAAGCGCGTTCAAAAGCAAGAATTTGCCCTTTAGAATTGGGACTGAGGAAATGTTTTCCTCGACCATCGTTGGAGAGTCCAGTACCACTGATGGTGGCATAAATGCGATCGCCATCTCGCACTGCATCGCTATATCGTTTCAGCACAACCATCCCAACTCCATCAGCGGTGATCAGTCCTCTGGAAGATTTATCTAAAGGACGGCTGAGATCGTTGTCTTCTGGATATCCTTGGATACCAGAAAATAACATCCGCAAAAACAGAGGATCAGAACAGCTAATTCCCCCAGCCAACATCACATCTGCTTTGTGTGTCCACAAATAATGAGAAGCAAGCTTCGCTGCATATAATGGTGAAGAACACGCAGCATCAATGCATAAATGAATATTGGATAAAGACAGGGCTTGGGCAATGATAGCAGCTGGCAAACCGGAAACCATTGCGTTGTAAATTGAGGCTTCTGGTGATGCTTTCAAGTCAGCCAAATCGAAGTCTTCACACTGCAAAAGTTCTCTCAATGCAGGTGTTAGTACCTGCTGATATATGGGAGCGAATAATTGATTGGATAATTTCGTAGGTAAGGAGAGAGTGCCTAATATGACTCCACATTTTGATAGAACAGGTTCATTTCCTAAATACCCACTATGTTGCAAAGCTTGTTTGGCAACATCAAGTGACCATTTAAAGGTGTTATCTAAACTTTGCAGAAAGTCTGCTGGTAGTTTATATCCTGTTGGATCAAACTGAAAGTCGCGGATGAATCCTCCTTTTAAAGAGTAGATTTTTTCTGGTTTCCCTTTAACTGGGTTATAAAAAACTTGCGGTTCTACTCCGATGTCCTCAGATGTGATTGATGATATGGAATCTTTCTGCTGAATAAGATTATTCCAAAATTCTTCAGTATTTTTCGCATCAGGAAAGAGACATGAAAATCCAATAATTGCTATTTTTTCCATGATTGATTTTCTTTTTTTGAGTGAATGAAAAAAAGTATTCTCTTGTTAGATTGCTTGTTGTCAGCTTCCTCTCGAAGACGGGAAAGGCACCAAAGGGGCAGGGGGAAAGGGTGCAAGCCGCCCGTTTAGCTATGCCAGAAGAAAAAATGTATGGTGAGCATGCGCGCGAGAAATACGGCGTCGGGGAACCATTCCCCTTCCCCCTTTGCCCCTAATCCCCAACGCCAGTCGCCTCAAGTCGGGAAACCCGCCCACGGCGCTGGCTCCTCCGTGGGGACCCCGAGTTCCCCAGAGGAAACCCCACCATCCCCTTTAACCTTTACGAGCGCTCGAAGGGCTTTGACATTGCACTTGTTTTCTCGTTAATTACTTCTCAAGGATTGAGTTGGTATAATAGTCCCTTTACCTCCCAACAGACGCGAGCAAACTTTTCCTTGAACATCATGTACGATAAAATCAGCGACTATACTACTTGCTGTTTTCGTCTTAATTTCACAAGAAACGTAAAAAGGCGTATTGCAGGGAACCCGCGTGTATTGCTCATATTTTTGCTGTCCTGCGGGTAAGCAGATTTCTTGATGAAAATGCTGCATCCAAATCCATAAAGGATGGGTACTCAGGTCAATTGAATAAGGATTAACCCACCCAATAGGAAATTGTCCTTGTTGTTGATCTGTAATTTCAGACCAAATACACTCAGCTGTGATTTTTTCAGGACTAATGTTTAAGACCTTTTTGAGTTCTTGAAAAGAATCTCCATGAAACAATGGAAACAGAGATGTTGTTCCTGATTGATAAAAATCTTTCCCAGTAATCGCGATGATGTTATCTTCTTCAAGATTTAATGCTTCATAAGTGGGACTGGTAGGTAGTTCTCCCACTAGTCGAACTTGAGCAATACTGAAATGATAATTAATTTTACCTTCTCGGGTTTGACTCCATATCTTTGCTTTAAAGATGATTTCTTGTGAATCAGTTTTAGAAACTTCTTGCAAGTCTAAAATATACTCACTTGCTAAGGTTTCATTAAAAGTAATTCCCTTCAAAACTTTGAAATCTGTGTTACTGAAAAATCTATAACCTGGATACAGTTGTTCGCAAGCATCGACGATCCAGGACACTGCACAAGTCGCTGGTAAAACTGGTTTACCAGCAATGGTATGGTCGAGTAAAAAGGGATTGGCTGCAAGTGATAGTTTGCGACGAATGCGGTAGGTTTGTAGTTCGGGGTTTAGTGGTGCTGGAGGCGGAACAAGAGGACTACCAATGACAACTTGTGCTGTTTGGTGATTAGCAGGATGCAGTTCGTTGACAAGCATTTGTGTCCCAACTTCAACAGGGATAATGTCAATACCACGTCGGGCAAACTCTTTTTTCAATTGTGGTGTCACCATACCACTATCCCAACCACCCCAATTTATAGCCACAACATGACATTCGGGGTAACGTTGCTTGACGAGATGGGCTGATTTGTTGAGAATTTCGTTGGCGATCGCGTAGTCTGTCTGACCGATATTACCGTAAAAACCTGTGATAGAAGAAAACAAAACCAAATACTCCAGTTCACTGGGTTTGATACAAGATAAAAGATTTTCTAGACCTTTCACTTTAGCCGTATAAACCTTCTCAAAATCCTGTTCTGTTTTCTTTTCAATCAATTTATCAGCTAAATTACCAGCGCCGTGTATAATGCCATTAATCGGTCCAGTACGCTCAATAACAGTCTTCAGTTTTTGTTTTAATTCCTCTCCATTCGTGACATCAACGCTCAAATATTCTGCATGACCTCCTACTTGTTGAATGGCTTCTAAAGTCTGTTTGATTTCTCGATTAGAGATGACTTTGTTATAGAGCTTTTGTACATTTACAGGTATGGGCTTCTCTCCCAGTGAGAGAAGGTATTCCATAATGCGCTTTTTCAACACTGGTTCGTCAAAACAATCTTTAGCCCAATCTGGTTCTTTGTCTAAAAGTTCTGAACGACCTATGAGAATAAATTTGCAAGGATAGTGCTGTGCCAATTTGATGGTACACTTAGCTGTAATTCCTTTTGCGCCGCCACTAACGAGAAAAACTGATGTAGGACGGATCGTAGTGATTAGTGTCATAAATTACCCGTTTACTTTGTCGGATTGTTAGAAAAAATGATTTTTAAACCTCTTGAAACCTTGGGATTAAGAGGCTAGTTCATAGCCGGATTTCTGACAATTGATTGATAGAGAAAAACCTTGAATAACTGCTGGGTGGCTTGAAAAGTAAATATTTTGTTGAAGATTGATGCGAGTATCTGGCGTTTCTTGAGGCGGTGTTTCTTGAGGCGGTGTTTCTTGAGGCGGAGGCAAAGTTAGTGCTGCTACAATTAAAGCTAACACTATCATAATTCCTGCTATAATTGTGAGTAAATTATCATTATTTTCCTGTTGCTGATGAGAATGAGGATAGACTAGTCGAATATCACCAAGGTCTCTTTCATCCGGATATAGTCTCATGAAGGAATAATATGTTTTGTAACCCTTTGCTTCTATCGTTATTTCTCCTTCAAGAACATTGTTGTTATCAAATGGAACTTTAAAATGATAAATTCCTTCTAAGTCACTATAGACAACACATGAATAACCGGACAAATTGATTAAGACTTTAGCCCCACTTATAGGAGCTTGTTTCTCTCTATCGAGAACGCGACCAAGATAATGAATTTCTTGATTATGGAGCATAGTTTTAGGTGAGAGGCAAAGAGGGAGAGAGGAAGAGAGGAAGAGAGGGAGAAAGGAAGAGAGGAAGAGAGGGACAAAAAAGTTAATGCTCAATAACTTTTGTCCCACACTCCCACACTTATTAATTCATTCCAACTTCCTCGTCTTTCCTATCTGGTTAAATTTCGGGAGCACTAATCAAGGTGACTCTTTCGTGTGAATTGTAAGCAACTTCGGTAATATAACGATTGGGGTCATGTAGTTCAGCAAAAATATGCTGTGCTGACTGTTGTGCATCAATCTGAGGACTCAAGTCAATTGCTCGGCAAAACACCTGTTGCCATTCCCAGTTGAGAGTCTTAGTTAATCCAAATAAACCAGCACTGATGGGACCGAAGCTAACATTTTGTCCTAATCCAAAGGCTCCATCAAGACGAGTTACAGTGCAAAAACAATTACGTCCAGAATGTGCGGTTTCATTAAGGGATTTTTTCAGGTGTTTTGCTATGAGAAAGACGTGCTTAACAATTGTCTTTTCTTGTTCAAGATACGGAATTTTGCCGTTGTAGATGACTTCAAATAAGGGATTGAGATGGATGAAGGCATCAATTGAACCATATTGAGTGGAAATGATGGCTAATTGTTGTTGCAGATGTTCCTCACTTAAATCAACGAGATTTACGCGATTAACTCCTGGAGGTAAAGGTGAGTGTTGTGGAACCAGCGATTGAGGAAAACTGAGAACAACGATTTTCCAGCCTTGTTCGGTGAGAAGTTGAGCCAACTTGGAAGTGGTGAGGGAGCCATCATCGGTGAGTAAAGCGATGTGTCCCTCTGGTAAGGTGAAATCTAGAAAATCTGGTTGAGGCAGGATTTTCAGTTTGACTTGGCGACGCAGGGGATTGTTGTTTGAGTTACCCGATGGGTTGGAGGACTTGTTCAGAGACTTTTTTTTTTCCGTACCAACTAACTTTTGCAGATACTCTACAATTTGACCGATGGTACGCAGTTCTCCCAGTTCTTCTACATTCGGTTTAGGCAAGTTGGGGTACATTTCCTGCATTGTCCCCAAGATTTCCACACGCTTAATGGAGTCAATCCCCAAGTCTGCTTCCATATCCATGTTCAAATCCAACATCTCCACGGGGTAACCTGTTTTTTCACTCGTGATTGCTAACAAGGTTTGACCGAGATTTGTTAAATCTGTGTCTTCTGCTTCTGCTTCTTCAGTAACTGAGATACTTTCGCTCACTAGGGTGGGGGAAATGGGGAACTCAGGTGATAACGTGACGGAAGAATTCTCAATCTCCACTTGCTCCTGTATTTTTGCATCCTCTTGTATAGAAATCGGAGTTTCTACAGCAATAGATGTCACCGCAACGGATGGAGAAGCAGTCTTTTGCAAACATTCGACAATTTGACCAATCGTGCGTAGTTCTCCCAGTTCTTCCACATTTGGTTTAGGCAAGTCTGGGTACATTTCCTGCATTGTTCCCAGGATTTCCACACGCTTGATGGAGTCAATCCCTAAGTCTGCCTCCATATCCATGTTGATATCCAACATCTCTACTGGGTAACCTGTTTTGTCACTGATGATTGCCAACAGGTTTGTGCCCAAATCAGCTAGATTTACACTGATATCAGAAGTCGTTGTAGAAGCATCTGTGGGGGCGCTTTCTGTCGTGACTGCTACAGTTTCGGTGATTACAGATGGGGCACCAGATGTAGAAGCATCTGTGGGAGTGCTTTCTGTTGTGACTGCTACAGTTTCGGTGACTACAGGTGAGGAGATGGGGAGGGGAACAACAGATGGGGTAACAGATGTAACGGATAAGTTATTTGTCGGACTGACTGAGAACTCATTCGTACTCACAAAATCCGTTGCTTTGTGTATCTGCGTTTGAGTGCCAATTTCTACAACTGAATGCAGCTGTGCTTCAGTTGCTGGTTTTTGATGAGTAGGAGGAACTGAACTGTCTTGTTTAATAGTTGTTGTATCTAAAGCAATGACACGTTCACGTTTTTTATTTGCGGCTGTTGTTTCGTCAAGGAACACCACAGGTTGAGTTATTGGCATCTCAGCATTGACAAGCTGTGAATACTCTTGCTGTATGAGTTGCAAAAAGTTTGTGGTGTATTCCACCTGAGTGTTGAGATATTGCTCGTGAACGCGTAGAGTTTCACCTTGTTGAGCGTGAAACTGCATCATACTACGCTCTAAGCTTTCCATAAGAACTGGCTTGAGGTTTGCAGCTTCTTCTGAAGATTTGTTGTTGGCAAACAAAGAATTCTGCTGCTGCATCAGTTGGAAAAAGGTTTTGGCATATTCCATCTGATGGTTGAGGTAGTGTCCGTGAACTTGTAGACTATCGCTTTGATTTTGCTGAAATTGTGTCAGGACGTATTCCAAGCTTGCTAAAACTTGTTGGTAATTCACGGATTCATCTGGATTTGTTGGCATTTTCGGCTGTGGAATCGGTTGAGATGAAGCAGGAGGAGTAGGGGGAGTAGGGGAAGTAGGGGGAGTGGGGGGAGTGGGGGGAGTAGGGGGAGATGAGGAAGTAGAGGAAGATTTCAGGTTCTGAATTTTGAATAGTTCCGTTCCGTTATCCTCAATCTTCTCGTTGACGGGAAGTAGGGATTTATTTGTGTGTCCGTTACTTTCTGCAACGGCTGGGGGAGTGGTGGTGATGGTGGTGAGTGTCGGTGAGAGTGACTTGGAGTCAATATGAGCATTATTTTCAGATGTGTTTGCAGGTAATTTGACTTTGTGTCCATCCTGCAAAGCTTGCTCAAATGCCATTTTTGTTTTTTCTGACACGTAGTTGATGCCATTTAAACGCACGTTCAACCCTTTGCTTTTCTCGGTTGCGGGTATAGGTTGTGGTAGTTGGTAGGGGTCAAGGTTTTTCAAAGACAAACCAGCTACGCGTAACTGGACAACAGCTTCTCTTAGAGAGCGATCGCTATCTTTTTGGCTGCTGGGGTTCAAAGCTACGGTAAGGTGAGGGCGATCGCCTAAAATATCTTTCACCAACCCTGTAAGAATTTTCTTCGGACCAAATTCAACAAAACAAGAACCACCACACGCATAAATATTTTCAATTTCCTGCTTAAATAGCACCGCATTTGAGATGTGAGTCTCTAGAATTCTAGAGACTTCTGCTGCTTCCTTGGGGTACTGCTTTCCTGTCACATTGGTGTAAACAGGTATTTTTGGATTTTGGAAACTGGTACTCTTGATAGCTTGGGCAAAGGCTTTCTGAGCAAAAGCAATCAGCGGTGTATGGAAGGCTGCTGACACGGGTAACAAAACGGCTGTATATCCTTGCTCTTGTAGAGTTTGCCGTATTTTTGCTATTTCCACTGCAGGTCCTGCTAACACCACTTGACGGGGAGAATTGAGATTAGCAATTGTCACCTGAGGGAAATGCTTGAGAACTGCTTCCACCTTGCCGACTTCTTCTTTCACAGCCAACATAGCTCCTGCATCATAATCAGGATCTTGGGGAGCCGCCATTGCTTGACCTCTAGCTTTCACTAAGAAGCAGTAATCTTCTTCACTCAAAACACCAGCAGCCCACAAAGCTGTGAGTTCTCCAAAGCTGTGTCCTGCGACGAAATCTGCCTTAAATCCAGCTTGTTGCAGTATTTTATATAGCCCTGCACTCAACATCCCAATTGCTGGTTGGGCATATTCTGTACGCTGTAATGCAACAATTTGGGTATTTTTTTCTACTTCCTCAAACACAGGACGGGGAAAAACGATTTCCGACACCGGCTGTAAATTATCTTTGAGTAAAAGGCTATCCATGTAGCCGAAAAGACGCCGCAGAATGGGGAAATTCATCACCAATTCCCGACCCATACCCAAGGATTGAGAACCTTGTCCAGAGAACAAAGCAACGACTTTTCCTGTCAACTCAAGACCAGAAGAACGGTAGTAAATTCCTTGGGGATGTTCCCATGAGGAGTCTGACGCTCTGGTTTTGAGTAACTCAATACTGATTTGCAGCAATTTGCAAGCCTCAGCACAAGAAGCGGCAACAAATCCAACTCTGGCGGCGTTGAGAGGAATGTCTTTTGATTTAGATTCCTCCACAAGCTCCACATAATTTTTGTTACCCTCCTGAGATTGCAATTTACCCAAAGTCTCTTCACAGTTTGCTAATAACTGTGCAGGAGTTTGAGCAAACAGCAAGACCTCACCGGGAGTGTTGTGTATACGGTAAGCGCGTTCTTGTTCGGCTTCGTATTCTTCCAAGACAACGTGATAGTTTGTACCGCCAAAGCCAAAGGAACTGATACCCGCACGTCTTGGCGCTTCCCCTTCAGCACGAATCCAAGGTCTTGTTTCGGTATTTAGGTAAAATGCCGAATTTTGGATATTGAGTTTGGGGTTAGGTTCAGTAACGTTAATTGTCGGCGGTAGTATCTTGTGGTGTAGCGCTAAAGCAGTTTTGATTAAGCTGGCAGCACCTGCAGCAGCTTTTGTGTGTCCGATTTGAGATTTCACACTACCGAGTGCAATGTACTGCTTGTGTGAGTTTTCTCCAAAAAATTCCCTCAGTGACCCAAATTCGGTGGGGTCACCAGCCATTGTACCTGTACCGTGCGCCTCCATTAAGGTGATGGTTTCAGGTGAAAAACCTGCATCATCGTAAGCACGCTGTAAGGCTTTGACTTGTCCTTCTTGTCGGGGAGCATAAATGCTTTTATACCGTCCATCGCTGGAGGTGCCAATTCCTTTGATAACAGCGTAGATTTTATCGTTGTCTCGTACAGCGTCTTCTAAGCGCTTAAGGAGAACCATACCAATACCTTCACCTAGCATCATCCCATCAGACTTAGCGTCGAAGGGTTTGACATTGTCGCTAGGAGAGACTGCAGGTGTTTTGCTGAAACACATATAAGCCATGATGGTGTTGTCGGTATCAACTCCACCAGTTAGCATCATGTCGCAGCGATGCTCAATGAGTTCGCTAATTGCCATTTTTAGAGCAGCTAATGAACTGGCACAAGCAGCATCAACGACACAGTTTATTCCGCCTAAATTTAAACGGTTAGCAATTCTGCCAGCAACAACGTTACCTAACATCCCAGGGAAAGCATTCTCATCCCAGTTGACGTAAGCGCTTTTAATTTTCTTGATAATTTTTTGTGTATCCTCATCGGATAAGCCACTGCTTTTAAGCACCTTTTCCCACACGGGATACTCTAACCTGGCGGCAAGTGGTAATCCCAATTGGTTTCCTGCGACACCTAAAATAACTCCAATCGTCTCGCGATTAAACTCGCGGGATGTATTATAGCCAGCATCTTCCATTGCTTCTTTTGCAATGACTAAACTTAAGAGTTGCGCCACATCCGTCACTTCTAAGATGCTAGGAGGAATTCCAAATTCCATTGGGTTAAAATCAACGTCTGGGATAAATCCACCTCTTTTGCAGTAGGTTTTTTCCTCAGGTGTTCTAGGATTGGGATCATAGTATTCTTCTATGTTCCAGTGGGTTGATGGAACGTCAGTAATTCCGTCAATTTTATTAATAATATTTTGCCAGTACTCTCGTAAGTTTCGAGATTTTGCAAAAAGAGAAGCCATACCAATGATGGCTATAGGATTATCTTGTAATTTTCTATTAATTTTGTTAACGGACAAGGATTTATCAGACATCGTTTTTTTCTCCTCAATAGACTTATACACAGCCTT
This sequence comes from Brasilonema sp. CT11, assembly GCF_017982655.1. Lineage (GTDB taxonomy): Bacteria > Cyanobacteriota > Cyanobacteriia > Cyanobacteriales > Nostocaceae > Brasilonema. The sequence goes on along the minus strand of NZ_JABXYX010000060.1, from coordinate 1,268 downwards.
TTCAAAGTTATTGACCTGGGCTTCCAATTCCGCAAACGCAGTATCAATTGAATAAGCAGACATAGAACATAGACTAATTGTGAGTAGTGTGTTTTGTGTAACTACAGTGATTTCTGTGGCGAGTCAAAAAAGGACTATTTCCTATTTTCAGCAGCTATTCTATCTGCAAACAGTAAAAGATTCAGTTCCAATCAACACCACATAACAATTCAAAATGGACTGCGTCCCGCTACGCTAACAAAATTCAAAGTATGCCCTTTGGGCACGCTACGCGAACAAAAAGAATGAAGAAAATCAGTGTTAGCAATTGGTCTAGCCCCTAGTTATATGCACTTCTTTTAGCGTGACAGCTTAAGAGATATAATCCCGGAGAGTTAATGCTCTTAGGGTTTTCGGAGATTTTGCAACAATACAGCAATTTTTCCTAAACATGCTATACAATGCCTGACTCCTGATGTTGTGGTAGTAGATCGATCACATTATTGAAACTTGTAAAATAGTCCTGTAGTGCGTTAGCTGCAGAACCCGTAAATTCGATCCATTCAGAAGGCAAGTGATTCTGAGGATTTTGAGAAATTGTTTCCGACTGAGACAATGTAAACTTGGGAGTAGCTATGAGGACAGAAACGCTTTTTTCTCCAGAGCTAGTTTGATGATTGAGTATAACTGCGGCAACGTAGCTGGTGTTAATAACAACGTTCTCTATCTTGATAAATCCCATGGCCAGTTTAAACGTTCAAGATCATATATTCTATGGAGTTTGACAAACCAAATTTGACAAATCCGTTACCGAAAAAACACCCCTCTCAACCTGAATAAATGGGAAACATGAACACATAATTGAATGAACCCCAGGTGATAGTAAGCAGAACATTTTTAATGTTTCACCTTTCATTAACTCAATTCTTATTACCTGGAAGCATGATAATTAATAAAAAGACTAGCATAAACCTAAAAAAATGAATAGTTCGTTTTTAGCAATTTAAAATTTTAAATAGACTTTTTGCATACACAAAGTTTTGAAAACATCAAAAAGTATAGGTGCTTACTATTGTTTAGCGTTTTTTAAGTTATTTCTTAAGGTTTTTAGATAAAATTTGTTCTCAGGAAGCAATTACAGCGGTTTTCATATGAATAGACCTATAGCGGTTCTCGCTTGAGTGAAATACAGTGTGGGAGGATGGAGTATATCAATAACCAAGTGCATCGACATGAAAGCTTACTCCACTGATCTGCGCCAAAAAGTGATTGATGCTCACAACAATCAA
>NZ_JABXYX010000255.1 GCF_017982655.1 Brasilonema sp. CT11 | reverse complement strand
ACTAAGCTGAAAGTTTACGCTGGACCAGTTCATCCCCATGCAGCACAAAAACCAAAAGAGATACAAATTCAAACAATTCCAGGAGTACAAAATTAATGCAAGCAGCAGATAATAGCGGTCGTGCTATGTATTGGGGTACAGGTCGTCGTAAATCCGCGATCGCGCGGGTTCGCTTGGTTCCCGGTACTGGACAAATGATTGTCAATGGCAAACCAGGAGACCTTTACTTCCAATTCAACCCTAACTACATTTCCTTAGCCAAAGCACCTCTAGAAACTCTTGGCTTGGAAAACGAATACGACATTCTCGTCAAAGCTGAAGGGGGCGGTTTAACTGGACAATCAGATGCAGTTCGTCTGGGAGTTGCTCGTGCGCTTTGCCAACTCGACCCAGAAAACCGTCCGCCTTTAAAAATTGAAGGTTACCTCACTCGTGATCCACGAGCAAAAGAGCGCAAAAAATACGGTTTGCACAAAGCTCGTAAAGCACCTCAGTACTCCAAGCGTTAAGCAATTTTGGATTTTTACCGCACCCTTGACGCAAATACTTGTTTGTGATATATTGCGCACTACCCTTGGTCAGCGGTTGCTATGATCATCCAAAAAATCCAAAGTTCTACAACCCCCGGAAAACCTGAAAGTTATAATTGGTATAGATAGACCACGGAAAGGAAAATGGCGAAATCAGAGATTCATCCCCAGTGGTATCCAGAAGCAAAAGTTTACTGTAACGGTCAACTTGTGATGACTGTTGGCTCTACTAAGCCAGAATTGCACGTAGATGTTTGGTCTGGAAACCACCCCTTTTATACAGGTACTCAGAAGATAATTGACAGCGAAGGTCGCGTAGAACGCTTCCTGCGTAAATATGGCATGATGGATGGTCAATCCAAAGGCGGAAGAAGGAAAAAGTAGCGGCTTAGCTTTAGCTGTTAACAACGACCCTGCATCAGCTGGGTCGATTGTTGTATTTAATGCTCAAGCGAATTTGCTATTTTTAAGGAGTGACCGTATTCGTCATGGCTGAAACATATCTGCTGGAGAAACTAAAATCCGTTGAACAAACTTTTCATGAATTGACTCGTCGCCTTGCTGACCCCGATACAGCCAAAAACCCTGATGAGTATCAAAAAATCGCAAAGGCACGCTCTTCTTTGGAAGAAGTGGTAGATACCTACGAAACCTGGAAAAACGCCCAGGAAGAATTCGTAGGGGCGCGTCAGGTGCTCAAAGAATCTCAAAGCGACCCAGAACTGCAGGAAATGGCAGCCCTGGAAGTTCAAGAACTTGAGCAAAAAATAGAAGAATTAGAAAATCGCTTAAAGATTTTGCTACTACCTCGTGACCCCAATGATGATAAAAACATCATGTTGGAAATTCGTGCAGGTACTGGTGGTGATGAAGCAAGTATTTGGGCAGGTGATTTAGTACGATTGTACTCAAAGTATGCTGACAGCCAAAGTTGGCGTGTGAAGTTAGTCAGTGAGTCCTTGGCGGAAATGGGAGGCTTTAAAGAAGCTATTTTGGAAATTCAAGGCGATAGCGTATACAGCAAGCTAAAGTTTGAAGCTGGAGTGCATCGCGTGCAGCGTGTACCAGTCACTGAAGCTGGGGGACGGGTTCATACCTCAACAGCAACTGTGGCGATCATGCCAGAGGTGGATGACGTAGAAATCCACATTGATCCGAAGGATATTGAAATGAGCACAGCTCGTTCTGGTGGTGCTGGTGGACAAAACGTCAACAAAGTGGAAACAGCCGCTGACTTGTTCCATAAACCCACTGGTATCCGGATTTTCTGTACGGAAGAACGCAGCCAGTTGCAAAACAAAGAACGGGCAATGCAGATCCTGCGAGCAAAATTGTATGAAATGAAGTTGCGAGAACAACAGGAAGCTGTGACTTCTATGCGGCGATCGCAAGTCGGTACAGGATCACGTTCTGAAAAGATTCGCACTTATAACTACAAAGATAATCGTGCCACTGACCACCGCTTAAATCATAACTATTCGCTCAACGCAGTTCTAGAAGGCGAACTTGAGGACATTATTCAAGCTTGTATTTCTCAAGATCAACAAGAACGCTTAGCAGAACTCGCTGCTTCCGGTGCTAATAGTTAATATTTAGGGTTGCTAGTTTTTGTACCATTATAGGACTTATGCAGAAGAGATCCTTCAACAGAGTTAAAATGGGGGCTTTTAAGATTCCCTCCTTTTGAAGCGGGAATCGAGGTTTCGGCTTTTGAGTGCGTAAGTGCTGCATTAATAACTAGCCACTGCCTTTTCAGTATCATGAAAAACCGCTTTTGTGTCTTACATAAAGCAACACAACAAGCGGTTTTCTAATACGTTGTTTGGAATCAATACATCAAGCAATATACTCAACATTACATTGGAAGCGTATTTATAGCGCTTCTGGTTTGAGCTAGATACAATCACTTTAGTGTATAAACCAACCAATGCAGCAGATCTAGTCTATCTGTGGTAATATAGAATACAATAAATAGAAGCTTCAAACTCGCCCCAATAAAGTGATATAGGAAAACTTTGTTATTTAACCATCAACACTTGTTGCACTGAATGAACTTTTGATTATGTGCGGGTTAAATACCATGCTAATTCTTTGTTTCATGTACCAACTTGTGCCATTCTGTATTTAGAAGCTAAGATGCTTCTGAGTGAGAAGCTTTTGAATTTTGAACAGCTTACAGCATCTTTTATACTCATCAAAACCGAGATGCACCCAAACAAAACGTGCCAAAGTGATGTCATCTCCATGAGATGAAAGCTTTTAATTATAAGGCTTTCATCTAAATATTAAGGAGTGTAATGTTTTATCATATTCCTGAAAACTTTAGGTCACTTTACCCTTATGATGAGGAAAACTTGTAAAGTTTAGTAAGAAGGAAGTTATTAAACGTGGCTATTCCTCTGCTAGAGTATGCGCCTTTAAGTCAAAATAATCGTGTTACTGGCTACGAAATTCCGGGTGATGAACAGCCTAGAATCTTCTCCACTGACAATTTGCTTTCTGCTAGTGACCTGGATAACTTAATCGAGGCAGCCTACCGTCAGATATTTTTCCATGCTTTTGCCTCTGATCGGGAGCGTTTTTTGGAGTCGCAGCTCCGCAGTGGACAAATTACCGTCCGTGAGTTTATTCGTGGATTGGCTTTGTCCAAGACCTTCACTGGTAGCTTCTATAACCTCAACAGCAACTACCGCTTTGTTGAGCATTGTGTTCAACGGATTTTGGGACGTGATGTTTACAGCGAACGGGAAAAAATTGCTTGGTCAATCGTGGTAGCAACCAAAGGTCGGGCTGGCTTCATCAATGATCTGCTCAACAGCGACGAATACTTAGAGAACTTTGGTGACAGCATTGTTCCCTACCAACGTCGTCGGGTTCTGCCCTCAGGAGCCAGCCAATTGCCCTTCAACATCAAGTCTCCGCGCTACGATGAATACCATCGTGCGCAACTCGGCTTCCCGCAAATAATCTGGCAAACTATTGTACGTCGCTACACTCCACCCGACAAGCAGCCTAAGGCAGGTGATCCAGCTCTGTTTGCATCAATGGCTCAGAGCATTAATGCAACAGGTAATGTTCCCCAACGAATCTCGCCTTATAACATTGATTACGAGAAAGCAGTGCCTTATCGCCGCCGGTAATTACGGCTGGTGATTTAGCGAGCACGATACAGCGTGACTGTAATCTTCCAAGATAGAGGAGTCAGAATTCAGGTGCTAGGGTTTAGGAAATGTATTTCTGAATCTTGAGTTCTTAAATCTGGCTCCTTATTTGCTCTAGATGATTTTTTTGCTCATAGTTTTTTTGAAGAAGCGGCAGTATTATTAATCAGGACTTACGCAACAATAAGGTAGTTGCACCCGTTGCGACGAGGAGTGCGCAATTTCATAGTCTTGTTCTTTCGTAACTCATGCGTCAGTCCTATCAATCTATTCATAATTATTAAACTTTTGTACAGCACTAAATTCTAAAAATTAAAGAAGATAAATTCAATAAATCTCCTGAAAAATACTACTTAAAATACATAGATGGCTGTGACCAACCACGAACAAGTTAGCAGAAGTTTAACTCTTTTAAATCAAGGATTGTACCCTTATGTAAAAAGGGAGATGCAAAAAGTTTATGGTGAGCGCTGGCTAAGAATTATCTCATCATCTATGTCTGATAACTCACCCATAAAGCTTAACCCAGAAGAGATTCTAGGTAATGATGTTTTTACTTTATTAAAAGTCATTATTGGACAGTGGAATCAGGTATTCAGCAAAAATTTAGGTTACGCCGAGGGATCTTTAGTGAGTGAACTCATGGAATTTAGTATCAGTTGGGCGGATCAATATGATTTTTCAACT
>NZ_JABXYX010000059.1 GCF_017982655.1 Brasilonema sp. CT11 | reverse complement strand
GCAGTAAGGGTTCGAGGATTCTCCACTCTTCGTCTGTGAGGCTGCTAGAGTATGGCATAACTACTGTTTACAACTTTTGCGGTCACTTTACTTCAACACACTAAAAGATGTCAAATGGGTTCTATAGAAGAAATCAATAATATTGAATCAGAATTAATCGAGGTTGTTTATCGGGAGAATACCCAAAAATATCAGCAAGAGTATGAGCAAAAGCTTGCTCAGGAAGGCTTCCCTCTCAGCCCTAACACTATCAGCGAGTTGAACCGCCTTGAAAAGGCTCTTGGTTTGGGGAGTTTTCAATTTCCAGATTGTCTAGAACCCGTATCAATTAAAGAAGAATTAACCAAACCCTTCTATAAGGCTAATTTGCAGGCTTATAGTAAAGAATATAAACATAAGCTAGACCAATTTGGAGTCAACTTTTCTCATAAAAATACTGCCGAGTTAGAGAAATTAAGAGGTCACTTTGGTTTTGACATTTGCTACTTGGAAAGTTTGGGTTTGCAAGCGCTATTCAATATAGAAGAAATCAATAATATTGAATCAGAATTAATAGAACTTGTTTATCGAGAGAACCTTCAAAGCTACGAGCAAGAGTATAAGCGAAGGCTTGATGAAGAAGGTTTTGTCTTGAGCTATTCGACTATTGGCGAATTGACCCATCTGGAAGAGATGTTAGGTCTGGGAAGTGTTCAAATTCAGGATTGCTCGGATGTAAAATCAATCAGAACGAAATTGATCAAGCCGTTCTATCAATTAAACTTGCAAAATTATAGCCAAGAATATAAAGGAAAGCTTTATCAACAAGGACTAGATTTTGCTGAAAAACATAAGTTTGATTTGGAGAAGTTAAGGAGTAATTTTGGTTTTACTTATACTCACTTGAAAAATTTGGATATTCTAGGTCAATTTTTCCCTCTAGAAGCTGACCTGTTTGCTGTAGAACAAACTGCAAAGGAATTATTTTACGCAGAGAATCTCGAATACTACGTGCAAGAAATCAAAAAAGCGATAGAAAGTAATCTTTACTTTGCAGACCAAGACAGCAAGTTGAAAGAATCTCTACAAACATTAGGAATTAGAATCGAAGATATAAAAATTGTTGAAGGGCTGGTTAGAAATAATTGGGAAATTGAGCATCTTTTTAATGAACGTGATTCTGACGCAAGTTACTGGAAATTGGTCAATTCTTTGGCTCAGTGCGAATGGCAAAAAGCGGACGCTCTAACTAGGGCTATTCTGCTTAAGCTGGCTGGTGCAAGCGGCAAGGGCTTGCTCGAGAAGGAGGCTATCGAGAAAATTTCCGCAAGAGATGTGTATACGCTCGACAGGCTTTGGGTAGAGTACAGTAAGGGTCGTTTTGGGTTTAGCGTGCAGAAAAGGATTTTCAACGAGACGAAGCAGGAAAGGCAAAAATTTGCTGAAAAAGTTGGCTGGAGCGATAAAGCGGGTCTTTTTGGGGGTGTATTCGCTTGGAAACTCTATAGTAAGCTAGATTTTACGCTTAACGCTCCACAAGGACACATGCCCATTTGGGGAGCCAAGGATCAGAAAATCTTTGCAGACAATTTTTTGCATTTTAAAGTTTGGAATTTTGAAGAATGTAATCCCAACTCAGATTCATCCGTAGCTTTGCTAGCTTATCAAAAGCATTATTCAGATGAAGATTTTTGGAAAAAGGTAACAAGATTCGCTGGCAAAGCGGGCGAGGAAGTGATAGAAAAGGTGCTGACACTGTTTTATGCCGCCAAACAACCTAACATTCCGTTAGGGGTTAAGTTAACGATAATAGCTGCTTTGGGTTATTTTATCCTTCCTTTCGATTTTATTTCTGATTTGATTCCTGTCGCTGGCTGGACAGATGATTTAGGTGCATTGGGAGCCGCTTTAACCTCAGCAATTCCCTACATTACTCCAGAAGTAAAAGAACAGGTTAAGAAAAAAATGAAAGAGATTTTTGGTAGGTAGAGATGGCTTGGGGTAGGGATATGGGTAGAGGTGAATTGAGGAAGGTTTGAGGAGAGGGGAATTTTGGCGGCGGCTAAATTTTCTCAAAACTAATTATGGAGCGTAAGAAGTCCATAATAAAGCGACTTTCGGTTACTTCACAGATAAGTTTGAGTAGAGGTATGCCGATAATAGGTTGCATTTCTTGATTTAAAATCACCGCTTCAATGGGTAGAATTTTACAGTCAATTAGAATGTCCATATTGATCACAGGTAGAAACAGCGATTGATTATTAGCTAGAGCTATTTCGTAGTCCTCATCAATAACTGGGGGTTTACCCAGACGCTGGTAAGTTTTTAGGTCAATCGCTAGCGGCAAGACGCTGCCAGTGTCAATCAAACATTCTCTAGTTATTTTGGTACTTAGCGAGTCGATTTCGCATTGAAAGTCCAAATTTAGCTGGGGTTCGATGATTGACTGTTGGTGCTGTTTTAATACTTGTGTCATAAGCTGCTCGGCTATTCTTCACTTTATTCTGACTAGGAAGTTGCAACCTCTGAATGGTTAAATTAGAGGTGGTCTTTCGTGTATTCAAAAATTGGCGCAATGCTTCAATCATGGTCGCCGTTTTAGATGTTTTATGAAAGATTACCAAAACCTAGCTGGTACTCTCTTTATCGCTGTTACTGTTGTTGTCTTGCTTGTAGTTACTTTTGGTTGTGCCTCAGCTTTCATTTGACTGACGATATCTGCTTTGATTTGAGCTAGTTTTTCAGAGTATCCATACTTGGAGATGACTCGTGTTGAACCGTCTTTTAAGATAAATTGTATTGTTGATTTGCCGAACTCCTGCATGTTCTCGGTTTCTAAATCTGTTGTAAGAGTGTTAAACCTCTTTCTTTGAGACGGTTCAAAGCCAAATTCCACTGAAACTATTTCTGATTTCAGAATGATGAAGTCTAAAACAAAAATATATTGAGACATTGGGATAACTCTTATTTGATAATAATTGATTGTTTACTGGAGTTTAGATTAAATTCGATTTTTAAGGCTACAACCCTTGTGTTACAGGCATTTTAGACTTGGGAATCTAGACACGCCTATAAATTAGGAAAGCCTGTCTGCAAAAGGACTTGGCAGTTTGATAAACAAAATTAGTCTAAACTCCAATTAGTTTAGCTATTTGATTAAAATACCCTGATAATACCCTGATTTTTGGGTTGAAAAAAACACAACTCCCTTTTTGGCATAGTTTTTGCACACAGATTTGCAGAACCCAATTTTATAAACGTCCGTAACAAAAAAAAGTATGGTTGTGCGCTCCGCATCACGTGGGCAGAGTCTTAGGGCACTCGACTGGTTGAACGTATTTTTAGCAGATATTCAGGGCGGTGTGGGACCGTTTCTGGTGGTTTACCTCACCTCAAGTCTGCACTGGAATCCAGCCCAGGTGGGGTTGGTAATGACGATTTCGGGATTGGTAGGAGTGGTTGCTCAAACACCTGTTGGAGCATTAATTGACCAAGTACGCAATAAGCGATCGCTCATCGTCATGGCTGCTGTGCTAATTGCCATCAGTTCAATCGCCGTCGTCATCTTTCCATTTTTTCCCATAATTGCAGCAACTCAATCCCTTATCGCCATTGCTGGAGCTTTCTTTGGTCCGATAATCGCCTCTATTTCTCTAGGATTGGTAGGGCGACAGGGAATGGAACGCCGCCTTGGGCGCAACCAGAGCCTTAGTTCAGCGGGAAATGTAGCAGCGGCATTGCTAGCAGGAATCATCGGTCAGTTTATTGGTCAGGCTGGAATTTTCTACTTCATTGCACTGATGTCGGGAGTCGTGATTATTTGTGCTTTACGGATTCGCCAACAGGACATTGACTATCGACTCGCACGAGGAGGCGATGATAGCGATTCTTCTGGGAAAAAGCCAAGTGAAAATGCGCATGTTTCTAATATTACACATCTTTTGAGCAACCGTAGCTTGCTAATTTTTGCTTTTTGTGCTGTTTTGTTCCACTTTGCCAACGCAGCAATGTTGCCCTTATTAGGTGAAGTATTAGCTCATCGCAAGGGCGGCAGTCCTACTTTGTTCATGGCTGCCTGCATTATCACAGCTCAAGTGGTAATGATTCCGTTAGGAATTATCATTGGGCGACGAGCAAGTCGAAGCAAGCGCAAACCCATCTTTTTACTAGCGTTTTTGGTGTTGCCGATTCGTGGCGTGCTGTATACTCTAAACGATAACCCTTTCTTCTTGGTGTCAGTGCAATTATTAGATGGTATAGGCGGAGGAATTTTTGGAGTGATGCAGCTGTTGATAATTGCTGATTTGACCAAGGGAACGGGACGTTTCAATTTAGCGCAGGGAGCAATTGGGACTGCCGTTGGGATTGGTGCTTCCTTCAGTAACTATCTGGCTGGGTTGGTTGCTAAATCCGCTGGGTACGATGCTAGCTTTTTGAGCATGGCTGCAATTGCTGCGATCGCCCTGGTATTTTTCTGGTTCTTCATGCCCGAAACGCGTCCAGTCTCTAAGTCGCAGATGTCTTACACTGGGCAGGTAGAGTCATGATATTCCTAAGATATCTCGTCATTATACTCACCTACATCGGATTGGGACTCGGTTACTTGCCTGGACTGCGGATGAATCGTGCCACAATTGCCATTGTTGGTGCAGCAGCGCTGATGGCGTTGGGAGTGCTGGATCTGCGTGCAGCATGGAGTGCGATCGACTATCAGACACTGATTTTCTTGTTTGGCATGATGGTTATCAGTGCCAATCTGGCTGCTTCTGGTTTTTTTCAGCTTGCTGTTGATTACACAATACGCCGCATCCACAATCCATTCGGACTACTAGTGGTGTTAACGTTTGGCAGTGGTATTCTTTCGGCACTGTTCCTTAATGACACAATAGCCCTGATCCTCACACCTCTGGTAGTTGGTTTAACCCAATTGCTGAACCTCAATTCTGTTCCTTACCTGCTGGCTTTGGCAGGTGCAACCAATCTCGGTTCCGTTGCTACCCTAAGCGGTAATCCTCAAAACATCCTGATTGGTTCTTTCTCTAAGATTAGTTATCTAGATTTTGCTAAAGCTTTGACACCGCTTGCTTTGCTTGGTTTGGCGATTCAGGTGGGCTTGCTGTGCTGGCTATATCCCGAGGTGCGATCGCTTCGCCCTTACCAAAAAGTTGAACCACCCCGTTACCGCATTTTTAAACCACTGCTTGTCAAGAGTCTACTCATTACTACCGCATTGCTGGTGGCGTTTTTGGTGGGTATTCCGACTGCTGAAGCGACGCTTATTGCTGCTGGACTGCTATTGATAACACGTCGCCTCAAGCCAGAGCGAGTTTTACAAAAGGTGGATTGGGATTTGCTGCTGATGTTTTGTGGGTTGTTCATCCTCACCGAGGGTGTGCAGAAACTCGGTTCGCTGGAATGGTTTGCCCGTTTCGTTAATCATCCCTTGAGTATTCTTGGTGTCACTGCATTGTTGTCGAATTTGGTGTCGAACGTCCCTGCTGTACTGCTGCTACATCACCTGATTCCTCATCCCGATATGCGCACTTGGCTCTTACTCGCGGCAGCTTCAACACTAGCAGGAAATCTGACACTGCTGGGTTCTGTGGCAAACTTGATTGTGGCGGAGGCGGTTGCCAAGCAAGGACATCGGCTGACTTTTGGGGAACATCTGCGATTTGGACTGCCGCTAACTGCGATTACTCTAGTGCTTACCTATTTTTGGATTTACTAAGCTTACTGGAGTTTAGACTAGTTTTCTTTCTACTTCCTTAAAGCCTGTTGTGTAGGGGCATAAAGCAGCCCCTACCCGGAAACTGAAGGTTAAGAAATCTATGCTTCTAAATATTTTTATTTAGAGGTAGTGTGTCTTAAACAACTTTTATCGGACAGTCTGCAACGCCAAGTCTTGGAACATTGGGGTGCTGAGGTAACGTTCGCCAAAGGAAGGCTGAATCATCACGATTAAACGACCTGCGTTTCCTGGGCGTTTCGCGACTTGGATTGCAGCATATAAAGCAGCACCAGAGGAGATACCAGATAACAAACCTTCTTCTGTTGCTAAGCGTCGTCCATAGGCGATCGCCTGATCATCACTAACGCTTATCACTTCATCGACTAATTCCTTGTCGAGAACTTCGGGGATAAATCCGGCACCTATACCTTGAATTTTATGTGGTCCTGGTTTACCTCCAGAAAGGACAGGACTGTTAGCTGGTTCTACGGCGATCGCCTGAAAACTGGGTTTACGTTGTTTGATAACTTCTGCAACGCCAGTTATTGTTCCGCCAGTACCAACACCTGCAATCACAATATCCACTTCCCCATCGGTATCTGCCCAAATCTCCTCTGCTGTGGTTTCTCTGTGTATTTTGGGGTTAGCTGGGTTGCGGAATTGTTGCAACATATAAGCATTGGGAGTGCTAGCAACGATTTGTTCAGCTTTGCTAATAGCGCCTCGCATTCCTTCAAGTCCGGGTGTCAATTCCAAAGAAGCACCATATGCTCGTAGCATGGCGCGTCGTTCCAAACTCATCGTTTCGGGCATTGTCAAAACCAAACGGTAGCCACGCGCCGCCGCCACCATCGCCAGTCCAATTCCTGTATTACCAGATGTAGGCTCAACCAGAATGCTTTTTCCAGGCTGAATGAACCCTTGCTCCTCAGCCGTCTTTATCATGCTTGCAGCAATGCGATCTTTTACCGAAGCTGCTGGGTTCATTCCTTCTAACTTCACAACAATCCTGGCTATACACCCCTCAGCTTGAGGGATTTTGTTTAGCTGAACTAAAGGAGTTCTTCCAACCAGTTCTGTTATGTCACGAGCAATCCGCATATACTAACTCCTAATATAGATACGTTTTAGTGATGGATCACAAGAAACTAAGCTGTAGCCAATCAGTGCATGAATAGTTATCTTGAAATTAAAAAAGTTACTCTACTTCATTTTAGATGATTTTAAGATAATTCTTAATCTTCTGTTATCTTTGAACAAAGTCAAAAAATCGCCATTTTTTGATTTCTTTTCATAATACTCAACTTTCTCTTAGCATAACCATACAATTTTTGAGTACAAGTTTTATTTTACTAAAAAAAGTGAAAGAAACTTATCAATCGCAAGTTCTATATAGTTTTGATATTGAGTACACGAAAGCTAGAACCCCAATCTGTAAATACTAGTACCACTACATGAAAAGTCTAGCACCTCTACCCCAAAAAAATTTGTGAACACTGATTAAATAAGAATGACAGGCTTTGAGTACAACCTTAATTAATTTAATAATCTTAATCCAGGGTCGATAAACTCTCTTGAGCAAAGACAACTGATATAAAAGATATAGGATTTACGCAGAGATTCCCCTCTACCCCCCAAACTTCTAGACGCGAGTCTAGGAATGAGGGGGGGCTTCTTAAACAATTCACGCATTCGCTGATTGAATCCGCAACAAAAGCAGTCAGACAGCGTTGTTCAAAGCAACAACGTGCCCATGTCTTATTCGGGGCGTGCTCCAGGTATAGGGTGAATGAGAGTTTCTCACGCCTTAGGAACTGCTTTCGGAGTTGGGTGCTAGCAATTGGTCTATTCCTTCAAAGAGTGTACATTCTTACATGCGCGGCAGCTTAGTCCTCAAACAGTTAGCAGTTAACAGTTACTCATGATCGCTGAATGAAATTTAGACTCGTTCAATTACTCACAGTTTGTACAGTCACTTTAGTGGTGCTTTTTCCAGAGATATTAGTATTTAGTATGGTTTGGGAGCGCCATATGGAGCTAGCACAAACAAATAATTCAACCTGTGAAGCGAATCAGAATAGTACGAGTCAAGTTGGATTAGCTCTGCAAGAAGGTAAAAAATCCTATCAAGATAGCTCTTCTGTAGAATTTTCTGTCACAAACTTTGTCAAGCAATCTCTAAATCATAAAAAAACAGACAAAACTGTCAAATTCTTACAATGGTTCCTTTTATTATTTCCTATAATTCTTGGACTACTTGTTTTTTTCTATGACAGATATCTCATTTATCGTACAGGTGTTTTTCAGCAACAAGTAGAAATGTTAGAAAGACTTTGGCAACAAGGAATTGAACAATAAACCAACTATGACAGAACAAAGAGAAAACTTATATTTCAGCCTCATTGACCAGCTACTTCGTTGTCCCAATGGTCAAGAACCAGAAGTTTTAGAAGCTAAGCCAGAATTACTTGATGCTGGTTTGATACAGACAATGTTACAAGTTGCAAGTGGATTTGCACACAACAATAATCCAGATGGAGCTCAGTTTCTTATCCATGTTGCACGTGAGTTATCTAAGGAACTAGGACTGTATCCTGATACTTCACAAAAGGAGTAAATAATGTTATTGACTGCAACGGACGCGGGACACATAGCGTTAGAATTCCTGATGGCGGAGTGGAATATTTCAGAAGAAGACAGACAATGGTTTGTCATTGTTAACTCTCGCCTAACTGGTGACAATTGGTACATTGTAGAACTTGCTGTCGCAGGATTTCCTGATAGGTGGTATGTCCAAGTTTATGATACTGGAGCGTGCGACCCGAATTACACTTTTATTTCACCAATTCATGGCTCACACAGAGATATTGACACGAATAATTTACCATTTATGGTAGAAGAGGTATTGTTTTCGGAACGTAATGCTCGATAACGATGAGAATTACAAACTCAGAGCTTCAATCTAAAGTTGTGTTAATAAACACAGAGCTATGGAAACAATACATGATTATTATGAGTTGAAAAAAACACTCATATTGTCTGGTTTTCTAATTAAAAACGTAGAGTATACATGATATACTCTACGCCTTTTTTTCTCATTTTTTCTTGAATAATTTTCAATGATTATTCCAAATTTTTCTTCTAAAGACAGATCCTTAATTTTATAATAATTTCGGATATTTATTCACATAAATATAGTCAAATTGTGTTATATTAAATAATGTGACCATCCTTACATAATCATAGCATTTCATGATTAGTGAAGATATCCTAGCACAAGAATTCATGAGGGTCGTCACTCACTATTACCCAAAAGTCGGAGAATCACTAGACGGCTGTTATGTGAAAGTTATCTCCTCTTACTGGGGACGACCTCCTAAGCGCTTGCGATACATAGGAATTTATTGCTCTGAAAAAATGATGCCCCATGTGCAAACTCACAAAGAAATTTTGCGAGAACTAGCAGAAAATATGGGACTTGTTCAGGTAGTTTTCCTCAACGCAACGCGACTATTGCGCGATCCTATGTCGAATGTCAAGCGAATACATCCACGTTTGTGGTTGGATTTGCATTGGCTGACAACATAGGAATAATCGTAAACCCAACTTCCTCCAAACCCACCTTGCAACCTGAAGGGGTTCCTATGAAAAATAAATCCTTCCTTCCTCCAGAGGATTTACCTTCAACAGAAGCGACACACCTTGACAAAATATTGCGATCGCAACTCGAACATTCCACCGGCAGATGCTTTTTTGAGGCTTGTGATCAAATAACACGAGCATTATTGTCTAACTGTCAGTGGTATATTACGACAGATGGTGGCTACCTCATGCTAGTCATTGATTGTCCTGACATTGTCAGTTACTGGCATATAGTCAGCAATATTGCACCCATTGGAAATAGGCTAGAACGGTTTGCCAGTAGCGCTAGAATCCGCGTTTATCCTCCATTTGGTAAGGGAACGCCGTTTGAAATTAGCGTCAATGAAATATCGGCTTATCGGGACTGGTTATAACACAATCTCGTTGCTGTTAAGGATTATTTTTGGAAATTTCACACGTGTAGAACTTTCGGATGCAACGTCTCTACAACCCAGCAAAATTAATGCGACAAAACACTAGTAGTAGTTCGCCACATTAATTTTAACGGGTCATGAGGACTAGAAACCGGGTTTCTTCAAGAAACCCGGTTTCTGATAACCTGTCAAAACTTGTGTGGTCGAGTACTAGCTACAAACAACCTTACCTAATAGCCACTCATACCAATTCTCTAATCCAGTTCCTGTCATTGCAGAAACCTGAAAAACTTGAATTTGAGGATTCACTTGCTTGGCGTATTCTATACAACGCTGAACATCAAATTCTACATGAGGTAGCAAATCTATTTTCGTGAGAATCATCACCTGACTTGCGCGGAAGATATGAGGATATTTTATTGGCTTATCTTCTCCTTCCGTAACAGAGAGAATCACGACTTTAAAAAGTTCTCCTAAATCAAATAAAGCAGGACAAACAAGATTACCAACATTCTCTATCATCACCACTGAATTCAGGGGTGGATTGAGTTGTTGTAACCCTCTATCCACCATTGCTGCATCTAGATGACAACCTGTCCCAGTGTTGATTTGGACAACTTTACAGCCTGTTTCTTGAATTTTTTTTGCATCATTTGTTGTTTCTTGATCGCCTTCAATAACGTTGATAGGCAACTGATGCTTTAAATCATTGATCGTTCGAGTTAAAAGAGTCGTTTTTCCTGATCCAGGAGAACTCATCAGATTTAATGGGAGGATGTTTCGACCCTTAAACCATCCTCGATTTTGGGCAGCTATTAGGTTATTTTTTGCTAAGATATCATGCTCTAAAGCCAGAGTTGTGCCATGTACTTTGGCATGAATATGAGATGCTTGTGTGACATCATCATGAGTGTGGGAATGCGTGATGACAGTACCATCTGGTAAAGTATGAGTATGGTGATGGTGATGGTGGGTATTATTTGAAGAGTCCATTGTTGCGACTTCGCCTGTTTCGGGATTAGTCATTTTCACTTCAGCATCATCGGAACAACCACAAGTTACACACATAGTTCCTCTATTTCTATTTCCTTAATTTTAAGTTCTTCTCCAGCTATTAAATCCAAATGCACACTCCCACACTGACAACTTCCAAAAGGTTTTTCTAAAGGGATTTCTGCACCGCATTGACGGCATTTTGCTAGTCCTGGGGTTTCTAAAATATCTAACTTTGCTTCTTCTAAAACAGTTCCTTGAGTACAAATCTCAAAACAAAATTGTACTGCTTCGGGCATAATAGCTGAAAGCTTACCAATTTCTAGTAATACTCTTTTGACTTTTGTGCCATTGGCATATTCAGCTACAATAGCCACAACATTTTGAGTAATTCCTAATTCATGCATTGAAGTGCTGAGTGGATGCTTAATCAGTCTTCAATGGTAGAGGCAATTTTCGCAGTGGAACGTACCAAATTTAACAAATTCTTGAATTAACTCAGATTTTGCACCATAATGTTAGTCCGCCAAGAAATAAATTTCTTGGCTCAAAGTTCAAGTCCGTTAAAACGGACTAGGTAAGTCTTTTAGTCCGTTTTAACGGACTTGGACTATTAGCCTTGAACTTGAGTTCAAGGCGTACTATGGATGAGGTACATTCTGGTGAATTAACAAATTCTTGGTAATTGCTCACCAACAAGCATATCAACAATACGTTCAGCACCAAAAGCAGTTTTTAACAAGACAATACCAGAGGGTGAGGAAATCACTTCACCGATAATACAAGCATTTTTTCCGGCTGGGTGAGATTTTATAGCTGAGACAACAGTCTCAGCATTTTCTTGTCCTACTACAACTACGAACTTACCTTCATTTGCCAGATACAATGGATCTAAACCTAAAAGTTCGCAAACACCTTTAACTTCTTCAGGCACTGGGATAGACTGTTCATCTAGGCGAATTCCCACACCAGAACCCAGAACAAATTCATTTAACACTGTGGCTAAACCACCGCGTGTTGCATCCCGCATAGCATGAATATCAGGACAAACATTTAGAATAGTTTCAACTAAATTATTCAACGGCTGACAGTCGCTTTCGATATCAGTTTCTAATGCTAATTCTCCACGGGCAATTAAAATTGCTGTGCCATGATTGCCCAACTCACCATTAATAATAATTGCATCTCCTGGTTGAATATTGTGGGCAGAAACATTTACTCCTGTTGGAATAATACCAATACCAGAAGTATTAATAAATAATTTATCTGCAGCACCACGATGGACAACTTTTGTGTCACCAGTTACAACTTGTACGCCAGCTTTTTGAGCAGCTGCTTGCATACTTTGCGCAACATGCCGCAAAGTTTCTACAGGCAAACCTTCTTCTAAAATAACACTACAGCTAAGATATAACGGTTTGGCACCACTCATTGCTAAATCATTAACCGTGCCATTAATAGCTAATGTTCCAATATCACCACCAGGAAAAAATAAAGGGTCTACAACATAAGAATCAGTTGTAAAAGCAAGTCTGTCTCCCTGTTTCATGAGACTTGCTAAATGAAAACTGGCTTGGTCTTCTAATTGAGACAGAGTTGGATTATCAAAATTCTTGACAAAGATATCATCAATTAAATCGCGCATTGCTTTACCGCCACTACCATGTGCGAGGGTGATATGAGTGTCTCGCACTTTACCTTGATGACGGCGGACTTTTTCGATTTTTTGAAAAAGGGAATTCTGTGGTGAGTCAGATAAGGAGAAGTTCATTCTAAATTATGTTTAGATTTTTTCTAAAAAAGCGCATTCAGTGGTAGGTTGGGTTGAGCAAAGCGAAACCCAACATTTACGGAGTTGTTGAGTCTCATATCTTCGACCCAACCTACAAAATTTCTCTGATCAGTAGGTCAACATTGAAAAACGTAAAATAGAATATTTGCGATTACTGAGTCCCAAGGGGACACGCTGCGCTTTCGCTCTTAGCGTGCGCTTTGCGCTTACGCTACACTCCGTTCCGCTCGTAATGACATTTCACGTTTCATTAGGTTGAGCTACTTACTTTTGAACTTTGAATTTTGTTAGCGCAGCGGGACGCAGTCCATTTTGAATTTTGAATTTTGAATTCCCCTCCGTGGTGACCTAATCTAGAACGATTTCCTAGAGTCACGCCTAAAACCTTAAGGTAATTCCCCATCGCTAACTGCCATCTGCACAACAAAAGCAGCACCGTGACTTTGGACACCACCAAGTGTAGGCGCTACCCCTTGGTACGAGGTGCGTTCAAAAATTTCTACATCACAACCAATACAGTGCAGCGCCAAGCCTGCACATAAACCACTTATTGAACCACCTGCAATAAGCACACGGAGGGGTTGTGAGTTTTGTTGTGTGATGTCCGCTTTGACTTGCATGGAGATGCTTTTGTAGAGTTTTATCACTTGCTTAAAGTCTACAGGTTTGACTCTACCACTGATAGTGACCCTCGCTAGCCCCTAAGGGGGCCGGAGCTAACGCTCCAATTCAAAATTCAAAATGGACTGCGTCCCGCTGCGCTAACAAAATTCAAAATGAAGAATCCCATATTTGAATGCGTGAATTCTTTTGTGGTTTTGTGATGGTGTCTACCACTTGGTTATCTGAATGTAGTAGACCTCCAACAGCCTAATTTTCGCTTTCAGATTTATCTATGTGAACTGTCACCCATTCAGATTTAGTCTTTAAAGTAGAAACAAGTGCGTGAGTAACTGCTTGCGCCAGTTTCCGCTTAAGTTTAATAGAATCAGATTCAGCAATTTTGACGGTAACAGATGGCATATGCTTTCCCTAATGATTTTTTCAGTGTTGACTTTTGACTTGTGATTTTTCTATGCTCTTAGCTTTTCTTTGTCAAGCATCATTTTTTTAGTCATGTGAAAAAAGCTACCATACTTATAATAAGCTGCACAAGCACCTTCAGAAGAAACCATGCAAGTTCCAATCGGTGTTTCTGGAGTGCAAGCTGTTCCAAAGACTTTACACTGCCAAGGTTTCAACACTCCTTTGAGGATTTCTCCACAAAGACACGCTTTATGGTCAGCAACTTGCAGGTTGGGAAGGGTAAATTTTAATTCTGCATCAAATTGAGCATATTGGGCACGGATTTTTAATCCAGACTTGGGAATCTCACCTAAACCGCGCCACTCAAAACTTTCTCGGTTTTCAAAGACTTTATTCATCGTGGCGATCGCCACCTGATTTCCTGTCTTCTCTACCAATCGGTTATATTGATTTTCAACTTCACAACGATTTTCTACAATCTGTTGCAACAGCATCCAAATGGATTGGATAATATCTAAAGGTTCAAAGCCAGAAACCACAATGGGTTTTTGATATTGTTGGGAAATAAACTGATAAGGGTCACTGCCAATCACCATACTGACATGACCCGGACCAATAAATCCATCAAGTTGTAAATCCGGATTATCTAAAAGTGCTTTGAGGGCAGGAATCACGAGGACGTGATTAGAAAACATACTAAAGTTCTGAATTTTTTCAGATGCTGCTTGCAGGATAGTCAAAGCAGTGCTGGGGGCAGTTGTTTCAAAGCCCAAGGCGAAGAAGACAACTTCTTTATCAGGGTTGTCCTTAGCAATTTGTAGACTATCGAGGGGAGAGTAAACCATACGAATGTCCGCCCCTTGTGCTTTCGCTTGCAACAAGTTTGTTTTAGAACCAGGAACCCGCATGGCATCTCCAAAAGTCGTGAAGATAACGTTTTGTTTTAGGGAGATTGAGATAGCATCATCTAGCCTTCCTCTTGGCATCACACATACAGGACAACCTGGACCATGAATTAATTCTATTGCCTCAGGTAAAATTTCTTCAATTCCATATTTGAAAATAGAATGAGTGTGACCACCACACACTTCCATTATTTTGATAGGCTTTTTGAGCCGTTGAGATAATTTTTCAATGGCGCGGAATAAAGCATCAGCTTTTTTAGGTTCTCGAAATTCATCAACGTATTTCATATTAAAATTAGAAGAAAAAGTTTATTGCGTTCAGAACCCCCGACTTCGCAAAAGTTGTCGGTGTTCTTGTTTTTTCAATCATTTAGGACTGCGATAGCAATCCTATTTCATTTGTGAAAACTATTTTTTAACGAACCACCAAGACGCCAAGGGCGCCAATAAAATAGAGAAGAGAGAATTTCACGAATCATTTGGGATTGCTATATATGAATCCATTGCTACTGCTTCTGCTAATTCTTCCAAGAGTTGCAGTGTTTCCATAGCTTCTTTTTCATTAATTCGATTCATCGCAAAGCCAACATGAACTAGCACCCAATCGCCGACACATGATTCCACTGAATGCTGTTCATCAACGATACAAGCAATATTGACTTGACGCTTCACACCACCAACATTGACAACAGCTAGTTTTTGTTTCACGTCAGTGATTTCTATAATTTTACCTGGAATTCCTAAACACATTTTGTTTTTTCTGCTTTTGTGATATTTCTTGAATAAAAATTCTTAGTTTTTGCTAAAAAATTTACGAATGACAATCAGTAACTATTGACTCGTTAATTGAGCAGCTGCAATCACAGCTTGTCCTAGTGATAAACCACCATCATTAGCTGGAACTAAGCTATGAGTAAGTACATTTATCCCTAACGCTTGTAAGCCTTGAGTAACTTGCTCTAACAGAATGCAATTTTGAAAAACTCCTCCTGTTAAGACAACCTGATGAATGTCATTTTTGTGACGCAAGTTATCAACCATTTGTACAATACTATGAGCCAAGCTTGTATGAAATTTAGCAGCGATAACTGCTTGAGGAGTCTGCTGCTGTAAGTCATTCAGCAAAGCTTGCCACATTGGATATGAATCTATATAATAAATCTTATATGAAACAAAAAAATCAAAATCATAATTTAAATATTCTTTATTATTTAATAAACTCGTCTCAGCCAAAGCTTCCATTTCAATTGCTGCTTGTCCTTCATAGCTACATTGTTCTCGGCAAATACCAATTGCAGCAGCAACAGCATCAAATAAACGCCCAACTGATGAAGTTAGAGGAGCGTTAATTCCTTTCTCGACAAGCTGATTGAGAAGTTTCAGCGGCTTTTGTTCAAGAAATTCTAAAATATCTAAGTTTTTGTATTTTTGTTTTAAATCTTCCCAATTCAAGGCAGATATTAACTGGGCATAGGTATTACGCCAAGGTTCTCTCATTGCTTGTGTTCCGCCAATCATTGGTACTGGGTTAAATGTTGCTAATCTCTTAAAATGGCGATAATCTGCTAACAGAAATTCCCCGCCCCAGAGTGTTCCATCTTCACCATAACCCAATCCATCTAATGCAATACCTAAAACAGGTGGTGAATTAATATGTATATCATTTTCTGCCATGCAAGCAGCAATATGAGCATGATGATGTTGGATGTGAAGTAGGGGCACGGCTGTGCCGTGTCCGTACTGATTCGCGTGTGCAAGTTCTTTTCCAAGTTTGGTTGATAGATATTCAGGGTGTAAATCAACAGCGATCGCTTCGGGTTGATGCTCAAATAAATTCAAGTAGAGATTGAGCGTATCCTGATAGGATTTGAAAGTCGCTGCACTTTCTAAATCTCCTATATGCTGAGATAGAATTGCTTTCCCATCTCGCAATAAACAAAAAGTATTCTTTAGCTGACTGCCCATTGCTAAAATGTGAGGAACACTTTCAAATCCAGATGGTAAATTAATAGATGTTGGTGCGTATCCTCTAGCACGACGGATTGTTAGCACTTTTTCACCAACAACCCTCACCACTGAATCATCAACTCGGTTTACAATCTCCCGATTGTGCAGAAGAAAATAATCCGCAATTTTTCCTAACTTCTCACGCGCTTCGACATTATCAATACATTGCGGTTCATCAGAAAGATTACCACTTGTGAAAACAATCGGGCGATTCATCCGCCTCAGAATGAGGTGGTGTAACGGGGTGTAAGGTAGCATGAAACCCAAAGTGTTTTGCCCTGGTGCAACTGAAGGCGCAATTTTATTTTGAATTTTGGATTTTGGATTTTGAATTTTGAATTTTGAACTTTGCGAAAAGTTGAGCCAGTCGCTTGCGGGGGTTCCCCCCGTTGTGCGAACTGGCGTGCCAGGAGGAGCCAGTACTTGATGAGTGTTTCCCTCCGTAGGTATCTGGCGTTGGTTTCCCTCCGTAGCAAACTTTTCAAGACGAACTTTGAATTCTATCCTTCCACTTCCCCTTTCTTCATCATCGTCTCCCGCATTTGCCTGAATCAACACAACAGGCGCGGCGGGACTTTCTAATAATTCTCTTTCTTTGCTGTTCGGGGTGCAGTACTCTTCTATAACTGATATGTCTTTTGCCATTAAAGCAAAAGGTTTTTGATGGCGCTGTTTACGGCTGCGTAGTTTTTGTACAGCCGCTTCCTGAGTGGCGTCGCAAGCTAGATGAAATCCACCTAACCCTTTAATAGCAACAATCTCGCCTTTTTGTAATAAGGTACAAACGGCATCAACATCGTCAAGCATAGAAAACATATAAGATGTAATTGGTTGATTATCTGAACGTTCTAACCAGGCTTTAGGACCGCAAATTTGACACGCTACGGGTTGGGCGTGAAAGCGACGGTTTTCAACATCGTTGTATTCCCGACGACACTCTGCACACATAGCAAAAGCAGCCATACTTGTGTTGTCGCGATCATAAGGTATGGCGCGAATGATACTTAGGCGAGGACCGCAATGAGTACAGTTCGTGAAGGGATAACGGTACCAGCGGTTGAGGGGGTCAAAAATTTCCGCTTTACATTTCGGACAAGTCGCAGCATCCGCAGGAATTTCTGTTTTCACTGCACTGCTGAGACTGTCAGAAATGACAAAATCACCAAAGGTAGATTTGCCTTCATAACGCTTGCGCGTTACTTCATCAATTCTCGCTAATGGCGGACACTGTTTCTGTAAATTTTGAACAAATTCTTCTATAAATTCTTCACAGCCAGATACCCTAATGAGGACACCTTGACCGTCATTACAAACTTCGCCTTGCAATCCGTATGCTTTTGCAAGTCTATATACAGTGGGGCGGAATCCCACTCCTTGAACGATACCGCGAACCCTGATGATTTCTTCAGTAGACATGATATTTGAACGAATTACGTAGATGCTAAAGACAGAATTCAGAACTCAGAATTCAGAATTCAAAACTCAGAACTCAGAATACAGAATGATTTATTGTCTTGAGATAAAGGCTTTGTACAATCTATTTGGAAACTGTGTACCGGACTTAACACAATACACAACGTAAACTTATTTTGTCTTTTGACTCAAGAGTTGCTGTAGAGTGCAAGGGCGCAGCTCATTCTTTGGTAGTTATCTTCCAAAGTAAAACTCGGTTATTTCCGGAATCTGCTATAACCGCAGTATTTCCACACACTTTTATTCCATAAGACCAATTCAAGCTATCTCGTTTGGCTAACCCAAAATCACGATTTTCACCTTTACTTTGAAAATCTCTTTGTCCAGCCAGTGCATGACTTTCGCTTCCGTGCAAAGACAAAATTGATTCTGATTTTTTCCAGCCTAATAGCCTTGAATTAGCTGTATCGGTAACAAGTAACCACTCACCAGCAGCAGTGACACCATAGGGCATACTCAAACTAGAACCACTAGGAAAATAAACTCCTTGATTTATTTCAACTGAATCAAAAGTTTTTTGTCCTAACCCTACTGCACAAGGGGCATTGTTTTCTGTTGGAATTCCCTGCCAAATCATCACACGGTTATTACCCGCATCAGTGACAACTAAATTTTCTTCCCAAACAGTGATGTCATGACACCAACGCATACTCGATGCTGAAGCAGTATCACCGCCATTTTCGTCGCGGAACATCATATCTTTTTGTCCCAAAACAACATCAGCCGGTTGACCATTTTCTTCAGGTAATTGATGCCAAATTAAAACTCGGCGATTACCTGTGTCCGCAACAAATAGCTTTCCTTGATGATAGAAAACTCCATAGCACCAGTTGAGAGTATTGGCTGCTGCTTGTTGAGTTCCTCTGTTTGGTTCGTTGTCAGTGAAATGAGTTTGACCTAATACTAAATCGGCTGGAACATTGCTATCTTCTGGCAATTTTTTCCAAATCAAAACGCGATGATTCCAAGCATCTGCAACTGCTAAACCTTCACCACAAGCACAAATTCCAGTTGGTACACTGAGTGTTGTCCTTCCAGGACTACTTTTGGCATTTTGTCCTTCATGGTTAAAGTCTGGTTGTCCAATCACCCAATCAGCAGGTTGACTATCTTGAGTGGGAACATTCCGCCACCCTAATAAACGATGATGTCCTGTATCTGATACCCACAATGGTCCAGTTTCAGATATCAAACAAGCACCGCGAGGACCAAACATTTCTCTACTACTGGGTAAGACAGGTGTTGCTAGTTCACCCACATCAAGAGTCGTTCCTAAAATAACTTCTGCACCTTGAGGCAAAAAAGGTGAAAGTTGGGAAACTTTTGCCGCTTCTGTTGCATCTTTAGGTGTAAGAGTCATTTTAGTTGCTGTGTTCATCGGTGATCTTGGAATTCAGTGATCAGTTACCAGTTACCAGTTATCAGTTATCAGTTACCACTGTCGTGTTCCGTTGAGCCCCAAACAGGTATCAGTTAACAGTTAGGGTTTATCAGTGTCGTGTCCCGTTGTTTACTGTTCACTGTTTGAAAAGCCTCAAAAAAATTTGAGACTAAAAGCAATTACTGAGTTGAAATGTGTTTGCGTGTTCAGCCGTTTAGAACTAAACTTCCGGGCTAATAATAGCCTCAGTTAATTTTAAGAGGCGGAAAACTTTATAATTTTTTAGCTTTTTGTCCGACATTTACTTCATCTTGAGTTCTTTATGTAGAAATGGCATTAAGATACCAGTCAAAAAGCTAGAGACAGTAATTGGTATCCAAAGGCTAACTTGAGTTTGTGCAAGCAAAAACAACAACAATGCACTTGTACTAATACCAATTGCAGTTTGCTTAACAAAATTCATGGGGTCGCGCAGTAGCTTTCCCTTAAAAAATAGCCTAGCGCTGAACCATCCTATTTCTAACATGATTCCTCCTAAAAATTTTTCAACGCATTCAAGACTATTAGCCCTAAGATTATTCCAGGAATAACGCCAGCCGGACCAAAGAATCCACCAAGTAGTGCAGCTAACTCATAGCCTAAATCTTCTTTGGCTAAAATGATTCCGCCAATTGCACCGCCAATCATAGATAAGGCTGTTGCTACTAAAAACCACACAAATCCCGTCATCAGATTTAAGTCGCCAGCCATTAAGCTTGTGAAAAAATCTTTTAAAACAGGATTTGTCAAAAAGTCTGTCATTCTTATCTCCTACACGAAAATTGTTATAGCAGTCGCCAGGTAGATTAGGACACAGACTAATGAGAAAACACGGTCACCAAGAGACTTGAAAGTCTGTTAAGCGTTCCCTGTTCCTTGTTCCCTGCTATAGTTGTTATTTTTTTTAAAACTACCAACTACTAACCATTATCGATTTCTGTCTCAACTTCTTGCAGTACCTGTGCTACAATTTGCGCTTGTTCTATTTGTCCATGTTGAGTAAAAATTTTCCAAGCTTCTTGATAATAGGCACGCGCTTGCAAGAGATTTTTGAGATTCCCAGCTTCTGGTTTTTCTGAGTCGTCTGGTAAGTTCAATAAGGCGTTGGCTTTGTTAGAAATTGTGTTGGCGTATTCTAAGGGTGTGTCTTTGGGGTTACGCACTTTTAACGCTTCCTCATAAGCGGCGATCGCCCGCACAACATTCTCCAAAGGATGCGAACTCGGTAGATATTGCAAAGCGTTGCCCAGATTATTCTGCAACATCGCATATTCCCTGGGATGGCTGATTAACTCAATATGCTTCAGCGCCTCCTCAAATGTCTGCACAGCTAACCCTTGACGCAGGTACTCTGTTTGTGTCGTCAAAGGCGTCGAGAGGTAAGCAATTGCAATATTGTTGTGTAAAATCGCATATTCCTGCGGGTACTTCTGCCAGGTAAACACCTGCAAAGCTTTCTGATAAGCTTGGATGCTATCTGTCACCCGCGCTAAATTGAATGGCACAAGCGACTGCAATACTAACCCAAAATTCATTTGGGTTTCTGCTACTTCCATAGGTGTTGCAAGCTGTTGTATAACAGGTAGGGCTTCATCTAATCGTTGTTTTGCTTCTAATAACAGTTGTTCCCCAACATCGGGAATAGCCTTCAAAGCAAGTGCCATTCCTACCTTTGCCCTAGCTTGCCAAAGTAAATTATCCTCACCACATAAATCATACGCTTGGTGACATAGCGAAACTGCATTCCATAAATCTTGGGCAGTTTTCGGCTTTTTTTGAAAGCCTTGCGCTATTTCAATCAGCATCTCGATTTTTTCTTGTGTTGTTGCGGACGTTGAGGCTATCATATCCATTGCCGCCTTCACCGCAGAATCTGTCATGCTGGGGGTCATTACCATCTTCCTATAGCAGGTTGGACAATTGAGTCTTTCAAGTTCGCACACCTTTAAGATGCATATTTCTTGCATCTTTGGGTTGTACCAACCAAGCTTGTTTACGCAGATAATGAGTTGTGTCTTGGTAAATCCCGTTGCAGTTATCAGTTACCAGTTATCAATTATCAGTTACCACTGGTAACTGATAACTGTTTAAATAAGTCTATTCTCTTTTAAGATAAAACATTTTTATTGAAAAAAGTATATTTTTTTGTTTTATTTTGATAAAAATATTTGAGCTTCTATTGAGATTGACTTTATACTTTGATTTTATATTTTGAAGTTAAAAATCTTTTAGATGACACTTGTTTTCAACAATTATTATTTCCCAAATTATAATTTTGTTTAGCATAACATAATATAGCGGTTATTTGATCTATCATCGTTCTAAATAAAGGTTATTGGTTAACTGTTTTCTCAAAATTAGATGAGATTTCGTTTCAAAATATCTGATTCTTTCTGTAAAACATAAACAATTGAATTAAAAAATACATGATATAAAAAATAAAGGATGAAAAACAGTTGAGACGCGACAAATAACGTCACCTGAATCATGCAGGCTAAACAATAGAAAAAAAAGATAGCTGATGACTAACTTACTATGGCTGCAAGGTGGTGCATGTTCAGGCAACACCATGTCATTTCTTAACGCTGAAGAACCCACAGCTTGTGATTTAGTTACTGACTTTGGCATAAACGTCCTTTGGCATCCATCTTTAGGACTGGAATTAGGTACAAACTTGCAGACAATGCTGTGGGACTGTCTTTTGGGCAAGATTCCCTTGGATATCCTGGTTTTTGAAGGCACAGTTATTAACGCACCTAATGGCACAGGAGAATGGAACCGTTTTGCCGATCGCCCCATGAAAGACTGGTTAAACGACCTATCCCAAGTTGCTAACTATATAGTCGCAGTGGGAGACTGTGCAACTTGGGGAGGAATTCCCGCAATGGCACCTAATCCTAGTGATTCGATTGGATTGCAATTTCTCAAACGCAAAGAAGGGGGCTTTTTAGGAAAAGAATTCCGGACAAAATCGGGATTACCCGTGATCAACATTCCTGGATGTCCTGCCCATCCCGACTGGATCACACAAATATTAGTGGCGATCGCCACCAATAGAATTGGCGATATTGTCCTTGACGAGTTGCATCGTCCACAAACCTTCTTCAACACTTATACCCAAACAGGCTGCACCCGCAACATCCACTTTGCCTACAAAGCATCAACCACCGATTTTGGTCAACGTAAAGGATGCTTGTTCTACGACTTAGGTTGTCGCGGACCAATGACTCGTTCCTCCTGCAACCGCATCTTGTGGAACCGCGTCTCCTCCAAAACCCGCGCCGGGATGCCTTGTTTAGGTTGCACCGAACCCGAATTCCCCTTCTATGACCTCAAACCAGGAACCGTATTTAAGACACAAACCGTGATGGGAGTTCCCAAAGACTTACCCACAGGAGTGAACAAGAAAGACTATGCCCTACTCTCCATTGTGGCGAAAGACACAATGCCTCATTGGGCAGAAGATGACTTTTTTACAGTTTAGTCATTAGTCATTACTCCCTTCAGTGGTCTAAGATTACTTATCTTCTTTTTTTTCTTCCTTTGTGTCCTTAGCGACGCCAGTCGCCTCAAGTCGGGAGACCCGCCCACGGCGCTGGCTCGTCTTTGCGGTTCGTTTAAGTATTCTTCTGGCGAGAAGGGAGTAGTCATTAATCATTAGCAAAGCACAAAGCACAAATGACACAGGACAAAAAACAAATGGGAAATCAAACATTAGACATCTCCCCAGTCGGGAGAGTAGAAGGCGATTTAGATGTCCGAGTCGAAATAGAAGACGGACACGTCGTCAACGCTTGGACACATGCCGAACTCTTTCGAGGATTTGAAGTCATCCTACGTGGAAAAGACCCCCAAGCAGGATTAATTGTCACACCTCGTGTATGCGGTATTTGTGGTGCTTCTCACCTGACTAGTGCAGCTTGGGCATTGGACACCGCTTGGGGAACAGAAGTCCCGCGTAATGCAATTTTGGCAAGAAACTTAGGTCAAATTGTCGAAACAATCCAAAGCATACCTCGTTACTTTTACGGTTTATTCGCTATTGATTTAACCAATAAAAAGTACCAATACAGCCCTTATTATCTAGAAGCTTGCAGACGCTTTGCCGCTTTCACAGGCAAGTCTTACGAACTTGGCATTACAATTTCTGCTAAACCTGTCGAAATTTACGCCCTATTTGGCGGTCAATGGCCCCACAGCAGTTATATGGTTCCTGGTGGCGTGATGTGCGCCCCCACCTTAACAGACGTGACTCGCGCGTGGTCAATTTTAGAATACTTCCGCACCAACTGGTTAGAACCCGTGTGGTTAGGTTGTTCATTAGAACGCTACGAACAAATTCAGACTTATGAAGACTTCATGGAATGGCTAGACGAAAGCCCCAGCCATGCAAACTCTGACTTAGGTTTTTATTGGCGCATGGGTTTAGATATAGGTCTAGATAAATATGGTGCTGGTGTAGGTCGATATGTCACTTGGGGATATTTACCTCATGAAGCAAAATACCAGAAACCAACAATAGAAGGGCGAAATGCATCCCTGATTATGAAGAGTGGAGTCTACGACAGTTTCAGCGACACCCACACTCTCATGGATCAGACTTTTGTCCGGGAAAATACAACTTACTCCTGGTATGAGGAACTGACATCAGACATTCACCCCTTTGACCGCGTAACCAAACCAAGCAAAAATAATGTCAAAGACTTCAATGGGCGATACTCTTGGTCAACGGCAGTACGTCACAAAGACTTAGGACGCTTGGAAGCAGGACCACTCGCACGTCAGTTAGTGGCTGGTGGTAAACATGGTGAGTCTTGGCAGCACTACGATGGGTTTATTCTAGATGCATTCAAAGAGTTGGGTGGTGCCAGTATTCATATACGACAGTTAGCACGAGTCCACGAAATTGTCAAGTTATACAGACAAGCAGAACGCTGCTTGCGCGAGTTCCGCCTGAATGACACCTGGTATATCAAACCCAAAGAAAAAGATGGGCGCGGTTGGGGTGCAACAGAAGCATCGCGCGGTTCCCTGTGTCACTGGTTGGAGATTGAGGGTGGTAAGATTAAGAATTACCAAATTATGGCACCGAGTACTTGGAATATCGGACCGCGTGACGCAGAAGGAATACGCGGACCCATTGAGGAAGCTTTAGTCGGGACACCTATTTTCGACTCGACCGATCCAGTGGAAGTGGGTCATGTGGCGCGATCGTTTGATTCTTGTTTAGTTTGTACTGTTCACGCCCATGATGCCAAGACAGGTGAGGAGTTGGCGCGTTTTCGTACTGCATAGCTGCTATAGCGCTTCTCAATTGAGTGAAATACACATGTACTGTAGTACTGTAGGGTGGGCATTGCAATGCCCACCCTACTTAATTCGAGGGTGTATTGCAGGCAAACCAAAACTGCTATATTCAAGACGTTGAATTTTCTTGCGTCAACCCCACAAAAAGTTGAGAATTATTCCTTCCTCATTGAACTACTTTTAAAGACCAAACAGTCGGTTGGTGTGCATTAGTCAGTGAAAGCACCAGAAAGCTAGATTATGTATGAAAAATGATAAACAACAAGAAAGCTGAAATTAACCAGCCTCTGCTGGTAAAAACAAGTCACTCAAATCGCTGGGCTGATGTACCAAAAGCAGAGTGCAAACCTGAGCCAAAACACAAGCAACAAACAACTATTCAAAAACTGAGGGAACTTATATGAACAATAACAGAGCCATGCTTGTATTGTTTTTAACGCTATTGTTTGACTTGGTCAGCTTTGGTACTGTGATACCACTAGTTCCTTTATACGCAGAGCATTTTGGTGCAAATCCTTCTCAAGCTACAATGGCTGTAGCAGTTTACTCATTAATGCAGCTGTTTTTTGCACCCGTATGGGGAAGCTTAAGCGATCGCTATGGACGGCGTCCTGTATTTTTGCTAGTTTTATTAGGCACAGTCATTGCTTACATCTTTTTGGGCATAGCTAATTCCTTTTGGTTGTTGTTTGCTGCTCGTAGTTTTGCCGGGGCGATGGCAGGTAACATTGCAATAGCTCAGGCTTACATAGCAGACATCACGACACCAACAAATCGCTCTGGTGGTATGGGCAGAATTGGAGCAGCATTCGGGCTTGGCTTTATTATTGGTCCAATGATTGGAGGTATTTTGGCAGGGGCACAACTACAAAGTCTTAACTTCCAACTACCATCATTTTTTGCCGCTGGATCATCCCTATTTGCATTGTTTATTGCCTTAACCTTTCTTCCAGAGACTCTAAACTCAAAGAATAAAGCCAACACCAGAACTCAAGGGCAGCATCAACATCTGGTCAATTTGTTAAAAGTTTTGCAACGTCCACAAGTAGGTCTACTTGTTTTCTTATACTTCTTAATATCATTCGCTCTATCTGGCATAGACGCGACACTTGCCTTGTGGGGTAAACGCGAGTTTAGCTGGGGACTTCAACAAATTGGTTATCTGTTCGCCTTAATGGGTTTACTTAACACTTGCGTACAAGGCGGATTCATCGGATTTTTAAGCAAACGCTTTGGTGACATCAAGGTGCTTATTTTAGGAATGTCCACAGTAGGCATGGGTTTTTTGGTCATTGCCTTTTCCAAAAGCTTACCTTTAGCGTTAATTGCCACCATACTTTTGGGAAGCGGAACTGGTTTGAGCTTACCAACAATTCACAGTCTCATCTCGCGGTTCACAACAGCACAACAGCAAGGAAAAACTATGGGTTCTGCTGAAGCAGCGGCTGCTTTAGCAAGAATCCTCGGACCTACTTGGGCAGGAATCTGTTTTATGATGTTTGGAAGTTCCAGTCCTTTTCTTAGTGGAACTTTAATGATACTGATCGCGATCGCATTTACTCTACGTATGAATCACAATGCAGTTGTCCCAAATACTGAAATAGACTCAAAGCCGGAGAGTTGACATACAATCTTACCGATAGACCTAATGAACGAAACAAGTTTTTTATGAGAAACTCTCAAATTGAAAGCGCTTGAGCTTCTGCCAGGAAATATTAATTAGAAACTTAAGTTCTTTTACGATGCACTTTAACCCGTTTGTTGGGGTCTTGCTTCTTCACCCAAGAAAGGAATTTTTGCATTTGCGGTTCATCCTTGAGCAACTCCCGCGAGTTCAACTCTTGTGCTAAACGTGTATTATCATAGAATGTGTGAATTTGCTTATGGCAGGCAGAACAGATATTTATTTTCGATCCATGATGACCCTTTTTCTGTTTAGGAATCAGATGATGAACCGTTAACGGCTGCACTTGTCTTTCACACAACTCGCAACTCATGCTGTTGACCTAATGCTACTGATACTATTTGTATTATTACGTAATACTTAAGATGGTAATGGTGGGTTTATTTCCCATTATCCATTACCAATTACCGAATGCTTAATAGTTACTGGTTCTCGGTATCACTTTTTTGTTGGCGACTTGAGAGTGTTGGCTCAAAAATCAGATACGTCCCTCCTAATCCTTCTACAATTGTGCGAGTATTAGCAACCATCATTTTTTGGTAAGTGTCTGCTTCGCTTCCTGGCGCACCTAAGTTATTAACAAATAGTTTTCTTTGTGACACTTTCGCTTTTGTGTTTTGAGTGACAGAGTTAATCCAATTAGAGTTGTTTGTTGTTGTTTCTGTAAAAAGCGTAGGAATCTTAGATTCTTTAATGTATGTAGCCAGTGATTCTATTCGTGTTGCACTAGGTTTTTCTCTATCGCTTATGGCTTTTAGAGCAGATGCATAAGAAAGACCGTATGCTTTGGCATAATAACCCATTGCATCATGAGTTGTTACTAATTCGCGTTGTTTAGCAGGTACACTAGATATTCTTGACTTAATCCAACCATCTAGTTTTGTGAGTTCATTTTTGACTTTATCCGCGTTGTTACTATATAATGATGCATTTTCTGGTACTGCTTTACTCAGGTTATTGCTAATAACATTTACCATCCTGATACCATTTTTCGCATTGTGCCAAACATAAGGATCAGATACTGTTTTATCCTCTTCTTCAAACTTTAGCGGCTGAGGAACAGCACGTTGAGCAACTGCGATTTTTGCCCCACTATTTTTACTCGCCTTGATCAGCTTGACTACACTAGGTTCTAAATTGTATCCACTGAAAAGAATCAATTTAGCTTGCTGGATGGCTTGTTGATCTTCTGGTTTTGGTTGATAAAAGTAGGGATTTGTATCAGAGGGAATTAGGCAGGTGAGATTAATTGTCTCCTGTGCTATTTGCTTGGTTAAGTCACACAATATACTTGTTGTTGCTACGACTTTAGGAAGATTAGCATTCTGTTCACTGGAGTTGAGAGTGCCAGTAGAAGTGTTTGCCATACTACCTAAATTATGACACCCAAACAATCCAAGAGTAAAAGCAACGAGAGCAGCACGTAATGGTTGGATTAATTGTAACTTTCTTGACATAAATACTTCTATAAGAACAAACACAATAATAATGCTGTATCTTCCTTTGAGGAGTTGTTTTCACCAGCTATATTGTGCATCTTTAGGCAATTATAGAAAAATTATCATAAACGAAACCCCCTGTTTCACTACTTCTACTAATTTCCTCATGTCGGGAAAAACAAGGAAAACTTCTTAGTGGAGGATGAAACAAGGGGTATCGTAGCTTTACTGTTGTTTGTTCTTTTACAGGAAGTTTAGTGTTAGCAGTCTACTAATTCTGGTGTTTGGTTAAGAATTTGACTCTTAATGGAAATAAAATCTTGGTAAGCAGCAGAATCTAATCTATTTGGGTGAAAGACAGCAACGCTGTGACAATTCTGAAATGCCAATTTGATACCAAAATAACGCTCAACTGCTCCACGTATAGCATCTCCACCCATCATCCGCAATAATTGAGCGCGTGCTTTCTCACTTGGTGGTGCTACAGCATGATTAGCCCATTCTTCTCCTCTTGCCAAACGTTCAGCTAAACCCTCAACAACACTCCAAGCATAAGGTAACGACTCTCTAATGGTGGCTACAAAATCTGCTTCGTTAACCTGATTTGCTTTTGCTTGTTCAATGAGATGCACACTCACGTTTAGAGACATATATCTTTCCTTTGGTGAACATTCGAGTCAACTGTGACTCAATTTCTGAACATAATAATCATTATCAATCAAGATATTGACACCATTGCAAAGAAAAGTAATATTCCACAAAAAAGATTAATGCCCTTGGCAAAAAATTTAACATTATAAGGATGAACGATGGCTGGCTGAAAACTTTGTGGCTATGCCTACGGCACGCACTCGCGTTCAGGCTAGGGATGCTTGAAAATAGAATTCAGCAATCCCTGATTCAGAAAAAAAGAAATTATTTATCCCCAAAGCCTTGACCACGCTTCGTTTTTGACCAAATAAACAACTCACCATTTTCACCACCTGCAGCAAGTTGGTTACCTTGGGGATGCCAAGCGAGTGTTGAAAACCCGGATGAAACACCTGTAAGAATTTGAGAGACTTCCTTTGCTTCTTTCCACAGACAAATCCAGCCATCAGCAGCAGCGGAAGCAAGCAGAAAGCTTTTGGGTGCAAAGGCGATAGCCTGAATGATATCAACATGATTCGTTAAGACTGTTGCTTCCCAACCCAAGGAGTCATCCGCCTGCTTCTCCCACACAACAATACCATCAACACTGGAACAGGCGACCAGAGGTGCACCTTGTTGAGTCGCTAATTCTGACCATGCAATTTGGCGAATTTTGCCAGGAAAACCTTGCATAAGCCAAGGTTGGGCTTCCCCGTCAGAGGATAACATCTGCGATTCCACAACAGTAATGCTACGATCCATATTACCAGAGGCAAGGTATTTGCCATCCGGCGACCAAGCTATTGCTACACTGACAGAAGGTATATCTAGGATATATGGGTCTTCATCCCAGTTTTGAGAGTCCCATATCTTGACTCCCAGGTAACCGCCAATGGCTAAGTACTCTCCATCGTCACGCCAATCAATACCCAAAACCGACGAGGCATCAAAATTCAAGGTGACGACTATTTCACGAGTATCAGCATTCCACACTTGAACATAACGCCCTAAGCTGAAAGCGAGATGATTGTCCGTCGGACTCCATGCTAGTTTATCAACCCACGCGGGAGAATTTTCTAAAGTGGCGATTAATTCGCTTTCTCGCCAAATTTTTACCTTTCCATCTTGTCCGCCAACAGCTAAAAATTGTCCATCTTTGGAAAAGGCCGCACAATTTACTGATTCACCTTTACCAGTTTGTAAAGTTGTCAGATCACCATCTTGCCACAGCACAACTTCACCAGCAGCAGAAGTTGCTGCTAGAGTTGTACCTTTTGGGGACCAGGCGATCACCGTAACATAATCCGAAAGCGTCCCCGAATATTGCTGTTCAAATTCTTTGGAGTTGAGGGTTGAGGCGTTCATGGTTGTGTATGCAAGATAAGGGGGATGAGGAAGATTATGAGGGAAGGAGGGAGGGAAGGATATTTTTCCTCACTTTCTCACGAATGGACTCCCTCATCTTTTCTTCACGCCAAACAAGCGAGAAAATCTTGTTTGAGTTGGGCTTCGTCTAAGTTACGACCGATGAAAACCAGTTCATTTTTCCGGGTTTCATTTTTTTTCCAAGGACGATCCGGTTTTCCGTCAAATAACATATGTACCCCTTGGAATACAAAGCGGTTATCTTCCCCAGCAATATTCAAAATACCTTTCATACGGAAGATATCTGGTCCTTGGGTACGCAGTAACTCTCCCATCCAATCATATAACTTGTCGCCATTGAGTGCGCCTTCTGCTACCAAAGCTACAGAGAAAACAGTTTCGTCATGTTGATGCGCGTCTTCACCCAGAAATTCTGGATCAATTTCTAAGGCGCGGTTGAGGTCAAAAGCTTTCACACCCAACAAAGCATCCATTGATACCTCAGATTCACGAGTACGGTAGATTTTAGCCATAGCATTCATCCCCCGAATCCGTTTTTCTAGCTGATCAAGCTGTTCTGGTGGCACTAAATCGGTTTTATTTAGTAAAATCACATCGGCAAAGGCAATCTGTTCTTGTGCTTCATCGGCATCCCAGTGCTGCCATATATGTTTAGCATCCACCACCGTCACCACAGCATCTAACTCTAGCTGTTCGCGCATATCTTCATCCATAAAAAACGTCTGAATCACTGGCGCGGGGTCAGCTAAACCTGTGGTTTCTATGACTAAGTGGTCAAATTTATGACGACGCTTCATCAAATTACCGATGATACGAATTAAATCGCCACGCACTGTACAACAGATGCAGCCGTTGTTCATCTCAAAGATTTCTTCATCCGTATCAATAACCAATTGATTATCAATACCCACTTCTCCAAACTCATTGACAATTACAGCAACTTTCTTGCCATGTTCGTGGGTGAGGATGCGATTTAACAGTGTTGTTTTGCCCGCTCCCAAGTAGCCAGTCAGAACAGTAACGGGGACTGAATCTGTTATTATCTCAGCAACCATGCCCTAGCCTCTTTCCTGTATAGATAATCATTATCGCCTATCTTAATCGCTTTATATTTTAATGACGACTTGTTGCTGAATTTGATTCTGGAAAAATAACAAGACAACTGTGGTGATTTTTTTACACAAAAAATAAATTCTAATACCTTAGCACAAAAGAGTAGCTTAAGCATTTCTTTATAAAATCTTAATGTGTAGAAAAGAAAATATTATGATAATGATTATCATAATATGAAAATCACACTCAAATGGAGAAGCGTGGTGATTGCAAGTAACAAAACCTGCTTTATAAAGCAGAAAACTCAAACAGGGAAAGCATTTGCGTCTATTGCAGTGAGCTTTTTAGTGACGACACCTCTAGTTCTATCCACCGCATTGACATCAGCACAGGCTGATGAAGGTCACACTCACACTGATGAAACTGAATTTTTCATAGGGTTAGATAATTTGCAGGTTCTTACTAGCGGTACATACGCTGGATTGGAAAACCCCAACTACAATCGTCTGACTTTTCTATACGCACATCGCGAAGTTGAGCCTACAACTAACCATTTCCACGGTATCGGTGCTTATAGCTATTCAGGGTCAAAAGATAGTCCGACTATTACCTCAACCAACACAAATAACAGAATTCCTGAAGCATACTCGCAACAATCGCCCCTGACATTATTACCGGGAACAGGAGTTTTTAGTGGTCGCTTAGTCAGCACTCCCACAAACGAGGAATATAGCAATCTGAATATACAACCTGTGCTCTCTCTGAAAAATTCTACCGAATCAGAAGACCAGTATCTGTTTAATAGCAGTAATAGGCGTTGGCAGGGTTCGCTTCAGGGAGCAACGACTGGTTTGCAACTGGTATCAATTAGCGACGGTTTAAATGTTACTGATAAGTCAGGGTTGAATCTTTTTAACTCTGTTGGTGATATTTACACTGTGGGCAGTGATGACAATTTTTCATTCACTCCTACATTTTGGACTAATGCGACTGCACCACTAGGAACATACTCAGCGACATTCAAACTTATAAACTTAGGTACTGCTAATAACCGCACACCTCTCGGCGAGTCTGGCACTTTCAGTTTTGATTTTAAAGTAGAGAAAGTGCCTGAACCTACAACCACAATTGGGCTAGGTGTTGCTGCGATACTAGCGCTTTCTGTTTCTCGGCAAAGGAAGCCTATTGGTAACGAACGGATGAACTAAACAACAAGATTGCCGACTTTTCTAAGAAGTCGGCAATCTGAACCTTTACCTTGTGGTGTGTTTAATTGAGAACCGCCATAATTTTATGTAGACAATAAAAAGTCCTGAACAGCATCAAGCACAGCTTGTGGGTATTCCTCATGCATTCCCAACGAACCAGCAAGAACGACTTTTTGTACTCCGTTTAAACCTGTCAAAGCATCCATGTCTGCACGGGACTTGGAAGGACTAGATTCTCCAATGACTACCTTCAAGGGGATAGACAAACCTTGAACAAGTGTTAAAAAATCAGCTTGGTTGTCTACAGGATCAAGAGTACCAGTGACAAATGCAGCAGGAGCATATCTTGCCCCGCTTTGTTGGGTATTGCGCCATTTATACTGAATGAAGTCGGGTGTGAGTTTAGCCGCATTAACGTAAACGTGGCGACGGTACATAAACTTGAGGAAAGAAGGTAAGGTGTTGAGCTTGTAGAGAAATTGACCGATGAAAGGCGATCGCACCAAATCTTTGACCATCCCTCTAATTTGCTGATTTACCCCCATCACACGCAAAGGACCGCGCCAAGTCGGAGCTACCAAAACTATACGGGAAAACACTGATGGTAATTGATTTGCCAGTTGCAGAACGTAACCTGCACTATGACCAGCTGCAACCACTGCTACTGGCGTATCTAATACGGATGTGACAAAATCTTTCAGAAATTGCTGATATAAAGCTGGTCCATAATTGACTCCAAAACGTGAAGATTGCCCAAAACCAGGCCAATCCACTGCTACAACTTGAAAATGAGCAGAAAGCAACTTACCTATTTCGCCCATTTCTGAGCGCATCGAAACAGTACTGAAAGCCGGGAGTAGCAATAGCTGTGAACCTTTTCCTAGAATTTCATAGGCAATACGCAATTGTTGGTTTTCGCACTTCCATAAATATTCTCCAACAACTCCACCAATCTCACTTTTGGAAGATGCAGATAGTACGTTAGTTGACATAACAAAATATTTTTTTATTAGATTTGGCTATTTGAGTTTTCTTATCAGTCAATAGTCTATAGTTGTATAGTTTTCTACTATCGACTATTGACTATTAACTATATGTTAGTCCTTAACGTTTAACTGAAATTCCAAAGCTTTTGTTTGCATGGTTTTAAAAATATTGTAAAATCCATTAGCTCGGGAGGGCGTTAGGCTGACATTTAGACCAGTCTCTTGAATAAAATCTGGAGTCAATTGCACAATTTCACCAGGGGTTAGTCCATTTAACCCTTCGACCAAAAGCCCTACTAATCCTTTGGTTAATTGAGAATCTGAGTCTCCCTGGAATATAAGTTTACCGTCTTCCGAAGTTGCTGTGATATAAACTTGGGAAACACACCCAGAAACTTTGTTTTCTGGTAGTTTGTCAGCTTCTGGAAAGTCCTTGAGTCGCTGACCATACCAGATAAGCTGTTCGTAACGTCTTTTGGGGTCAGAAGCCCGTTGAAAGCGTTGGACGATTTTAGCAAGGCTTGGTGGCAAGGAATCAATGGTAGAGGTCATAACAGATGTCGGAACAATGAATCTACATCTTCTTGAGTTTAAATTATCTTCACAATAATAGCTCCTTGAGTGTGTTGTGAGCATAAAGCCCTATTTGTTCCCTGTTCCCTGTTCCCTGTTCCCTGTTCCCCATTTTCAAGACAGGAGGAGTATAAAAAATTTATATTAAGCATTAACAATAAATGTTAATTATTAATTCACAAATAAACACTGGATTCAATTTGTTGATAATTAAATTTACATGAATATCTTCGATTTTGCTCATTAACAATTTTAAGGAGAAAGTCAGTTGTTAACATCTACTTTACTAGTAACCACTTTCGCTAGAACCCCCTTGGAATGGAGTCCTGTAGTCGGACTAATTATGGTCCTGTGCAACATAGCTGCCATTGCCTTTGGCAAATCTACCATTAAGTATCAAAGCGTTGGTCCAGAACTTCCTTCACCCAAGTTTTTTGGTGGTTTTGGTGTACCTGCACTTTTGGCAACTACTGCTTTTGGTCATGTTCTAGGTGCTGGTGTTATTTTAGGGCTACATAACCTTGGTAGGCTCTAGATTGTTGCCGAACTTAGAACTCACTTGATTGTTTTTTTGGACACAAAAGAGCCAGATAACATAACTATCTGGCTCTTTCATGCTTATTGGCTTGGCTTGCTTCTATCTTGCCAAAGGGGCGAAATCTCGCATTGCTATGCAATCACAGCCATCTTAAGCCAAATTTCGGTAGACTGATAGTTCATCTACTCTCATTTCAAAAGGCATTCCTTGATTTTTGGGAGGACAGACGCGAATTTTTGCACTACTGACTATTTGCTGTAGCAATGCACCCATCGTTACAAGTTTCTGTAACACACGCCAATTTGTTACTTGATCTGGACATTTAATGACTAAAGTCAAAGTACTCATGTCAGTGGTGACGTACCACCGACAATTAGATAATAAATCTTGGATGTCGCGATCGCATCCTTCGTAGAAGTATCTGCTGATAGAATATTCAAGTTGCTGCCGCAGGATAATATCTGCCGAAGTCAGTTGGATAGGGTGTGAATCCTCTTCGTGAAAAAAATGTTTCCTCTTCATCTCGTTGTCTCTCAATTACTCTCAGTATTTTTCAATGACCATTGCATACATAAAGTACGTCTTTCTAAAAACTACTGATTTGCATCATCATAGAAAGCGCTAATACTACTACACCGAATATCCCAATAGCTATTGAATAGATACATACTTAGTCCTAAAAAACTAGCAATTTAGATTGCACTTAGATAATTTTTGTAGTTGGAAATAAAATAAAAAATGACAGCACTATCTCTAGCAAAAGCTTGATTAAGACACAAGTCACTCACCTTGTGACTAAAATTACCTGCTTTCACAAACGCTTTCCTTAAAACCAGGCAATATTCTTTTATTCAGTTATTCACTGAACAAATCTCTATCTCGTCAAAATTCTCTGTTGGTATTAGTTTTTCTACTGAGTGTAAGATATTCCAGAAAATTTTTGCAGAGATAACTTTTTTCTGAAAACGCCTGATTTGACGTTTGTTGCAAACAATTTGGTAAAATCTTCCCTGGTATAAGTCAAATTGCGGATACTCTAGTTGTTTTTACAAACTCGGAGTGCAGTTGCTTTATAGCCATCTTCAATAAATAATTGATGAGCTTCAAAATAATCTGTTCTAGGAACGAAAGGCATTTTCAGCCTTAAACGTCTGACTTTCTTGCTTGAAACTCATAATAGATGGCATAAGCAGTCAATACTCTTTATTCTCAATACCTAAATCCGTATTGAGAGCGAGTTTATCAACATCAAAATAATTGTAAGTCTCTATTGTGTAGATAAGTTGAAGCGGCAATAGCACCCAGATGATCTCCGCTATCCAAAAAGGAATACCTCACACTCCTTTATTTATATTTCCAACTAGACCTATAATAAGCGCAAAGAATTAAAAAAAAGAATCAAATTATACGATTCTTCTATCAATTTGAACTCTGTAAACTAGAACCAAGAAATTCATGAATGAATAGTAGCAGTAAGTTGCGAATAGTAGATGATAAAAATATCTACTATTATCTATCCGCCTAGAAAAGGTAAAGATTTTCAGTAGTATTAGTTCATAGCTAATCAAATGCTTATTGATAATAAATATCATCTTTTCAGAGTAATTTAGCTAGAGGAATGAATAGAAAAATTGAACCTAATTCCTGATAAATAAGCCTTGCAATAGTCAGAAAGTCTCTCTATAGGTGGAAGGGGAGGATATTCCTAAGGTAGAAGTTTAAAGCAATCACAGTAGTTATCTTTTCATCATAAGCAATAGAAGCATCTGATAAATATCATGTACAATCACAAACGATTAATGAAAAAATTTGTTGGCGCTTTTGTAGGAGTTGCTGGTATAAGTACCTTGATTGTTTTTCCAGGGATGGTACAAGCCAATATCAACTCTAGTTCTTCTAACAGTTCTAGTAAATCTCTCCTTTCCCAGAATACGCCAGGGACAACGAGTCCTTCTGGTGGTACCACAACTCCTAATGGTTCGCTTACTGCTTTAGACCAGGAATTTATGACTAAGGCGGCGCAAAGTGACAAAACAGAGATTCAAACAAGTCAACTGGCGCTCAAGCGGTCTCAAAACAAACAGGTGAAAGATTTTGCACAGCGCATGATTAAAGAACATACAGATTCGAGCAAACAACTCAAGCAGATAGCTCAGAAAAAGAGTTTTAAACTACCAAAAGATATTGGTCAAGAAAACAAACCTTTATTGACGGAACTGACCAACCTCAAGGGTACGAATTTTGACCAAGCATATATGCAAGGGCAGGTTCAAGCTCATACCAAAACTCTGGCTGATTACCAAAATTACCTCAGCCAGGGACAAGACTCAGATTTGAGTGCGTTTGCAAATAAGATTGCTCCAATTGTCGCTGACCACCTACAAATGGCACAGAATATGACAGGAGGGTCGGGAAGCTCTAGCTCAGGAACTCCAGGCTCAGTAACTCCAGGCTCAGCAACTCCAGGCTCAGCAACTCCAGGCTCAGCAACTCCAGGCTCAGCAACTCCATAACT
The DNA here is from genome assembly GCF_017982655.1 of Brasilonema sp. CT11. Classification (GTDB taxonomy): domain Bacteria; phylum Cyanobacteriota; class Cyanobacteriia; order Cyanobacteriales; family Nostocaceae; genus Brasilonema. The sequence continues at coordinate 8,693 of NZ_JABXYX010000059.1, read as the reverse complement.
CTAGGCTCAGGACGTTATAAGCATACGGTGAATACTGTCTATCTCATAATGAATGGGTAGACAGTATCTACCAATTGACCGTTAATCCCGCACAGGGTACAAGCCTGCGGATTTGTCCGACCGAACCAATTGATCTTATCCAGATTTGTATCATAAAAACCTTACTTTTTCCGAGCAACAATATGAAAAATATGCCAATATTTCTCTTCTCCGATAGCTGTTTTTCCAGGATGGTCTTCTTCCTGTAGCATTTCTATTTCAAAAAGTTGCAGCAACATTTCTACTTGTTGAGTTGTATGGTGATTGATGGAAGTATAAATTGCCCAAGAATCACGGTTACCAAACAATTGTCCACAGAAACGACCACCAGAACGTAATGATGAAATAATTTTTTCCCATAAGCTAGGGAAAGATTTCGGTGGACAAAATGGTAGTGAAAAGCTGGCGTTTACTAAATCTACTGATTCTGGTAGCACTACGTCTTGAAAAAGAACAACGCGAGTTTCCAGAAGTTGGCGATTAATATCTGGACGTTCTAGTAAACGCGCGATCGCTTCAGCTTCACCATCAATAGCCAAGACTCGCCAACCCCCACGTAAGAGTTCTACTGTATCTCGCCCTTCGCCGCAGCCCAAATCAACTGCAAAGCGTGAGTGTGGGACAGGTGTCTGGTGTTGGTTAAGACTTTCACTATCAAAACGTGCTAAAGCTTCAACTAAGGTGTCTCGTGGCGGACGACCCACAACAGCATTATAATATGCAGACCAATCGCGCTCAAAAACATTACCTTCAGATTGATAATTGTTTAAATCTGACATAGTATATACAAGTTTGGAATTTGAACCATTAACCCATAGAGATAGAAGCAGATCTTATCTAAAAATCACCTGCTCTTTGATTGAAACAATACTATAGCAATCTTAGAGGATTCCCAAAATTTTCTTGTTTCTCTGTGTTTTTTGGCGTCCAAGCCCCGAGCTAGTTTGCATCCACTTAGGGGAACTAAAGCAACGCAATGGTTCCCCAAAAGTTGGGTTTAAACGTGTCAAAAACAGAAGTAGACAAGTTTGAGCAGTGATTAAGATCACAGATATGATAATTGCCGTTAATTAATCATTTTCTAGGAAGCTAAAAAGCTTTGTCCTCTATAATCTCAATCTCGATTCAAAAAAAGATGTTATGGATGTTATCAAGTTACTAGTAGTTTTACGGAAGACAAGTATTTTTTGAGAAAGCTAATATTAACATGATAGTTGAAGTTGCAAGAGATAGTAGCTGGCTTTCTCCTGCAACCTCAATATCTGGAGCAATCAAATTCTCAGTTTGATTTTGGATGTGAGATGAGCAAGTAGGTAAATTTTTAAAGGAAAAAGGTAAATCCTATATTTATCTTTTTCCTTTTTCTTTTTTTTGTGTGATTTTCTTTTCTATTGTATCAAATCTAAAATGGATATTATGAGTTGATGAGTCAAAGGCAAACTATCAACCACCATTGCAGCACAGAGCAACATCATATAGAAAATTGAGTAGAGAAATAGAGAACGTGCTAGTTGTTTATCATCAGGATTGTGCAATAGCACCCAAGCTTTTTTGATGAAAAAACCTCCCAGTATAAGGGCGATGCAAGTGTAAACAGCACCTGTAACCTGAAGCGGATAGGAAAGTAAAAATGTAGTGGGGATAAGAAGCCAAGAGTACACCCAAATCTGGCGAGTTGCAGCAACATTACCAGCAACAACAGGAAGCATGGGTACACCAACTTTGGCATACTCATCACGGATCATCAATGCTAAAGCCCAGAAATGGGGAGGTGTCCACAAAAAGACAATTGCAAATAGCAGCCATGCAGCCCAGCTTAAAGTATCTGTTACCGCAGCCCAACCTACCAACGCTGGGATTCCCCCAGCAGCACCACCAATGACGATGTTGGCAGGATTATGGCGTTTGAGTAAGTGAGTGTAGACGCCCACATAAAAAACAATACCAGACATTGTTAGTAGGGCACTCAGCAGGTTGACAAACACAGCAAGCAGCGTGAAGGATAGACTTGCAAGTGCGATCGCAAATATTAAAGCATGGGACGGTTGCACGCGACCAGAAACCAATGGTCGGTGGCGTGTACGTTCCATTTGGTCATCAATGTCGCGGTCATAGATACAATTAATAGTCTGGGCACTTGCAGCAGCAAAAGTACCACCACAGACAGTGACAAGCAGCAATACTGGGTTAACATTTCCTTGAGAGGCAATCCACATACTACTAGCAGTTGTCATGAGTAGCAGCGGGATAATCCGAGGCTTTGTGAGTTGATAGTAACTGTGAATGACTTGTAGAAAGTTCTGATGGTGGCGTGTGGCGGTGTTCTCAATCATGATTGGACGAATTCCTGATTTGTTCACTCATCATCAATGCGGACATAAATTTTTTGAGCCAAATCCCAAGTTAGTGTTAATCGTCTTTCTTCTACTGTGATGACAAAACAAGGAAAGTGCTGTTCTACAGTGAAGGGAGTTCTTGGTGTTATCCCCATTGATATCAGTTCTTTGAGAAATTTTTCGTCCTTAATGTTGCAAAACTTGATGATTCCTGCTTATCCTTTTTTTAGCTATTATAGTGAGGAATCTTTCAGATTAATATTATAAAATCATAATAAATCTCAAGCTGAAAATCCAGATACCCGACTTCTTCTAGAAGCCGGGTATCTTGTTGAAAAAGAATTATTTCATATTGCTATAGTAGGTTTTTTTTAATTTAGAGACGTAGTAGACTACGTCTCTAAATAAGGAAATTAATTCCTTACGGTTGAAAACACTGCAACAAGATATGAACTAGACCAAGTATGGTTCTTGGTTAGTCTTAATCGTGCAATCAGAACGTGGATAACTCACACAAAGTAGAGCAAAACCTTTAGACATTTGTTCGTCATCTAAAAAGCTTTGATCTGATTGATCAATTGTACCTTCAACAACTTTTCCAACACAGCTAGAGCAAGCACCTGACTTACAAGAAAAAGGCAAATCTATACCGTTTTCTTCAGCTGCATCTACAATAGTTGTCTCTTCATCAACTTCAATGGTGGTATCTAGATCTTCTTTCTTGTTGAGTAATCTAACTTGGTATGTTGCCATTTTTTGATTCTTCTCACACGCGGTACAGTTAGGTTTTCTGACTTCAAGGGTGTAAGAAAGTCAAAAGTAAAAATTTCTTTTTACTTTTACTTGGTTTAGTTACAAGGTGTACCTGCGGAAGAACAGTCAGCTGTCCTAAATGACTTTCCACAACCGCAGGTATCAGTAGCTTTGGGGTTGATGAACTTAAACCCGCTTTCCATCACTCCCTCGATAAAATCGATAACCAACCCTTCTAACAAGGGGGCACTTTTGGCATCAACATAAACAAGCACATGACCTTGTTCGCTCACTAAATCATTTGGTTGCGGCTGACTTATGACTTCCATCCCATACTCATAGCCACTGCAACCACCATCTTTGACAGAGATGCGGATACCTTTAGCTGGTGTATTGGTTTCGGAGGTAGCACCCCGCAGCAATGTTCGCAGACGAAATTCTGCTTTTTCCGTCAAAGTAACCGTCATCAATCCTCCTAATTGGGAAAATTAGTTGTTGTTGTGATTTAAGGTGTGAATTTGTTTAGTGGTGATGAGTACAGCCATAGCAATCAGCACTTCAATTGGCACAGGTGAAAAAATGAAGCTTACACTCAGGCAAAATAAGGCAATTAATGTTGCTAACAGTTGCCACATCTGATTCACGATTTTTGCACTGACTTGAAACGAACGTATGGCAAACCCCAGAGGAATGAATGAAGACACCAAGATCACAATTATTTGTTTGCAACACTGGTGGTTTCCATGACTTGAGATTGCGAGTATCTCCAAGGCGCACTGTTACCGCATACAGGACAATCACGATCGCGATGAGAACGGCGCTTGACAAATTCCATCCGGGTGAGATCCATTGTCAAAAGCTGTGACAACAAAGGTTGACTCAACCCAGTGATCAGCTTAACCGCCTCTAGTGCAGTCAGACAAGCTAGTGTTCCAGAAACAGCACCTAGAACAGAAAAGCCACGCCTATCCCAATCAGGTTTTTCCGGAAATAAGCAAGATAAACAAGGAGTCACACCAGGAATAATTGTGGTCAAGTAAGCCTCCATCCCGTCCATTGCTGCTTCCACCATAGGTTTACGCCAGCGTACGCAAGCTTCATTTAACAAATCGCGCTCCGTAAAATTATGAGCACAGTCAAGAGCCATGTCAGCTGATTGCACTAAGGAGTCTACATTTTCCGGGGTGACATATTCATGAACTGCTTCCACTTGGACATCAGGATTGATGGCTTGGAGAGTTTCTTGTGCTTTGAACACCCTAGGCTTGTCCACCCAATCGTGCGTCATCAGAATCTGACGATTCATGTCATCAAGCCGCAGGTCACCACCCCGGACTAGAATCAGCCGCCCAACGCCAGCTACTGCAAGGTATAGCGCCGCCGTACCGCCCAATCCTCCTACACCTGTAACGACAACCGTCGCTGATTTGAGGCGCTTTTGTGCTGTTTCGCCAAAATTAGGAAGCATCATTTGACGACGGTAGCGTTCCAACTCGGTAGGCGTTAGGTCTACCACTTTTTACCTCCTAATCTGATGTGATTTCTGTCAGCGTGACTACATTTTTCGGCTTCTGATTAAACACTTTGAACAGCTTTTGTTCTTGGGGTGTTGATTCCAGAAAGACCTGATAGGCTTGTTCCAAAGCCTCACGATATTTATTTAACTTATCTGAAATAGTCAGGTCAGTATAATTCTCATCAATTTCTGTGATCAATTGAGAAAACTTTTTCAAAATATGCAGACGATTTACATTCACGAACTTTTGATCGTAGGGGAGTTGAAAAAACTGAAAATACTCCTCTGCATCTTCAAGTTTTTTGAATTGATCATAATCCCAGGTCATTTTCTCTGCTCCAGCTTTTTTACCTGTTGCTTAAGTTCGTCTAACTGACGATAAATTTCATAAGTCTGGGAAGCAACATCCATCAGTTGTTGATAATCTGTTGGTAATCCCTCTGCCAAATCGTGCAGATCCATTTTCATTTGACCTGCTTTACTATTAAGGCGTTTTATCTGATTTTTCAGATTCTCAATAGTAGATGTTTCTTCAGCTTGTGCCATCAAACCTCTTTCTTGCCTCAAAAATGAAGAGAACAATTCTTTTTACTCTTCATTATTCATGATTTTTTTAAATATTACCTACTTCCGGGAAACGCTGAGCCAAACTTACGCCAGTTTGTACGAACTTTTCTCCCTCTTCTGCTAATTTTTCCAACGAGTCAAAGCCAAAGCGATGTGCATCCCTTAAAGTCTTTGCAGCTAACAAAAGACGACCAGAAAAGACCAGTGCCCAGCCAAATCCTTCATGATTCAAATCAACTACAACTTGAGATAAAAGACCTGTTTCCTTTTCAATGCAGGCAGCAACAGCACGATAAAATGCCATAATTCTTGCCTGAGTCATCAGATCAATTTCACCTTCAACGGAAATTTCTCGTTTCTTTTGTTTGCTGACAATAAATGGTTTGAGCAGTAAATCATCCGACCAACTACGATAAGTTCCGTAAGTATCTTGACCCCTGAACTGTTGCACGATCGCCTTGAGAAAAGGCGAGTCTAAGGTTTCGGTTGGGCGTGTTCCGTTAACATTATTAGTGAAACTCATACTGTTGCTTCCTCTTCCAATTCATCTTCAAAACTTTGGGGCTTTGGCTGTAAAGCTTTACGCAGCCAAGGCGGAGGATTACCCTTAAGAGTTTGTACCAACTTGTTGAGAAGTTCGGCAATTTCTTCTTCTTCGGAACGTGCCTTAACTGGAGTCACACCCTTCTTAATTAACCGAGCTGCCGCTGTACCTCCAATTGCTGCAACATAAGCAATTTTACAGTCAGCTAGTGCCTCAATTTTTGGTTCCAGTTTACTTTCATTACCATCTAGCTTAAGGTCACCACCAAAAGAAAGAGTTTCTAAAAACTCGTAACCTTCTGCATTAATTTCATACACATCAATTTCTTTCGCTCCTCCAAAGTGCTCGTTAATATGAACTCGATCATTAGTTGTAAAGGCAATTTTCATGCTTAATTATCCTCTCCTATAGTTATGAGTGATGAGTTGTGAGTAGTAAAAAAACATTTACAACTACTCATAATTCATAACTCATAAATTATTGACGACTTAATTTTATGAACTCAAAACATTCAAACTTGCCGGGTGCTGAATTTTCGCTTCCTCAGCCTGCAAAAAAATGTTCCCAATATCAAACAAAACCTGCATTGTGCCTCGGTAGCCAACTTTAGTAAATAGACCATTACCCACGCGGTCAAAAATAGGAAACCCTTGACGATAAAGAGGAATTCCTAAGCGATTTGCGACAGTAACGGTGTGGGAGTTACCAATGAGCAGGTCAGACGTAGGTGCGAGTTGCTCTAAGTCTTCCAAATCACCGATGGTGACACTATTGATAGGAAGTTTTTCCAACAAGGGAGAGCGAGTCGTCGTCACCGCTGCATGAATTTCAGCACCCATTGATTTTAGAAAATACACTGTTGACCAGAGTAAATCTGGTTCTAGTGCTAAGGATACTCGTTTGCACCCAAAATAAAAGTGAGTGTCGAGCATGGCATCTTGCAACTGACGGCGCTGGCGGCGGTATTTTTCTGGTACACTAGTACCACTTAAATCTGCCAATGCTTGCAAGAAATTATCCACTGGTTCTAATCCAGTCAGTTCACCAAACACCTCATAGGGAATGCTAAAGCGCTCATGCAAGATTTGCGCGCAAGAGCGCATACTCTCACCGAAAGCTAAGGTGAATACAGAATTACCAATCTCGCCCAGTTCTGTTATGCTTGTCCCACAAGCTGTGATAGCACTGTAAGAATCTTCTAAATGACCATCTAGTGAAGCAGAAAGATCAGGAACAACAATCGGCTTCAATCCAAAAGCCGTGATAATCTCTTTTATCTCCTCGACATCTCCAGGCGTGAAAGCAGAACTCGGCAAAATCACGACTTGTGTGGGAGAAGGGTTTGGGTTGTCACTTTTTTGGGCAAGTTCCTTAACGATGCTCTCAACAGCAGCAGCATACCCATCCTGCAATGTGCCCTTAAAATCAGGAGACGAGACTAATACAATCGGTAGATGATTGAGTTCTGGATGGCGATCGCGAACTTGCTTAAGAAATCGCGGCATATCATCGCCTCTGGTTTCTGTCAGTGCAGTCGTACACAAACCAATGATTTCTGGCTTTGACTTCTCGGCTAACGTAACAATAGCCTGTTCTACATTCTCCTCCCCACCCAAGATAGTGCTAACTTCCATCATTGCTGTGGTAGAAAGGGGAATCGACTCACAGAAATGCTTCACCAACATGGATTTGGCAAAAGCAGTACAGCCTTGGGAACCGTGGAATACAGGTATCATTCCCTTTAAGCCTAACAACGCTAAAGCAGCACCCAAAGGTTGACTCAGCTTGAAAGAATTAACAGCAACTGATGAGTTTGTCACAGTCACAATCGCCATCAATGCACCTCCTGTAGAACAGAAGAGGAAGAAACTGCTTGCTCAACAGATTCAGCAACTTCCCACGGTGCGGGTTTGCGTACTTGCTGCCAAACAGGGCTATAAACAGCTTCGTACAGTTCTCGTGCCATTTCCACCATTCCTTCATAGCCTGCATACGGATGATGGCGTTCTTGGTTGATGTGTAGGAAAGGAATCCGAGCTTTCAAAGCGGTGTATTGATTGCGACCTCCAGCAATCAACATATCAGCTTTCTTTTCCTTGATGATCCGCAGCAGCTCTTTAGGACTTTCTTGTTCTAGCATGATGCCATCCTGACCGAGCAACTTCTTGATTCGGGCTTTATCTTCCTCAGTACTCTTTCTACTACTAGTAGCAACAACTTCCATTCCTAAGTCCTGAGCTGCTGAAATAATCGACCAACTCTTAACACCACCAGTATAAAGAACAACGCGCTTGCCTTTGAGTTTCTCGCGATAGGGAGCCAAAGCCACATCCAGAGCAGCAGTTTCTTCAGCAATCAGCTTTTCTGTACGCTCTTGCAAATCGGGATCACCCAACTTTGCAGCAACGTTCCGCAGACAACGGTTCATGTCTTCTACACCGTAGAAAGACTCTTCAATGTAGGGGATGCCATAGCGCTCTTCCATCTTTGTCGCCATATTAAGCAGCGCTTTTGAGCAAATTATCACGTTGAGCTTGGCACGGTGAGCGTAACAGATTTCGTTGTAACGACCATCACCTGTCATTTTTGCTAAAACTCGAATACCTAGTTTCTCAAAAAGTCGCACAACATTCCACATTTCCCCAGCAACATTGTACTCACCGATGAGGTTGATGTCATAAGGTGTGGTGAATTCAGGTTCAGCTGTACCCACAACGTAATCCAGCAAAGCTTCACCAGCAAGGCGGTTACCAAAATTCTTACTACCGATGAATCCTGGTGCATTGACAGGAATAACAGGAGTTCCTGTTTTGTTGGCAGCAGCTTTACAAACAGCATCTATATCATCACCAATTAAGGCAGTGACACAGGTGGAGTAGACAAAAACTGCAGTTGGTTTGTAGCGATTTTGTACTTCCAGAATCGCTTTGTACAGCTT
>NZ_JABXYX010000254.1 GCF_017982655.1 Brasilonema sp. CT11 | reverse complement strand
AAGAAGATCCAATGGTACTTGTTCTTTTCTCCGGAGTTTGTTTTCCAGGCTGTTCGATGAGGAAACTTAGGCGGCAGTTGTGAAGTATAGATAATTTTACGTACCGAGCGTAGTTGATCGTAATCTTGATGTCATGGGTTGCATGGCCAGAGCCAATATAGTTATTGTGGTAACTACTGATCGGTTTCGCAACAATCTGGTAGTCGTAGATGTTGTGTTCGAGATCTCGGAACAGCTGCGCTTGTTCATAGGGCTGTGCAAGGGCGCATTGCTTGCCATCGGCGAGCAGCTTTAGGAAATAATAAGTGTCTGATAATAACTATCAAGTACGTCAAATTGCCCTTACTTGTATAACGTAATTTCCATATCTGTGAGCATAGCCTGCCAAATACATTGGCGTCGAGATCACTTTAAATTCCGTAGGAAGAGGACCAGAGTAGTATTTGACATTGCCAAAATAATTTTGAGGTTGATTATTAACCCCGTGACCTGTCAAGTGTCAAACTCGAGAATCAAACGCTAGAATGCTTACCCTCATGGATAACGTAGAGCGGAAGAGTTGCTAAAGGAAACCAACCAAATGCTTCGTCTTTGAGGCACCCATTCCAAGACCAACATACTTGGCTGGCAAGTCGCAAATCTTGCGGTTTTAATTTCGAGTCCGAAAAAATTCTAAATAATATCTCTGGTGGCGCGTCTATTGACCACGATAGTTCTACAGCCTTGTCACTATTATCAGCATTTTTTGGAATTATTTGGGTTTGATTTAAATTTGACTTCGATTTCGAAGAAATTAGCTTTTGTTTCTTGGCCTGAGTCCTGTTCTCTTCGTCATCGGTAGTGTCGATTCTCTTTCTCTTTGGAGGCATAGTTGTTGCAAGCTGTCTTGAGTTGTGTAAAGAGTAGGCGTGGAAGTGAAGTAAAAAAAAAATTGACAAAAATCTGACCTGTCTGCAATTTGGCGCCCTGGCATAGCGAAAAATTGATGAAATTTATTTTTCAGTTATTACAACAACTACTGAATTAGGTTGTGATTCTATTCCCATTGGCTATCATCTAGTTTTGCGTAGAACGAGAACGATTTATCACTCTTGTGCACCATCGCATTCAAATCGTCGCACTGAGTGTCGAATGCATCTCTTTTCAACGCTTCTTCTATCATAGAACGGTAGTCCTCGCTCGCTATTGAGTCCTGCTTACGTCGTCCGTTTGTAAGCTTTCCTTTCGATGCTAAGTACAACTGGATCGGGTTGTATTGTTCAATCTTGCGATTGACAACGCAGCAAGACAACAATACGATTGTCTTGTTTAACAATGTTGTCATGTACTTTTCGTCTGTAATCTTGGCTCGCAGCTTCAAGCACATCGCTCGTATTTCTGACCAAGAGTTAGTACTGGAACGCGAACTAAGAAAGTCACTTATCTTACCATCAGAAATATACTTCCTATCCTTAGTTCGAAATTCCTATACTATGCGTTATTACTGGAACATCCGATAGATTCGTTTGGACCTACCCTCGCAAATTCAATGCCAAATCTTGCTGCGATCACCACGTAGGCTTGCAATGCAATCTCGTCCTGGTCATACTGTTCAAACCAGGCTGCGAATCCGTAGAGAGAAGTTTGCACGCTGGATAATGTATCTATAGCCAAAGAAGGACGGGCCTTGATGAAGATATCGATCAACAATGGGACCTGCGGCGATCACTGGTGAGTTGCGTTCGTCGCAGAGTAGATATACTTACGCGTTGATTGGGCCAATTGCTCAGATCCCTAAATACACAGGACATCGTCCTCGATCCAACTTTTGAATTCATAATAAGCGACTGAAATATCTGCAAGGCAAATTAACGTAGTTTCGTTAGGCAAGCAGCAGCCGCTTACGCTTTCAGCCAAGGATTGCATGCATTTTAAATACGCGTCTGTCCTTAGGACTACGCTTCGCTCTTCTCGCTCAGAGGACATTATATTCGCGAGCCAATCTGCGATTCTAATGCTTTGTGCTTCGCTGGCGTACGGCACATAAATCTCCGAATAAAATTCTCCGATTATTTTGTAGATCCGGTCGATTTTTTGATGCGACAAAAATCTCGCTACAGCTAAGCAAACATGCATCGTGTCGTCAACAAATCTATCAAATAGTCGTTTCATTTGCTTGGCTATCTGAATTAGCGTTTCCAATCCAAGAAGGTAGAAGGATGTATTGTCATTGATTTCCTAATATGCAACTTTTGGTGTACATTCTTAAGGATAAGTAAGGGCTTACTTGGTTGATTAGTCCCCAGTTAATGTGTGGCGAGAGTATGTTTTCCTCGCTCCATGGAATAGATGCAATATTCGAGGCAAAGTTACGCACATTGAGCACGCTATAAATGACTTGCTGGACTTGCGCGGGCCGTTCTTTCGCTTGTAGTTCGAGCAAATTAATTCCATCAATATCACTAGAGTCAAGTTTCAACGTGTCATCGATGTGAGTGAAAATTGATTGAGCAGCGCCTAGACGTTTCAAGTCTGCCGAATAAATGCCAAGCGTCATTTCGATGATTGAATGCCAATTGTCTAGATTTTTTTCCTCAGCGCACGGAAAGGCATGATTTATCAGCGGATAAAAGTCGATTATGGCATCTACATTCATTTGCACTCCATCGATCTGCTGACTCAAGAGGTTTTTTAGCAGCGATTTGTATTCTTTTGAGGGCTTTTCATCAGTGGAGCAGATGAGGTTAAGGTAGACGCCGATGTAGTCAATCGGCCAGAAGTCTATTCCTCGTTGTCGGCCAAGTTCCCAAAACGCTGGATCTAATAACACCTTCTTGAAACGAGGGAGGTACTATCGATATGATTTCATTATTAATATCGGCAGGTAAATTTCGTTCTGCTTACTTTGTCCAATCTTTCACGAAAGACTTTTCTGAGATGTGTATAGCTACCCGAGGTGATAAAGAACCAACCGCCACCTTTCTCTATCTCCTCGACTCTGGTTAAATAGTTCAATTGCTGGTCGTCGATCGCATGACTAGCTTCTCTCGAGATAATCTGCCAAAGGTTCCACGGCAGCACATCCTTTTCGTCTCCGTTCCGTTTAGCAACCTCCACGATTTGCTTGACTTGTTCTGCAGAAAATTTGTATTTGGAACCCAGTTGCCGAAGCACGCCGTAGCTGCTCAGGATGATGCTGAGCTCGGTGGATTTCATACCATCTATCATCATGCTTTACTTCGGTCAATAGGGTTTCCAAAAAAGTGTCCGTTCGTATTTATACGTACTCAACAACCCGATCCAAAAACGAGGGAATGATAGGCAAGGTAGTGACAAGTAGAACACTCAGGGCATTAGCACGAACTTTTGTCGTTGATTTTTCATCATAAAATGCCTTGGACGCCAAGTCAATCAATAACTCGTGCAAGGCTATCATATACATGGTTAATTATACTTTAAAAAAAGTAAATGTGCGGTACCTAAATATCCGTGCTCGTTCGTGCGGCGAATTTGGCTGATGATCGTTAGATTACGTTCTTAAAAATAGAATACGTACTTTTCGTTTACAGACGGAACGAGATACCCAAATAATACTGGCCCATCTTCTTCTTTATGAACTCCTTCGTGAATCAATTTTGTCGCCAGTCCCTTGAAAATTTTGCGCACTCGCGGATTGAAATCTCGAATGGTCATGAAGAATGCATACATCAACGATCGCGCAGCGTCTATGAGAACTGGCACGTTTCTTTCAAGAGTCAGCTGAAAAAAATCCGATTGCAGCTCTAGCACTCTACAAAAAATGGATCAGTCATTTCATCGGATCAACAACTTATCAATTACGCTTACCTCGTCGGATTTTCCACAACAAAATCGATGTTCCATGAGTCTATTTTGCGAATCAAGAGATGCAAGTACTTTTGATTGCTGTTGTAGAAGAAAAGTTTGACCAAATCGTACAAAAGATAAATCGTCTGGTTTTTAGCATCATCATAGCCACATCCTTTTGGCGGCAACATATTTTGTACGAAGTAGACAATATCGAACGATTCGGTCTCCAATTCTACGAACTGAAAGCCTTCGGTCGTCTTCTGATTAAAATGCTCCTGTAAGTCATTGTAAACCCACTCTAATTTTCGTCTGCGCATTAAATATTAGTAAAAATCCATTGCTTGAGTCAATAAAATAATACCTCAGGTTGTAGTAGGCGAACCAGTCAATCACCTTTTTTCCGCTTGGATCTGAGTGGACTACCAGGTCAATTCAAAAACTTTGTTATTACTTTTGTTACCTTTAATCGTAGGGATAAAATATTTATCAGAATCGTAAGCGATCAAGCCACCGCCAGTAGATTCAATCTGGTTGGGTGCGATCTCGTTGCCCCATTCCTTTAAACATCGCAGTTTCCAAAAATTAGGCTTTTTAAC
>NZ_JABXYX010000253.1 GCF_017982655.1 Brasilonema sp. CT11 | reverse complement strand
ATTCGCAACGGATGCGGATCCAGACCACATTCGATTGGATTTTTTCCGCGGCGGCGAAATCTTGTTCGCTCCGCGAATTATTGAAACGTGTATAAGGTACTCATCTATCTTATTTTACAGCTTAATATGAAGATTATACTCAACGGTGTGACGAGATTGTTGGCGCTGATCCCGGTGCTCGTGTTTATACCTGCCTCAGTCAACGACGTGCCTATACCTCACGTGATCGATTCAGCCTTCATTTACGCATTCATCATGCTAGACTCGTGGGCTAGAATATTCCTATTCAGAGTACCTCATGCAAGCAAGTCAAGCAATGCTCAGGGAATTCAAGAAAATCGGTCGTCGGATGTGCCTCCGGTTCCTACTTCAACGAACGAGGATATTGTCGCCAGCGAAGCTCGTGGTTAATGTATTATAAGGTTTGGTACTTTGGAGGGCAACAAGTACGTTTCAATAGCTAATGTAAAATAAAAATTAATTTTGAATTTTATTGTTTGCCAGGCCTTCTGGAAATTATCGAAATTGGTTCGAACGACTTCTGAAACGACGGATTATTTCGCATAGGAGTCGATAAGACTATTCACTTTAGACTTACATAGATACGTACTTTGGTGTGTGTCGGTTCCCACCGCGGATGCACATCTGACGCGGTGTCAAAAAACGCGTGTGCGTAAAGCTTTCGGGGATAAATTAGTACGCAGATTGCCGTTGTATTCCATTTAATACGATTCTCAAAATCAATCGACCACAAGTCGCAAGCAGATCTGTCGAAGAAACGCGAGATGAAGTTAAGCTTTGGTTATCTTTCAATTTGCATTGCGGTTGTAGCGGCGATTGGTTTGCTCGCAAACGGCGCAAGCGCAAGACTGATAATCGAAGACCCTGTTATTGGAAACTTCAGTCTCGAAACATCACAGTATTATTTCAGAGGTTCGTACCGGATGTAGTATTTTGGATGCTGCAATTACAAGTGGCCGAAGTTACGCCAAACGATTCGACAACATTACTAATACATGTCATTAATAGAGGACGATCTTAATAGTGTATTCGACGATGTTGTTGGTCCCCTTACAGATTCTCAAGCAACGGATGTCGCTGGAAAAATCGTGTTTTTTCCAAAGGGCGATTATTTAACGTTCATTGCTACAGTTAAAGACTTTCAAGAGCGTGGGGCAGTGGGTATTCTATACGGAAGTAGTGCAGGTACGTTCAAAAGCCCGAAAATTTATCGCTAGTTGTGAATCTAGATGTGTACTTCGAGTACCACAATATTAATACTAAATAAAATATACTAAATATTATTTTAGTGGTTCCTGGTCAAAGCGGGTGCGGTCTAACGGCTAATCAACCCAGCGGAGTGATCTTGATCCCGATTGCCGAGATCAACAACAAACAATTTCAACCTATTCTCAATGCGATATCGAATGGCACATTACTCACGGCAACGCTTACTTCAGAAGGCAGGTATTCATTTTAATTAATTACGTTTCACAAAATCTGACGGTGATGAAATTCCTGCTTTGGAAATACCGATATTTGTTGCCAGCATATTATATCAGTATCAGGCCTCTCGCATTTACTAATGTTCAATCACTATACTTCTATCATATTTGATTCGCTACGAATCAATTTATTGGCATGGCACCAAAAAATGGCTCAAATTTCTTTTTTGTGTTCACGAAATAATGCAAAATCGAGTTGTTCATCTACTCACTTTAATATTATTACTATTTAATTCTTCCATAATACTAGTAGCGATTAAAAATAATCTGAAGAAGAGATACAATAAAGTATGGTACGACCACGTAACTAATTTACGCTTTTCCATATTAGGAAGTCCATGGATCTCGGCAATTGTCAACGCAGGCGTTATCGTAGTATTTAGAGCGCTATTACCCGCAGCCGCTGTAGCGCTAATTATCTACGCACTTTACAAAATGGTTCTTTTTATTCGCCACCAAGGCAATCAATTCAATGTGCCTCAAGTCTCCTTGGCTTTGGAGATTATAGCCAATTTACGTAAGTGAGATACATTAGATATTCGTTGTGCTATTCGGGTACTGTCCGTCGTTAATTAACAGAAGATACTTAACCTAAATAGGAAGTCGGATCCGAATTATTCCAACAAATCCTTTCAAATAAGAGTGATAATGACTAACCATATCCTTTTAGTGAGATTGATTTATTTGCCTGTGGATCCGTTCGCTTGCTTCGGAGTCTACGGTCAAGCATTCTCATTCGTAACCACGATCAGTTTCCCATACGAAGTCGCGACCTTTATTTTAATCACTTTCTATTGGTAAGATTAAGAGTATTGAGAGTGTGGTTGTGGTGTCTTCTGACAGTCTGCAGTGACACTTTATGACACGTGTCACATAACACGACCGTATTACGGGACACAGTTGTATCGATAGACTTAAAATCATTTCTAACCTATTATATCAGAGAGCTTTGATGCTAATGTGGTCTATTTATCAGGTACGAAGCGCTGACAGACGCATCCGTCAAGGTCTATCCGTTCTTGTCAAAATTCAAGGTGTTTTTCTTTGTATTTATCATCGCATTCATCATCGTGCTGCAAATAGTGCTTATATTAGGCTACTTCCTCAACTTCAGCGTGACTACACCTCTGATCATTATCTACGTCATCGTGTCGGTAGCGTTCTTGATCTTTTATATTATCACCGTCGTTAAAGTTAGCAAGCAAGTCAAGCATGCTAACAACATGCGTCAAGGTCGCAAGATGAAGCTTAGAACGGTAAATATTACCAAATAAGGAAATTTTTATCACGACCCGTTCTAACTTCCTAATACTTAGATCAATAAGAAAATTATCGTTAACGGTACTACTAGAGTCGTATCGTTGATTCCAGTTATTATTTTCATCGCCCCTGAAATTTCATCGGTGCCGATCCCGCACGTGACAGCATCCGCTTTCATTTACGCACTATTGATGGTTGATTCGTGGGCTAGAATATACCTATTTAAGGCTCCTACTGGCAAGAATTCTTCGACGTCTAACAAGTCAGCCAATTCTGGTCACTCGATGCACGCCACAACTACCACCGTGGCGAATCCAATCAACACTCCTCGTGATGGATCCACGAATACCGAGAGCGATGTATAATAGATAGATTTTATATTAAATTCATATTTGTACAGTAGTTGACAGGTAAAATACAAACAGAAATTAATTTTCGTCCGATCCAAAAATTAAACATACAAAGAAGCAAAGACCACAGCTCGCTATATTTTTCTGTACTGTTGATTAAGACCTCATTTATCTAGTCAGAAAGACTTCAATATGAATGTAAGCAATTTTCATTCGACTTTTATTTCAGAAATTACCCGATTAAATTAATTTTATAAATTCTTGTATGCCTCTTATAGCGGTATTATTCGACCATTACTTCAAATATTGCTGGTAATGTATTTTTTTATAATTTTTTCCAGGTGTCTGGCGAATCCGCGATCCACACTCTACCAAGAGATGTGTGGGGTGTGATATTGAAGTATATAGATACATACGACACTATATTTATTAGATCCGCAAGCAAATGGTTCTTTACCGTCTGCAAAAATTTTCGTCCCTTTCCCAAGTTTTTCGTTCTAGATCAAATCGACTGCATGACGTACCTCATCGAGAATGGATTCACTTCATTAATAGACTACGTGGTGAAGGCATTGCACTTTAATTTGCTTTCAGATGGTTGTTCAATCGCAGCACGGTGGGGACAAGTCGACACACTGAAATTTCTTCGCAATATCGGCTGTGAATTCAACGACCAATCAATTCTGTTGGACTGCGTGAAAGGCACGTGCTCGTTAGATATGGTGAAGTACTTGCACGAGAATGGCGTGTCATGGGAACAGACTTCGTACGACCGCGAAAACGTCGTCGTGTCACGCATGGCTTTTCACGGTCATTTGGACTGCATGCAGTACGCCGTTCAAAACGGCTGTCAACAGAAAACACTGCGCTACACGCCATCGATCGAGTGCTTAAAGTACGCGATCGCTAATGATTTCTCGTGGCGAGGAGTAGGTACGCGAGAGCCGAATCAATTTAGAGTACTGGCAATGCCCCCGAACATTTGCGAAGAAGCTGCACTGCAAGGCAACATCGAGGTGATGAAATTTGCGAAACAACGAAGAGCTCCACTGAAAGACAGTGCCATATTTGCAGCTCGTGAAGGGCATCTCGATTGTTTGATCTTTGCAGTCGAAAACGGTGGCGAGAATCAAGTAATTCCGAAGGATATCAAGACATTAGAGTGCTTTCAGTACTTGCTGCAAAGATTCGGATTGGACGCTGTCAAAGAGAAATTTCGTTGGCTAATTCCCGTTCAAACAAACGTGCAATATATTCAAGCCCTTATCGACAGCGGAATTTCTCTTCCTGGAGTTCTCGTCCTACTGAGGCTGCT
>NZ_JABXYX010000058.1 GCF_017982655.1 Brasilonema sp. CT11 | reverse complement strand
TTGGGACAAAGAAAATGAGCCAGCCTTATAACTACGAGTACCCTTCTGCACCGACGAATCAACAAACACTCGTGTGGCTCATTTTCCCAGTCATTCCCCCGGTGACTAAAAACATCGATTATTTCCAATCAAAACCCGTCAATATTCCCAAAATCACCATTCTGCTAGACCACGGTTATCATCCTGAGTATTTGAGGGAGAAGCTAGAAAAAGTTTATCCCCAAATAATGACGAAAATCAGGTTTGAACTTTCGCCAAAACCATCAAAACAAGAAAAGAAAGAATTAAGGATATCTGGGTTTGTTCCGGTTGCTGCGAGGTGGGTAATTGAACGGTCAAATGCTTGGATGGAAAGATGCAAAATTCTCGTTAAGAACTTTGAGAGAACTCTAGCTAATGCGACTGCCAAAGTTAATCTTTGTTTCATTCGGCTGATGGTTCAGAGGCTTGCAGCCTCTTCTTAGATGTCAAATGGGTTCTATAAATCCATTCCTTAAAGTAGTAGCATTCCTAAAGCCGCGCAAGATGACATCGCCAGTAACGTTGCCATAGCCCGATGTGATAACTGCACCAGACACATTGCGAACCGCATCGCTAATCCGCGTGATTCCCTGATCCTTGATCACTGTTTGCGGAATGGCTTGAATTGATTGAGGAATATCACGCAATGGGGTGTCGGTTTTGGTTGCAGTTGTTGCATCTGGTACACTATACCCATCTTGTGTACCCGTGACTACCAACTCAATCGGTTGATCACCAGAAGCTGATGGTTGAGTTGGCTGGGTTTGACTTTGTGGCTGAGTTTGTGGCCCAGTTGGTTGTGTTTGCCTTTGTTGTTGTGCAATGGAAGCAGCAGTTGACACGCTGAATATCAGACCTTCTTTTGGACTATCAAATAACTCGACAATTGGTGGAGTTGCTTCACCTATCACCGTCACTCGGATAGTATTGGCATCAAAGTTTATTACGGTTATCTCAGTAATACCCGCAATTGATTTTTGTGAGCGGAATGAGAAGGGTCTGTCGCCTGGTGCACGCAGTTGAGCATTGGGAATGTCAACGATGAAGGTATTACTATTAACCTGAGTGCGGTTCTGCAGTTGCAACGTAGCAGCTTTGGAAGTTTGTAAAACTAGTTCCAAACCTCTGTTTGTAGGATTTGCCTTCACGAAGCTGACTTGCACGATTCGTGAAGTAGGTGTAGCTTGTGGGGTTGGCGATTGCACCAACATTCTGGCACTCCTAGCTGGACGTTCTATCTCATTGACTCGCCTAATGTCTGTTATCGGTTTTACTGACTCCCAATTGGTTGCAGATGGTGATTGTTGATTCTTTGCATCGCCAAGAGCGGGTTCTAAAGGAGCATTGCTACGCTGAGTCGATGTCGTAGTTTTGTCAACTGCAATGGATGATATTTCCTGGCTTCTAGTAGGAGCGCTGACCAACGCTACTATCGCGCTACTCAGCAACAGACTCGGAACAAGTTGCTTAAATTTCATATTTTTTCTCTGACTCCATCACGCCAGACTCATTTGTGGTTGATATATCGTTGTATAGGATTTATTGAAATTTCTTTGCATTCAAAAAGCAAGCTTGATGAAACGATAAAAAATAAAATTTTACATAGAAGTCAACGCAACTCTTTTACCAGTAAAAGTTCGGCGTTGCACGAAAAGCCATTAAGGCAGCTATCTCAAAGTAATTATTAGAATAAATTAGTAACTATTTTCCAGACTTGACTTGATTATGACTACATTAGGACTCAAGCACACACTACTAAAAGCAATCGGTTGCAATTGTTTGAGTATGCCTAAGAGTACGCACTCGCCTTTGAACTTCTCAAAACCAGGAAACTCATGTATTCATCATGATAATAAAGTATGCACTTTTATCAATTTTGGATTATAGATTTGCGGTGCTCAGTTATTAGTTCTTTTTCATTGTTTGTGTGAGAGTTCTATTGTGCGATCGCCTCTTTTAGGTTTGGCCCAGTATCGATACCACGACATCATAAAGGCAGTAAGAAATAGAACTAACGGTGCAAGTCCAACAAACACGTAGAGAATGCGAGTAGGTAAGCCACCAAAAGTACCGTAGTGTAGAGGAGTAAAAGAATTGAGGACACGATCGCCCAACGGCATTTTTAAACCATTATCAACTCGCAAAACCTCACCACTGTACTGGTCAAGATAAACATTACTGTCACCATAATCTGAACTTTCCTGCGGCAGCTTCATGCGAATTTGTAAAGCATCTTCTGGTTTATCAGGGAAGTAAATGCTTTTGGTAACAGCACTTGGTAAAGCAGCATTAGCAATTTTTAGTTGTTGTGTCAGTCCTAAAGTCGATTTTCCAGCAATTGGCTTAGATACTAGCTCAGATTGTTCTGGGGTGAATGTCACAGCATAAATGATTGGTTCAGTGAAACCGCCGAAGTTCCAGCAAAAACCTGTAAAGCTAGTAAAGAATAAAAAAACCACAGTGATAATGCCAGCGACTTTGTGAATGTCAAAGTTCGCCCTTTGAGGATGAGCATCAAGCTTGATTTTGAAGCCTGCAATTAGCTTACGCCAACCAGGCCAAAGAATAAAACCTGTGATGGTGAGGATACACATTAGAAAGGCAGCAATGCCAACAATTATAGTTCCGGTTTCGCCTGCCATCAGGCTAACGTGCAGTTTAAGGAGTATACCTATTAAAGTTTTATAGGTTATACGCTCACCCATAATTGCGCCTGTATAAGGGTTGACAAAAACTTCTATCCTTTCCTCATCAGCTGATGACAACTGCCCCACATAGGGAGAAGAAGAAGTATCTGGCAAATAAATACGAAAAAGATGCATATCACCTTGCGCGGCATATTTCGCCTGTATTGTATTCACCATATCTTCTGGGGATAACTGCACGGGTTTCGGAGTAATGTGTCCATACTGTTGGGCAATCATAAAGCGATCCAAATCTTGCTCGAACACTAACAAGCTACCTGTCAAGCCAATGACAATTAGCAACAGTCCGACAAAAAAACCGATATATTGGTGCAGGTAAAAAAGGATATTGCGTAGTTTTTTCCGGTTCATAATTGCCACAAAGCAAGTTAAGTTTTTTACCCTTCTAAATCCCCTTGATGCATCGGGGGAAGTCCCGATGCACTTTCGAGTTTACAAAAATCAAAACTGCACAGAAATTGTTCCCAGAACAGTCAACGGCGCACCAGGACGCAGATAGTAGCCAGATGAATCATAATATTTAGTATCGAAAAGATTCTTGAAGTTCAGACCAACTTGCCAATTTTCTTTTTTATAAAAAATAGAGGCATCAGTTCTGACGTATGAGGGAATGACAACTTCATTGTTTGGTAGTAAAGCTTGGCGATCGCCTACAAAAAATAGTCCTCCACCAAATCCAAATCCTTTGAGGGAACCACTTTGAAATTCATAAGTTGTCCACAAGCTAGCGCTATTTCGTGGCACACCAGCTAATCTGTCACCCACAGGTAGGCTGTTATCCTTGCTGACATACGTATCATTATGGGCAAAAGAAGCAATCACATTCCAACCAGGTAAAATTTGCCCAGCGATATCCAATTCAATACCTCGACTCTTAACTTCTCCAGCAGCTATTGAGTAATCAGTATTACTGGGATCGGTTGTAGATACGTTGGTTTTTTTAATCTCATACGCTGCTAGTGTTGCCGAAAGCTTGCCATCCAACAACTCGGTTTTAATGCCTGCTTCATACTGTGTTCCACGAGAAGGTTCTAATGGTGACCGACTAACTGTTCTACTATTGTTGGGTACAAAAGATTCGCTGTAACTAGCATAAAGGGAAATTGGCTCTATCGGTTGGTAAACGAGTCCCACACGAGGAGAAAATGCTTCATCGTTAAGTTCCTCTTGAGAAATTAGTTCACGATTGTTGTTATAGTCTATTTCTCTAAATTTGTAGTTGAGAAAATCGTATCTCCCACCAACCAGTAACTTCAAATTTGGAAGCAATGTTACTTGATCTTGCAAGTAAATACCGACGGTATTTCTTTTAGTTTCATCATTTGCATTCGTATTGAAACTAGTTGGTAATGTCGCACCATAAACTGGATTGAAAATATCAATGCCGGGAGCAGGATTGCGAATGAAATCATTACCATATAGGGTCCAATTGTACTCCACACCTAGGAGCACCTGATGATTGATGAAACCAGTTTTGAACTTGCCGACTAGCTCATTTTGTAAAGTAAATGATTTATAGTAATCAAGACCCGTTGACAATCTTCGTAATGCTGTACGACCATCATCTTGAAGTGAGTCTGCTGGAACGCTTGCATAATCGGCATGATAGAGGTTAGTTAAAAAGCCACTACGTAGCCGTAGATTATCATTGAAGCGATGCTCCAAAGTCAAGCTAGCCAAATCAGATTGATACTTATAGTAGCTGGTATTTGGTTCTCCTAAAAAACGACTGATGGGAAGCTGAAAAGATTCACGAACAGGTGGCAAACCATCATCTGAAGTCCGATTAACAGTATTATGTTCATATTCCAAAGTCAAAGTTGTGGCATCGCTAAGTTTCAAGGATAATACAGGTGCTATTGAAAAACCTTCACTATTCACAAAATCGATAAAACTACCAGAATTTTCATAACTAAAATTCAGGCGAGACAACAACTTTTTATCAGAAGTAAGTGGTTGAGAAATATCAAAGGAGGGGCGATATAAATTGTAACTTCCAATCGTTAATTCACCCGAATAAGAGGGAGTTGCAAGCGGTTGTTTGGTGATATAATTGACTACACCACCTGGTTCAAACTGACCATATAGCACCGAAGCAGGACCTTTAAGAACTTCGATTCGTTCAACGCTGCTCGGATTGATATAATTATCTTGAACTGCAAAACCATTTCTCAGGTTATTGTATGTGGAAAATCCTCGGATGATGTAGTTGTCAGTCAGGTTACCTATGCCTCCTAGCACTGTGACACCACTGGCATTGCGTGCAGCATCGCCAATCCGGGTGATTTGCTGATCTTTGATGACTGTTTGCGGAATGGCTTGAATTGACTGGGGAATGTCACGGGTTGGGGTATCAGTTTTTGTAGCAGTTGTGCTATCTAGTGCGTTATATCCGTCTTGTGTACCCGTCACTACCAACTCAATTGGTTCATCACCAGAAGCAGATGGTTGAGTTGGCTGGGTTTGATTCCCTGGCTGAGTTCCTGGCTGAGTTTGTGGCCCAGTTGGTTGTGTTTGCCCTTGTTGTTGTGCAATGGAAGCAGCAGTTGACACGCTGAATATCAGACCCTCTTTTGGACTGTCATACAACTCAACTGTTGGTGCACTCGCTTCACCTATCACCGTTACCCGGATAGTATTAGCATCAAAGTTAGTCACCGTTATCTCAGTAACACCCGCAATTGGTTTTTGTGAGCGGAATGTGAACGGTCTGTCACCTGGTAAACGCAGTTGAGCATTAGGAATGTCAACAATGAAGGTATTACTATTAACTTGAGTCCGATTATCCAGTTGCAACGTAGCAGCTTTGGAAGTTTGCAAAACCAGTTCCAAACCTTTGGAGGTGGGATTTGCCTTCACGAAGCTGACTTGCACAATTCGTGAAGTAGGTGTTGCTTGCGGAGTTGGCGATTGCACCAGCATTCTGGCACTTCTAGCTGGACGTTCTATCTCACTGACTCGCGGAATGTCTGTTATCGGTTTAACTGATTCGGAATTGGTTGCTAGAGGTGATTGTTGAGTCGAGTTTCCAGCAGTTTGAGTAGATGCTCTACTTTTGTCAACTGCAATTGTTGATTTCTCCTCACTGAGTGCAGGAGTTGTGAGCAATGCCAATATTGCGCCTGTGAGCAACAGACTGGGAACAAGGTGCTTATATTTCATAATTTTATTTTTACTTTGTCACGCCACACCAGTTAAGAACATATTTCAAGAACATTATCTGGATTAGCTGTTTTCCGGAATACTTATTTAGCTGGTAGACGGATTTTTTTTAATGTTCTACGGATTTTTTCAGAAATAGGTGTCATTTTGCTATGATGAACCCGCATTTTTTAGGTATATTTAAAAGATTTCCTTCATTTAAAGTCTGTTTTAACCAGTAAACAAGTGTATGGTCGAGGTTCGGTTCTCTTGGCAATAAACACTAATCAATCGGACTCTTAATGAAACGTGGTTTATTGACAGTATTCACGGAGTGATCTGCCGCTATGCAGAGGGCGTAAGCGCAAGCACACGCCCAGAGAGCGTTAGACGTAAGGCGTGCCGTAGGCATACGCGCAGCGTCTCGTAGAGAAGCTATCGCCACGTACAAAACTTGATATCACCCACCAATTTTTGACTCATCATTAAACCGATAAGATTTAGGATTAACCCCGAATCTTTTGCGAAAAGCGAGACTAAAATAGCTCTGGTTTTGATAACCAGTTGCACGCGCTATTTCTTTAACGCTCATGTTCCCTTCTAAAACCAGTAAGCGTGCTTTTTCCATTCGCTGCTGGTACAGATAGCCGAATGCAGTTGTACCGAAAACTTGATGAAATCCTATCTTGAGTTTGTAATCGTTTAACCCAACAAGTCGCGCCAGTTGTATTAGTGTTGGGGGGTTGTCTAATTTTTGAATTAAAATGTCTTTTGCTTGATATATGCGTTCTATGTCATCTGATTTGAGAAGAGTCGATTTTGTTGACTCATGGTTACTCTGGGTTAATTGTTCTAATTTCAAAGCAACTAACTCTAAACATTTGCCTTCTAGATAAATTTGTTTGGTTAATCCATGAAAAGGACAGTTCAAAATTTGCTCAAGCGGCAAGCGCATCGCCGCAGTGGTAGTATCGACTTGATGATTCTGATGACTTTGTTTGTTAGGCTCAAGTAATCTTTTTAATTCTGGAGGAATTTGCTCTGTTTTATTCGTGATAAAACTACTCAATATATGAGGTTGTAAATGAATATCAATCTTGAGAAGCCGCTTCTGTCCTAGAGCTACAACTTTGGTCTGAGTACCATAATAACCAGCGCTATCAATGAAATTTTTGCCAGCATCAATGCAGTTGTAATTTCCAGCCAGGTGAAAACCAATTTCCGTTTCATCAACATGCATTTCCTCGGATTTGCTTTCAAAAATCAAATCATCGTGGAATTGCTCATCAATAATCAGCAGGCTGATATCACGCAGTTCAATGCAGCGCTCGTACCCTTTGCCAAACTGTGGTGGACAAATATAACTGACATCAGAACTGTCGCTTGGATCGCTTTGCTGGATATTTTCGTTGTTACTGTACCAAAGTTGGTAGTAGTCATCTACAGAAATGGTTGACACCATTATATTTTGTTTTTAAATGAGAGTTTTATGCATTAAGCATATCACCGCTTCTAGACCTAAGCAATTTCTAGCGTAGTTATAGCAGTTGCCAGGTAGATTAGGACATCAACTAATGAGAAAACACGGAAACCACAGGACTTTCAAGCCTGCTCCCTGCTCCCAACTCCGGTGCTCCCTGCTATAACACGCAAGTATCTGCTTTGTACTTAGTTAGCTTGACTGTGCTAGAAGTAGAAGCGATTCGACAGCAATTAAACTTCAAGGAAAGCAGGAATTATTTACGGATTAATCGCAGTTGTAGACCAATTGTGAGAATTATCTCTGAGATAACACCAACGATTTTGGGGATCGCCACGCAATTCTAGGTGATCCACTTGCACGGGATCGAGCAATAACAAGCAAAAGTTTTGTGGAGGATGAGCGGGATCAGCAACAGAAGATGAGAAAGCTTCTTGATCAGCTCTAGGTTTTCCAGGATGGGGCCAAGCAAATTGTACACGAGCATTGTCTGAAAGATCTTGCCACGTTTGCTGACGAGCTTTTTGCAGTTCTGAGTCAGGATGATTGGCGTCGATGAGAGACAATTCTCCAGCTATGCGGAACTGTTCGCGAGTAATAGTAAAGTACCAGCAAATTTCTGCCCAAGGTTGATGGAGTATTTGACCAATTTTTTCGCTGCGTGTGTCAACGATAATTTTCAGCAAATTAGTATCGCTTAGAAATCCCCGAAACACAACAGTACGATTAGCTGGGCGTCCGTCAGTTTGGACTGTTGCAAGTTGAAAGTAGCGCGAGTATGGCTGGCTATCGTGACGATCAAGGGCATGGGCGAGAGGAGAACGCCAAGGGGCGGTAAGTAATTCAAAATTCAAAATCGCGTAGCGTCCTGAGCGAAGCGAAGGATCTAATTAAAAATTTAAAGTTCAAAAAGAATAAAAAAGGGTGCTGGCAAAGATCTTACCTGTGGACTGTGTGCAAATTAAAGGCGTGACGGCTTAGACATAGGATAATTATACTGCAATGAGTCTAGCCACGCACACAGCGCAAATCTTACAATTTTTCAATCTTTATCTTCTCATTGCACTTGGCGTATAGTCATAATCTATGTCGGTGAGCAACAAGGCTTGATTATCTATGGTTCGTGAACTTGAAAAGAAACGCCAAGGTGCAAAATTTCCAGAAACTGCCCCAGCTGCCAATCCAGTGTTTTTTAGAACCTATAGCCGTCGTCAAGAGGCTGGAGTCAGAGAGACTTGGGATCAGGTGTGTGATCGCACTATCGATGGCTTGATCACCATCGGGAAGTTACTTCCACACGAAGCTGATATTTTACAACGGATGCAGCGAAACTTGAAAGCACTACCTAGCGGACGTTGGTTATGGGTTGGCGGTACAAATTGGATAAAAGAGCAAAAAAACTTTTCTGGGGCTTATAACTGTACATCTACCAACCTGCAAGACTGGAGTGCTTTCGGGTTGATGATGGATTTGGCAATGATGGGCTGCGGGACTGGAGCTGTTTTAGAATCACAATATATCAACAAGTTGCCCCCTATCCGTAATCACCTTGATGTACAAGTGCAAGGTGAAATTGGTATGACGCCACCAAGTCAGCGTCGCGAGCAGACAGAAGTCAAAATTGAGAGTCATCTTGTCACTATCTACGTTGGAGATAGCCGTCAAGGTTGGGTGCAATCTTATCAAAGCTTGTTGGAACTCTCAACCGATGAACGATTTTCAAAAGACATTCAAGTTATTGTTGATCTTAGCGACGTACGTCAAGCAGGAGAACCTCTCAACGGTTTTGGAGGAGTTGCGAATCCTGTAAAATTACCAGAATTGTACGAGCATTGTGCATCCATTTTGAATAAAGCTGTAGGACGACAGTTAAACTCTGTTGAATGCTGTTTATTAATTGATCGAGCAGCTGTCACAATTGTTGCTGGTAACATTAGACGATCAGCTGGTATACGTCAAAGTTCTAGTGAGGATCATTTATTTGCAGTTGCCAAGGATAATCTATGGCAACAGGATGAAAATGGCAACTGGCGCATCGATCCAGAGCGTGATCCTCTGAGGATGGCAAACCATACAAGAGTTTTTCATCAAAAGCCCACATTAGAAGAATGTATTGATGCTGTCCGCAAACAGTATTACAGCGGTGAAGGTGCGATTCAATGGGCTGGTGAAGCTGTCGCTAGAGCTAATTGTGATCTTTTGAAAAATCATGAACAAAAAGTAGATTTTCTCAAGGCTTATGCTCTGGGTAAAGCCAAAGATTGGTTGCAAGAGCATTATCCTCAAATTTCTGAAAGTGAATTAGAGCATCGTTTGGCTCGTTACGCATTAAATCCGTGTGGTAGATAGTTTTGCCTCACGTTAAAAACCGGGGAAATTCAAGGAAGGCTAAGCAGAAAAGGTGAGTTTTTAATTGTTATTTAAAATTTCAAAAACTATTATTAACTAACTATAAAATGACTCATTAATAACTGTATGCTAATCTTGAGCTAACCATATAATTAAAAAGTATAAGGTAGTGCAACGCATAGGGGTTGAACCTTTTGAGTGAACAGTGGGAACTGATAACCGAAAAGAATATAATACCCCCACGAGTCCCCGGCTACGAAATAGTAGAAAAGTTATGCTGAACTGAACTGGAATTGACCAGTTGTATCCCAGCAATGGCTATGAGGGAAACCTCCAGAACTAAGGGATAAAAAGCCTTTAGGATAACAAAATTGGAAATTATTGGCTCAAATTTTCACTGCAATCTCTCAGAAATTCACCTCAACCAAATTGATCCAAATAACTCCAAAGAACAGGAGGAAGCTTTCACCGCTGGTGCTTTGTCTGTAGCAGCGCTTCTACATCACAAATTTATTGAACCCCGCTACCAGTACAGCCGCGAATTAGACCCAATTGTCGGTGTTTCTTTTACTGGGTTATTTGATTTCTTTGTTCATGCTTTTGGGGTTGATTGGTTGCGCTGGTGGGAAAAAGGAAGACCTGCAACCGATGAAGGATTGGCGTTTAAACGTCAAGAGGAGGAATACTTAAGTTTTTGGAAAGAAACTGTACATCGTGTTGTTTGGGATTACTGCGATCGCCACGGTTTAAAACGTCCAAACCGCTGCACCACAGTTCAACCAAGTGGTACCAAGTCTCTGTTGACAGGTGCTAGCCCCGGATGGCATCCCCCCAAAGCACAAAGATTTATACGTCGTATTACCTGTCGCAAAAATGATCCCGTTGCTTTGGCTTGTCTTGAGTATGGGTACAACGTTATACCCTCCCAATCAGATAAAGATGACGACGGTACATTGTTGAATGACCCCTTCGATCCGCGAGTCAGCGAATGGTTGGTGGAAATTCCGGTCGCTGTAGCCTGGGCCGATTTACCAGGTGCTGATAAAATAGATATCAGTCAATTTAGTGCGATCGCCCAAATAGATTTCTACATGCAGGTACAGAGATTTTATGTCACACATAACACCTCTGCTACCATTGAGTTACGGGAAAATGAAGTTGAAACCTTAGGAACTCGGATATACGAAGCCATCAAAAATGATCAAGGCTACATCAGTGCTGCACTTCTGGCACGGTTTGACGACCTTCAAACTTTTCCTCGCTTACCTTTTGAGCCGATAACAAAACAACGGTACGATCAGCTGATGAAAGAAGTGGAAATGCACCGCAAAACAGAAGACTTTCATGCTGTTTTAAGCCGCTATGATTTCGGCGATTTAATCGAAGCAGGACCAGCAGGTTGCGACTCTGATAAGTGCATGATGCCTGAACAAACCTTGATGTAAATAGTCAAGCAGTCTGCTCTCGGAAGTTCCCCCTTCTTTAATTACCCGCTTTATATCCCGTCACCAAGCCTTAGGCTATGGTGCGGGGCTTAGGGCGAAGAAGCTAACGATCAACTAGAAGTTAAAAGAGATCTTGAGTTACGATCGCCTTAACAAAGGTCAATTTTAAAGGAGAACCTTCATGTTCGTTGATGAATTGAAACCAATATTTCAACAATTCACCCACCATCCACTTTCTTTTCTAGGCGGTTTCGTTTCCGGTTTGCTACGACTCAACCTTGCTGACGATCCTGTTAAAAGCTGGCTCAGTGAGCAACTCAACTCAAGTAGCTATACGACTTTTAACACTCAATCTGCTCAAGCACAGAACGGCAAAGCTGGTGGTCCTCAGTCGATTAGCATTGAATAAAGTTCAAATATACCAAGATTTTTGGAGATATCACCGAAATCAGTAAAGATACTAAGCTTTCCTTAGTATCTTTGCAATAAACTGGTAAAAAAATTAAACAAAACTTGATTGACTATAGATTGTACTGGAACCTATAAGTTAAGCTAATTGCAATTGATCTGCGATTGTAAAATCTCATACTTAGAAAATTGACAAAATCAGTTATCATATGTAGCGTATGCGAAAATTCAGTCCAACCGCTGGCGAAGTCGTAATAAGGTTCAACTTCGTTGGATTTTTACATGCGCTCTTTGCTATTGGTGAGTCAGGCTAAATGCAAGCAGTTTCTGCTGTTTTTTTACCTTGTCTCACGCTGAATTGTTCGCTCTTAGTTGCGACTTACGTGATTCACATGACTATTTACGTTGGAAATCTCTCCTACCGCGCCACAGAAGCAGATTTAAGAGTAGTATTTGCAGAATATGGCGAGGTCAAAAGAGTTGTCTTACCTACTGACCGCGAAACTGGCCGCTTGCGCGGTTTTGCCTTTGTAGACATGAGCGAAGACTCCCAAGAGGATGCAGCTATTACAGCACTAGATGGCGCTGAATGGATGGGTCGTCAACTCAGGGTTAATAAGTCTAAACCGCGCGAGGAGGAGCGACGAGGTAGTTGGGTTAAAAGATAATAATCTCAAGAGCGATGAATAATCATGATAACAGATTGTTTTCTAGTTATGCAAGCTATTGATTGCTGAAAGATCTAGAAACAACAAATTAAACAATTCGGTGAAGTCAAAAGTGATGCCCGACTTTGTTGTGACTCCAAAATTATAGTCATGATGAGTCGGCTTTTCCAACGCTAAAGTTTGCTTAGCAACGTTCCAGACACTAGAAGTGGAAAATTTGCAAGTTTTGTGTTTTTTTCGATGACTCTATAAGTTTACCCAGCGAGTGGGGTCAGGAACAAAACTCTCGTCGCAGAAGACTTTAGCTTTGTTATACAGGAAAATCAAGTATATCTACAGATGATTCTGGGGAAAAAAGACTGTTGTATCTAAACTCTCAGGAAGAGTGAGTAGAGTTACTCAAGTATAGAATTCGAGACTGGGGACTCAGCTTTGTATAGACCCATTGGTGATTCATTTCTTTAGTTTATCTAAAATCACATTTCAGTTGTCAAATTACCTTTCTAAGATAGAGGCAGCAACCACAAGTTGCAACACACGGGATGAACCACAAAAACACCTAGTCTCTAGGGAGGTTAAAAAATGGCCAGAGCGCCGGAATCTTTGGAGTTAAATACGAACGTTGTGGCAGACAAGGCGTTAGATCGGGATTGTACAACATTATCGCGTCATGTTCTGCAGCAACTTCAGAGCTTCTCACCTCAAGCACAGGATCTGAGTGCGCTGATGAATCGGATCGCGCTAGCTGGCAAACTGATTGCTCGTCGCCTCAGCCATGCAGGTTTAATGGAAGGGGTTCTCGGATTTACAGGGGATGTCAATGTGCAGGGAGAATCCGTCAAAAAGATGGATGTCTATGCCAATGATGTCTTTATCTCAGTTTTCAAGCAAAGCGGTTTAGTTTGTCGCCTAGCTTCTGAGGAAATGGAAAAACCCTATTACATTCCGGAAAACTGCCCCATAGGTCGTTACACTCTTTTGTATGACCCCATAGATGGCTCATCCAACACTGATACAAATCTCAGTTTGGGTTCGATTTTCTCAATTCGGCAACAGGAAGGAAGTGACCTCAATGGTGAAGCGGCTGATCTGCTAGCTTCTGGACGCCACCAACTTGCAGCAGGGTACATATTATATGGCCCGAGCACAATGCTAGTCTATACTATTGGTAGGGGAGTTCATTCGTTTACCCTTGACCCTAGTTTAGGGGAATTTATCCTGACTGAAGAAAACATCAGGATTCCTGAACACGGTCCTGTATACAGCGTCAACGAAGGCAATTTCTGGCAGTGGGATGAGTCGATTCGGGAATATGTTCGCTATGTCCACAGAACAGAAGGCTATACCGCTCGCTATAGTGGGGCAATGGTAAGTGACATCCACAGAATTTTGCTTCAAGGCGGTGTGTTTCTCTACCCAGGGACACTTCCGAAACCAGAAGGTAAACTGCGCTTACTCTATGAATCTGCTCCCTTGGCTTTTGTGATTGAGCAAGCAGGTGGTCGCGCTACTACCGGACACGTGGATATCTTAGAGGTAGTAGCGAAAAAACTACACCAGCGCACACCTTTAATTATTGGAAGCCCAAAAAATGTTGCAAAGGTAGAGTCTTTCATTCAAAACGGTCACTAGAAGAGCGTAGAAAGCGCAATTGAAGGTGTAGTAGGCACCTCAGGCATAAGCAAGTGATTAGTCGTTAGTCGTGATCGGTCAGTAAAACGACTAACAACTAACAACTTGACAAACGTCACTTAGATACATTAGAAGCAGGAGTCAAACAAATACAGCTATGGCAACTAATCAATTACTGGAAATTAAAAACTACGGTCAAAGTATCTGGATGGATAACTTGAGCCGTGATATTATTCAATCTGGCGAACTCAAAGACCAGGTTGAAAATAAAGGCATCTGTGGGATTACCTCCAATCCAGCCATCTTTGAAAAAGCGATCGCCGGAAACGCGATTTATGACGCTGATATAGAAGCAGGAATCAAGGCTGGATTACCAACAGAGAAAATTTACGAATCGCTAGTTTTTGCAGATATCCGCAACGCCTGTGATATTCTACGCCCGGTTTATGATGCAACCGATGGATTGGATGGTTACGTCAGCATCGAAGTTCCACCAAGCATTTCTGATGATACACAGGCAACAATCAAAGAAGCCCGTCGCTATTACCAAGAAATTGGTCGGGAAAATGTCATGATTAAAATTCCCGGTACAAAAGCGGGTTTACCTGCAGTTGAACAAGTCATCGCTGATGGCATTAATGTCAACATTACGCTGTTGTTCTCTGTTGACAGCTACATCAAAACAGCTTGGGCTTACATTAGTGGTTTAGAAAAACGGGCAGCCGAAGGTAAGGATATTAGCAAAATTGCCTCTGTGGCAAGCTTCTTCCTCAGCCGGATTGACTCGAATATTGACGGTAAAATTGACGCAAAATTAAAAAAAGGCGTTGATGACATTGCCCTAGAAGCTAAGCTTACAGATGTCAAAGGAAAAGTAGCGATCGCCAACGCGAAAATTGCTTACCAAGAATACAAAAAGATTATTCAGACAGACAGCTGGAAAGCTTTGGCAGCTAAGGGAGCAAAAGTACAGCGTCTCCTGTGGGCAAGCACCAGCACCAAAGACCCCAGCTACAGTGACGTGATGTATGTTGATGAACTCGTAGGTCCTGATACTGTCAACACCTTGCCACCTGCCACAATTGATGCTTGTGCTGACCACTGCGACGTCGCCAGCCGCATTGAAACAGGCACAGAAGAAGCTTACCAACTGATAGAAAGCCTCAAAGATCCAGACATCAACATTGATATCAACAAAGTGATGGACGAACTGCTTGTTGAAGGTATCGATAAGTTTGTCAAGCCCTTTGAATCACTGATGAACTCTCTGGAAAGCAAGGTTAAACAGTTGTCTCCTGTGTAAGAACTTAACAGTTATCAGTGAGCCAGCGCTCTTTGGAGGGGAGCCACTGCGTTGGACGGGTTTCCCGGCTTGAAGCATGTGGCGTTCTCCCGACCTAGGCGACGGGCGTTCCCGATAGCCGTAAGGCGTGGCGTTAGCCATAGGGTGATCAAATAATTGATCACTGATAACTAGTTGACAACTAACGACTAACAATTCCTATTGTCCCTAATCCCCAAAAGGGACAATTTCCCCAATTTCTAATCGCAAATCTTACATCCAAACCCCAAAATTGTTATGGTCAGTCTGCTAGAAAATCCCCTGCGGGTTGGTCTGCAACAGCAACGGATGCCGGAACCTCAGATTATAACTATCTTTGGTGCTTCCGGTGACCTGACTTGGCGCAAACTCGTACCAGCACTGTACAAACTGCGACAAGAACGACGCATTCCACCAGAAATCACCATTGTTGGCGTAGCACGTCGCGACTGGAGCCATGAATACTTCCGCGAACAAATGCGTAAGGGCATGGAAGAAGCTCATGGCGGTGTCGGTGCGGAGGAACTCTGGCAAGACTTCTCCCAAGGTCTTTTCTACAGTTCTGGTGATATGGATAAGCCAGAAACTTATCAAAAACTCAATAAATTATTGAGTGAGTTAGACGAGAAAAGGGGAACACGGGGAAACCGGATGTTCTACCTGTCTGTGGCACCAAATTTCTTTCCAGAAGCAATCAAGCAACTTGGCTCACAGGGGATGCTGGAAGACCCCGACAAACATCGTCTAGTCATTGAAAAACCTTTTGGTCGCGACTTGGCATCAGCCCAAAGTCTGAACCGAGTGGTGCAGAAATATTGCAAAGAACAGCAAGTCTACCGGATTGACCACTACCTCGGGAAAGAAACAGTTCAGAATCTATTGGTGTTTCGCTTTGCCAATGCGATTTTTGAACCCTTATGGAATCGCCAATTTGTTGATCACGTTCAGATCACTGTAGCAGAAACCGTGGGAGTTGAAGACAGAGCTGGATACTATGAAAGCTCCGGCGCACTGCGGGATATGTTGCAAAACCACCTGATGCAACTTTTTTGCATGAGTGCGATCGAACCTCCCAATTCCCTAGATGCTGAGAGCATCCGTACGGAAAAAGTGAAGGTTCTCCAAGCCACCCGATTAGCTGATGTCCAAAATCTCCACCGTTCTGCAGTACGGGGTCAGTATAATGCTGGGTGGATGAAGGGTAAACCTGTGCCTGGTTATCATGAAGAACCCGGAGTTGCTGCAAACTCCACAACACCCACCTACGTGGCGGTGAAGTTTATGGTTGATAACTGGCGCTGGCAAGGAGTTCCGTTCTACTTGCGTACTGGTAAGCGGATGCCAAAAAAAGTCAGTGAGATTTCCATACACTTCCGTGAAGTTCCTTCGCGGATGTTTCCATCTGCTGCCCAACAAATGGCTGGGAACATTTTGGCAATGCGGATTCAGCCTAACGAAGGAATTTCTCTACGGTTTGAAGTCAAGATGCCAGGAGCAGCATTCCGTACCCGTTCCGTTGATATGGACTTTACTTATGGTTCTTTTGGTATCCAAGCAACTTCCGATGCCTATGATCGCCTGTTTTTAGATTGTATGATGGGCGACCAGACATTATTCACACGGGCAGACGAAGTGGAAGCTGCTTGGCGAGTGGTAACACCAATCCTTTCTGTTTGGGATACGCCAAGTGACCCCGCGTCCGTTCCCCGATATGAAGCTGGCACTTGGGAACCAGCCGAAGCGGAGTTGTTAATTAACCAAGATGGTCGCCGTTGGCGCAGATTATAGAAGAATGAAGGGTAAGGGATATAAATAAAATTTTTCTCCTTTATCCTTCTGCAACTCATACTTCATAACTTCATACTTCATACTTCAATTGTTATGACTTCCCAAGCTTCTACAATTTTCTCACTTCAAGCTCCCAAGGATGTTTCGCTGACAGATATTGAAGCGGAACTAAGTCAGATTTGGCAAAGTTACGGTATTGCAGGTGAAGACGGTGCACTTCCTGCTGCCACTCGCGCCACAACATTTACTTTGGTTGTTTACGAACCCGAGGAAACCCAGTATCTATTGGCTGGTTTGGGACTTTACAAAGGTCCTATTGATGGTATTCTCGGTCCCCAAACACAAACAGCGTTGCGAGAAGTACAAAAAACTCATGGTTTGACACAGACAGGAATAGCAACAGAAGAAACGCTTGCTGTCTTGCGGCAAGAATTCTCCAAACGTCAAAGTAATGGGGCAACTGTCCAAAACGGTAATGGTGGATCTTATGCTCCAGATGCCAGTAGCCCTCGAATTGCTGATGAAATTGCCATTCGCAACCCCTGCCGGATTATTGCCCTATCTCCAATAGGTGGCGAAGATGTAGGGGTAACGGCTCAAGTCTCTGCCTACTGCCCAATTCAAAAGCAGTCCGCAAGTGCACTCGTTTGCTGTGAATACATTACTTTCACAGGAACAGCTGCTGCTTTAGAACGAGTTGGTGGGATGATTCAAGCATTGTTAATTGGTGGCTTGCCCAAGTTTCTCTGGTGGAAAGCAACACCAGACCTTAACAACGGTTTGTTCAAGAGACTATCGGCAGTTTGCAACAACGTGATTGTAGACTCCTGCTACTTTAACAAGTCAGAAAGCGATTTACTCAACTTGCAACAGTTGGTAGAATCTGATATTCCACTAGCTGATTTGAACTGGCGTCGTCTTTCAGGATGGCAGGAATTAACAGCCGAAGCTTACGATCCACCCCAACGTCGTGCTGCCTTAGTAGAAATTGACAGAGTTAACATTGATTATGAAAAAGGCAACTCCGTACAAGCACTGATGTTTTTGGGTTGGCTGGCAAGTCGCTTAGAATGGCATCCGGTTTCCTATCAAAAAGAAAGCGGAGATTACGACATCACCAAAATTAACTTCAGTGCACAAGGTCAACGGCAAATAGAAGCAGAGTTGGCAGGGGTTCCAGTTGGTGATGCAGGTGAAATTCCTGGTGATTTGATTGCCCTGCGCCTAAGTTCCACAAATCCACAGGCAAACTGCGGGACTCTCATCTGTTCGGAAACAGGTGGTTGTATGCGCATGGAAACACAAGGCGGTGCCCAAGCTAGTGGTGTATTTCAACAAGTGACTTCACTTTCCGAACAAAAAGCAGAAGTTTTACTTAGCCAACAGGTGCAACGCTGGGGTCATGAGGCACTTTTTGAAGAAGGTCTCGCACTTACAGCGAAAATACTCAAGTTGGGAGCTAAAAGTTAGTCGTTAAGACCTCACCCCGCCCTCACGGGCACCCCTCTCCTTATCAAGGAGAGGGGATAATTATGAGAATATTTCACAAAGTTGTATAAAAGTCAATAGCTTTAAGAAGAACGCAAAACACAGAATATCCCCACGGATAAAGTCCTCTTAATTTAACTGTTCAAAAACCCTTTGGCTGCGCTCAAGGCAAGTCGCTTAGGGTCAGCCTGTGCCTATAATTAATTCTGAGTTCTGACAACTGTGTTCTGAGTTCTTTTTTGGTAACTTTTAACTTCTTTATGGCTTTAGTTATTGCAGGAGAACGCAGCGGGGTGGGCAAGACGACAGTCACGCTCACCCTTTTGGCGTCTTTGTGTCAACGAAGTACACAAGTACAATCTTTCAAAGTTGGTCCGGATTACATCGACCCGATGTTTCATCAGCACGTCACAGGTCGCGCTTGTCGCAATTTAGACCCTGTGCTGACATCAGAAGAATACATCAAGCAATGTTTTTATCATCAGTCTCAAGTATCTGAATATACTTTAATAGAAGGAGTGATGGGGCTGTTTGATGGAGTTACTCCACCCCAACCCCACCCCAAGCTCAGGGGTGGGGTAAATGACTTTGCTAGTACGGCTCATATAGCGCGGTTACTGAATTTACCTGTAGTATTGGTGATAGATTGCAGTCGGTTGTCTGGTTCTGTAGCTGCGATCGCACACGGTTATTGCTCATTTGACCAAAAAGTCAAAATTGCTGGGCTTGTACTTAATCGAGTGGGAAGCGATCGCCATCTATCCCTTCTCAAAGATGCCCTAGAACCTCTGCAACTACCGATTCTTGGGGTGTTGCGGCGTGAGGAAAATATTACAATACCAGACCGACACCTGGGTTTAGTACCTACTGCAGAACTTCCTCAACTACAGGCTTTAATTGACCGACTCGCCCATTTGGGAAATACTTGCTTTGACTGGGAACGCTTGTTACCACTTTTAAGGACAGAGGGAACGAGAGAGGGAAAGAGTGAAAGAGGGAGAGAAGTTATTCCCTCACTCCCTCACTCCCCACTTTCCGTAAGAATAGCCGTAGCGCGCGATCGCGCTTTCAATTTCTACTATCAAGACAATCTTGACTTGCTACAGCAGTTGGGTGCAGAACTGGTTTTTTGGAGTCCTTTAGAAGACGCTGGATTACCAGAAGATGTGCAAGGGATGTATTTTGGCGGTGGTTTTCCAGAAGTCTTTGCCCAACAGCTAGCCCAAAACAACAGCGTCCGCGATGCAGTCAAAACAGCAATTCTCTCTGGAATGCCTACCATTGCTGAATGTGGCGGATTAATGTATCTATGTGAGCAAATCGTCGATTTTGAGGATAAATCTTGGTCAATGGTAGGAGTATTGCCCACAACAGCCGTGATGGGTAAGCGTCTTACCTTAGGGTATCGTCGAGCAGTTGCTTTACAGGATAGTCTGTTGGTAAGTGCAGGTGCAACCGTTTACGGACATGAGTTTCATCGTTCCCGCTTAATCTCAACTCCCCATTCGCCATTGTTTCAAACTTATCGCTACGACTCCGAAGAATCCACAGGCGATGAAGGATGGAATTTGCTTCCATCTCTACATACTTCTTACATTCATCAACATTGGGGAGATAGTCTAGAAATTCCAAAGCGATTTTTAGAGGAGTGTTCTGTATTTAAATTGACTAAAATCTCGTGTACGCCTTAACTTAGTAGGAATATTGCAAAAAGCTTGAATCTGATCAATTTGCAGATATTGAAATTGAAGAAGCGATCGCAAGGGAGCGCAGAGCGCGTAAGCGCAAGCGCACGCCCAGAGGGGGAACGCGCAGCGTCTCGTAGAGAAGCGATCGCACCACATACTGACAGACTTCTGTAGCATAGAGATAGCGGTTTATTCGGCGTATCTATTGATAGCTGAAGCGGCATTATAGGGAATACTAGCCACTATTTAGACCATACTAATTTATAAACTTCCAATACCTGCAAGCACTCATGGCTAATAAAAGCAACAGTAAAGAAACATTCACTTTAGTGCTATCTCTGCTCGTCACTCTAGGGCTTTTAGGGTTTGGTGTGTGGTTCTTCCGAAATAGCTTGCCTTTTGCATCCAACCAACAGACTCAGCCCTCTGTTAATTCTTCTGGACAGCAAACTGCGACACCCACTACAGTTCAAGGTTTTAACACATCAAACTTGGATACCAGTCTACCCAATCCAAGTGTGCTCACAATTGATGGTAGCGTCACGATAGTCGCTTTGATCAAGCAGCTGCAAATTGCGTTTAATCCCGTAAACCCTTCCTTGCCTACAACTTATGGCTTACCAAATGGTAGTCCCAATGGTACCAATAAAGGGATTCAAAACTTGAGAGACGGCAAAGTGTTGATGGCTGCTAGTTCACGTCCCCTAAAAGCTGATGAAGCACAGGCTGGACTCGTGCAAGTTCCAATTGCCCGCGATGCTTTGGCTGTCGCAGTAGGCGTCAACAACCCGTATAAAGGGGAATTGACTATGGAACAGTTGAAGGGAATTTTTCAAGGAAAAATCACTAACTGGTCACAAGTAGGAGGTCCTAACCTACCAATAAAAGTTATTAATCGCTCTCCAGATAGTGGTACATATACATTCTTTCAGGAAGTTGTGCTGTTGGAGGAATCTTTTGCACCTGATAGTGCAAATTTCACCACAATCAAGAAAGATGAAACGACTGCGCTATTACGTGAGTTAGGTGATAATGGCATCACTTACAGCACAGTTTCTCAGTTAGAAAATCAAAAAACGGTTCGTATTGTTTCTGTAAATGGAATTTCTCCTACTGATCAAGCTGCAATTAAAAATAGTACTTATCCTATTAGTCGAGTCGTTTATTTAGTCGTACCGCGTAAAACCAGTCCAGGAGCAAAACAATTTATTGACTTTGCCATCTCCCCTAGTGGACAACAGATTGTCCAACGAGTAGGTTTTATTCCATTAAAGTAGATTGACTGATATCTTACACCATTACAAATAAACCACTAATGCTTAGATAAAATACTGTTGAAATCTACTCAAAAACAAGTTACAATTTTAGTCCATTAAAATGGACTTTGGCTATGCAGCCCAGGACTTACAGTCCTAGGCGGATGAGAACTCAGTATTCAACAGTTTTTACGCCGACAATGGCGGTGGAAATCGGATATCAGAATTGAATTGCTCAATATTTACTGATTGATAAATCGGCAAAACATATTCTAAATTTTCATGGGGACGAGGAATTATGTGATGAGAAAGCACCTCACCACCATTGACTCGCGGTATCGCCTCAAGTCCTGCTGCGATCGCAACATTAACCTCACCTACTGCTCCCCGGATAAGCACAGTAATTCGCCCTAAATCAGTATTTTCATACCCAACAAGGGTGATACGGGCAGCTTTACACATGGCGTCCCCCGCTTCCACTGCTGTAGGAACGCCATAAACTTCAATCATGCCTAGTGCTAAAGTCATGCTTACTTACTCTAAACACTTGCTGCTACTTTTGGAGACTCTTGAAACTTCCGTTCTCCTGTTATCATCATCTTGACTTTACCACTAGGAGCAAGGGTGACTCCTCGTCGTTGAGGTTGTTCTGGTTGATTGGTAGTGAATGCAAGCTGATAGCGTGACACGATAGTTGCCAAAACAAGCTTCATTTCAAACACAGCCAAAGCATCACCTATACAGCGACGGACACCACCCCCAAAAGGCATAAATTCATAGGGCGAAAATTGGCGTTCCAAAAAGCGCTCTGGCTTAAACTGCTTAGACTGTGGGTATAAATCTTCGCGCTGATGAGTGAGATAGATGCAGCCAAGCATTATAGTATTTGGCTCTAACCGATGTCCCAGTAGTACGCAGGGTTCTTGCACGACTCTGGGGAAAGTCAAAATTGCAACGGGGCAAATACGCAAAGTCTCATTACAGACTGCGCTTAGATAAGGTAGTCGGACAACGCTCATCGGATCTGGTGAATCACCAAGCGAACCCAGTTCTTGGAGCAGTTTTTCACGAACTTCTGGCAATCGATGAATCCAATATAATCCCCAAGCCATTGCTGATGCAGTGGTTTCCATTCCAGCTAACACTAGAGTTATCATCTCATCACGCAACTCTTGATCCGTCATTGGCTGATCCTTTTCATCCCGTGCGGACATCAGCAATGAGAGGATATCAATACGGTTTGGATTGCTTTGTGCACGGCGTTCAGCAATTTCAGCGTAAAGCAATTCATCAATTTGCTGACGTTGGCGCACAAACCTTCCCCAAGGA
This sequence comes from Brasilonema sp. CT11, assembly GCF_017982655.1. Classification (GTDB taxonomy): domain Bacteria; phylum Cyanobacteriota; class Cyanobacteriia; order Cyanobacteriales; family Nostocaceae; genus Brasilonema. The sequence goes on along the minus strand of NZ_JABXYX010000058.1, from coordinate 23,662 downwards.
CTCCAAGCGCCTAAATCTTTTTGCAGGGAGGGGAAGAATAGCAAGCTAGACTTGAGTGGTGATTCAAACAAATTTGTCAGTAATCCTAATAGATGCTTGAGTTTTTGGTAACGTTCTCCTTCATGTAAACCAAAGACAACTTGTAACATGACTTGTAGCGATATCTCCTGCATGACAGTACGAGCTACAAAGGGTTGTTGCTGTGGTAATTGATCCCAGACTTTCTCTGTAATATGACGAATTAATTCTCCATAGGCTCGCATTCTTTCTCCATGAAAGGGGGGCATCAATAGTTGTCGTTGTCGTTTATGACGTTCTTTTTCAAGCAACAAGATAGAATTATTACCTACTAAGGGTAACAAAATAGTGTTGTCTCTACCTAAGGCAGCAAACTTCTTTCTATCATTAGTTAAAATTTCCTGAATTGCCTGCGGATGCTGTACGAATACGACGGTATCTCCAAAACCAATGATCTTAGCAGTAAAAATGTCAGGATATTCCTGAGCCGCACTTTCCATAAATCCTACAGGATCAGCAACCCATTGGATTCTTTGTAAAAAAGACGGGGTTTTAACAGGATTGGGTAAATTCATCTGCTTATATTGACAATAGATATATTTTATGAATCAATTTGATTGAAAAGGCTTAATCCAGCCGAGTTGGATGGCAGTATCAAGAAAAAATGCTGCCAACACAAACCACAAAATACTTTCGACTCCCAGAACCACAAAAGGCAATATATCTCTAGAATATGACAGCCCAACATCGACTTGGGTTAAACTGCGTACTAAGCCAAACGCTAACACTCCCCCAGCTTTCAATTGAGGATTTTTATCTGAGCGGATGATATAGCGGTAGGTAACGCCAAAGAGCAAACCACAAAAAACTGCAATCCCAAGCTTGAGCAACAATTGTAAACCTAGCGAATCGATCGCCAGACTGCCCAGGTGCTCAAAATATTTTGCTAGCACCAGATTATTCAGCAACGTGGTGAAAAAAAAAGCTATCATCAGGCTAAAACCCGCGAGTATCCCAGCTTTGAGGGATTCAATGCGTTCTGCCATCAGTTGAGGATCTAAAATCTTGTTCACTGAGGAATCCAAACTTTAGTTCTGAACGGGCTTCTAGTATTATTAATGTTAGAGGCGTTTTCTATTGAGTTTAAAAGTAGCACTATGGAAATTTTGACACTCGGCTGGGTTACTTTACTTGTTGTTTTCACTTGGTCTATTTCAATGGTAGTTTGGGGTCGCAACGGACTCTAAGAGAATCGTGGAAACTCAATTTCTGACTATTTTGGCTTCAGTTGCTGCGGTGCTGCTTGTAGCAGTTACGGGAGGCGTTGGTTATTTGACGCTGGCAGGTTGGCGCGATCGCCGTTTGCGAGAAGATGAAAAACGCGAAATGCGACGCGCTAGTTCTAGCACCACTTCTAAGAACAATGCTTTTAAGAGCACAGCCCCTAAACCCAAGAAGAAAAAATAATTCTCCTTGAAATCTCGCGTCAAAATGTAGAGACGTAGCGTGCTACGTCTCTACAGCGTGTTTGTGTATTTGTGAAAACTTAGGTAAAACTTACGCAAAAGAGATCCCCCCCCTTTTTAAGGGGGGCTAGGGGGGATCCAGGTTTCGAGTTTTCAGTGCGTAAGTCCTGTCTATATATTCTTTCCTTGGCGCTCTTTGCGCCTTGGCGGTTCGTTTCTCTTACAACTGCTTCACTTGAGAAACCAACTTTCCAACCATATCCTTCGCACTACCAAAGCTCGTATTAATTTTGACCATAAAAAAAGTTGCCTCAGGACAAACCCTTAGCAAGCTTATACACGATCCATAAAAGGGATTTTGGATTTATGCTGTATCCATAATCTACAATTCCCTACAGTTGCTTCACTTCAGAAACCAACTTTCCAACCATATCCTTAGCGCTACCAAAGAGCATCGTCGTTTTATTCTTGTAGAACAAGTCATTATCGACACCAGCAAAACCCGCACTCATACCGCGCTTAATCACAATTGTCTGCTTCGCCCGATCCACTTCCAAGATTGGCATACCATAAATCGGGCTATTTGTATCACTCCGCGCCGCTGGATTCACCACGTCATTCGCGCCAATTACCAAAGCGACATCCGTCTGCTCAAACTGAGGATTGATATCATCCATATCATGGAGCTGTTCATAAGGCACATTCGCCTCAGCCAACAACACATTCATATGTCCCGGCATTCTACCAGCAACAGGGTGAATTGCATACTTCACATCCACGCCCATACGTTCTAGCTGATCTGCCAATTCACGTATGTTGTGCTGCGCCTGCGCAACCGCCATACCATAACCAGGAACAATCACCACAGAACGAGCATAACCCAACATCATTGCGCCTTCTTCGGGATCAATGCTGCGGACACTTTTATCGGTTGTACCTGCATCACCACCAGCACCACCAGACGCAGCCACTGTACCAAAAGCACTGAACAGCACACTGAATAGAGAACGGTTCATCGCCTTACACATAATCTCGGTAAGGATGATCCCAGATGCTCCCACCAATGCACCAGCGATGATTAACATATTGTTCATCACCACGAAACCAGCAGCAGCCGCCGCTAACCCTGAAAACGAGTTCAACAGGGAAATCACCACAGGCATATCGCCGCCACCGATGGGGATGACGAACATCACACCCAACACTAGAGAAACAGCAACAATTCCTAAGAAGACAGGTAAGCTGTGGGGAGAAATAATTAAATAAGCACTACCCGCAATAAAGGCAACCAGAAGCGAGAGGTTAAATGGTTGCTGCAAAGGAAATGTAATTGGGGAACCGCTCATAATACCTTGCAGTTTTGCAAAGGCTACAAAGCTTCCTGTGAAGGTGACACCACCAATTAACACATCCAGCAACATGGAGATGTTGGCATCAAGAGGTATTGCTTCACCGTTTCCTAGCAACCGCCAAAATTCAGCAACCGCAACGAGTGCAGATGCTGCACCACCCAAGCCGTTCAGCAAACCCACCATTTGGGGCATATCCGTCATTTGGACTTTGTAGGCGGCGACTATACCAATCAAAGATCCAATAACCAACCCTACCAAAATCATTTCATAGTTCAACACATGCTGATCCAGCATTGTTGCCACAATAGCCAACAGCATCCCCACAGCTGCGACAACATTACCTTGTCGTGCTGTCGCGGGTGATCCCAGCTGTTTCAAACCCAGAATGAATAAGGATGCAGCGATTAAATACGTTAGCTGAATCCCGGTTGGTAAAAAGTCGCTCACGCCTTAATCTCCTTTTTCTTGAACATTTGCAACATTCTGTCTGTGACTAGGAAGCCACCCACCACGTTAACCATTGCCAAAATCACGGCAATCAAACCTAAAATGACTGATAAATTCGTCTCTCTAGCACCAGAAGCCACGATCGCACCCAGTACAGCAATTCCAGAAATGGCGTTGGAACCTGACATCAAAGGTGTGTGGAGGGTTGGTGGAACTTTGTTGATAACTTCAAATCCAGTAAAGGATGCCAAAACAAACACAAACAAGGCAGCGATTAATGCTTCTGTCATCGCTCGATATACTCCTTATGCAAATTGAGTTGTAATAAGTACACGTCAGCACTTATTACAAAAATTAATTAACTTGCCACACCGCTCAAAGCTTGTAAGGCATCTTTCACCCGTTGGTTACGAATTTCGCCACCGTGGGTAACACAAGCCGCATCAACGATGTCGTCGGCAAAGTTGACATTTAAAGCTTTGTCTTTAATCAACAGTTGCATCAACGACGACAAATTTTTGGAATAAAGTTGGCTGGCGTGAACTGGCATCGATGATGGTAAATTGATGGGACCAATGATAGTGATGCCATTCCACACAATATCTTTACCGGGATCAGTGCAAGCACAGTTACCACCCTGTTCAGCGGCGATATCCACAATCACTGAACCTGGTTTCATCTGCGCTACCATCTCTTCAGTAACTAAAACAGGTGCTTTTCTACCAGGAACTTGGGCGGTGGTAATCACCACATCAGCATTCTTGACGTGTTCGGCGACAACTTCCTGAGTGCGCTGTTTGCTGGCTTCAGAAATTTCTTTGGCGTAGCCTCCAGCGGCGGTTGTTTCTTCTTCTAGTTTGACTTCGACAAATTTTGCCCCTAAACTTTGGACTTCTTCTTTAACGGCGGGACGAATATCAAAGGCTTCGACGATCGCTCCCAAGCGTCTGGCGGTGGCGATCGCCTGCAAGCCAGCCACACCAGCCCCCATGATAAACACTTTCGCAGGAGCGATCGTTCCTGCCGCTGTTGTCAACATCGGGAAATATTTTGGTAATGCTGCTGCACCAATTAGAACCGCTTTGTAACCTGCAATTGATGCTTGCGACGATAAAGCATCCATACTTTGTGCCCGAGTCGTGCGCGGGATCATCTCCATACTCATAGCAGTTACCTTGCGTTCTGCCAGTCGCTGCGCTACGGATGGATTTCCTAAAGGGTTAAGAAAGCTAATGAGTACAGATCCTTCCTTGAGTAAGTCAATTTCTGAGCGTCCATCTTCTCGCTCTTGAGGTGGACTCACCTTAAGCAGAATATCTGCTTCGCCCCATAATTGAGCGGTATCAGTGATCACTTTCGCTCCTGCTGCTTCATAAGCAGCATCAGAAAAGAAAGCCCGCTCACCTGCACCAGTTTCTACCGACACTTCTACACCTTGTTTTACCAATCGGGCAACGATGTCAGGAATTAAGGCAACTCGACGCTCACAGACTTCAATTTCTTTGGCAACTGCTATTTTCATGCAATCTCCTTGAAGATAAATACCTATTTTTGGCAATTTGTGAAATTTTTCTTAAGAGGCAATAGGCGCACTTATCGTGCATGGGCAGCAGCTACTAGCAGTTGGTTTGCCCAATCAATTTTACCTTCGCTCTCAAAATCGATAATGACCTACGCAAAGTTTCAATTTGGTTCTTGCAGGGTTTCCAGATTCCCATGTATATGAAAAGAGGGGCTTCTATTACACATCCTATGTCAATCCCCAAATTTTACGTGTTTGTCTTCAACTTCTTTTAGGGATTCAAGAATTTTTATGGATTTTTTTACATATTGCAATATTAGTCAAATTCTCAAAAACTATCCCCAAATAATATTAGTCAACCCTGACTTGATTACAACTTATCTTATCGAATCTCGTTCAAGTTAACTACTAATTTTCATATTCATTTTTTCAATTTTTATAACATTTTATATATATCTATACATATTTGGTAACAAATTAAAATTTCAAGCGTGTTTTCAGTGACTTCAAATTCATCATTTTTTTTATGTGTATACACTTAGTATTAGAAAGCAATTTTCCGGCTATGGTACTGAGAATGACACTTTATATTAGCAATTTACGTCCCAATATCCAAATGTTAAGTAGTAAAGTTTTAGTTACGAACGTTTCGTCCTAGTTATTTTAAACAAAAGACCTATTTCTGCCTCAGGAGCTTAACCATGCGACGTTTACTCTCTACTTTAGCCGTGACAAGTTGTTTGCTAGCTGGAATACCAGCTATAAGCTGGGCACAAAGTTTGCCAGGGTTGACGATATTTAGTGGTGTCAAAGGCGAAAATCAGCTGCCGTTCCGATTAGATTTTGGCGGTCAAACTAATGGCTGGGACAGATACAGACTGAAAATTTCTAGTAAAAAGATGAAAACAGCAGTTGCTCGATTTGTGATTTCTTATCCTAATTACTACCAAGGAACGTTTGACCGCAAGGAAATTGAGGTCAAGGCTAAAGGCAAAAAAATTGCACTCTCGGAGGTGAAGTGGGATAAAGAAAATCACGTTCTTGAAATTTTTCCCCAAGAACCAGTACCAGCAGGTACCGATGTTGAGTTGATTCTCTCTAACGTGAAAAACCCGTCTTCTGGGGGAATGTTCTATTTTAACTGCTCAATTCAGTCTCCCGGCGATGTGCCATTATCCCGCTACATCGGCACGTGGATCATAAGTATTAGTTAAGTAATGACTCATGAATCATCAGTCATTAGTGAGTCAAAGCAAGGCAAATAGATTACCACTACCTGCGTTGCACAGCAACGGTTAGAGTTTTGCCGTTATCATTGACAACAGACAAATGACTGATGACGGCTTTCTAGCTTTAGCATGACTGCTGGATAAAAACAACAAACATTATGATATAATAGCGAATCGTGACTTTTTTTTATGATAATTGTCTAAGAGGATAAAAAAATGAAGAGAACATTGGAAGGCACTTGCCGCAAGAGAAAAAGAACCTCAGGTTTTCGCGCTAGAATGCGAACTCCAGATGGTAGAAACGTTATCCGGGCAAGAAGGAAAAAGGGACGCCACCGTTTGACCGTTTAGGGAATAGAAAAGCTAATCATAGCAGTTGTGGCATTGCCCAAAGCAAATCGGCTAAAATCCCGAAGAGATTTTCAGGCAGTTTTCCGCGAAGGAATCCGTCGTCATGGTTCACATATAACATTGAGAGCATTACGACCATCTCCTTCCTCTAAGCCTTCTTGTGATACGGCTCTTGAAACTGTAAAAAAGCATCTGACTCCAGCCCAAATAGGAATTTCGATTAGCACAAAGGTTAGCAAACGAGCAGTTGTTCGTAACCGCCTCAAACGTCAAATTGCAGCAGCTTTGTATCAGTTGTTGCCCAAAATGTCACCAGGATGGCGGATTGTCGTTGTTGTGAAACCAGCAGCAGATATAGAGTGCGTGACCCAACAATTTCTGCAAGAATTAGAGCAGTTATTGGAACAAGCTGAGGTGTTCAATGGGTATTCGTGAAGAAGTTTATTATGAGGGTGGTCCACATATTGGGGATTTGATCATAAGTATATTGATTGGATTCACTATTATTGGTCTTCCATTGACAGTTGGGGCGATTGTCAGGGCATTGTGGCTGCGCTTCCGTATCACTGATCGCAGGATCTCTGTCATGGGTGGTTGGATGGGACGTTCTCGCAGCGACATCATTTACTCAGAAATTGTCAAAATGGCGAAAGTCCCCCGTGGTCTTGGCATGTGGGGGGATATGGTTATAACCCTAAGAGACGGTAGCCGTCTGGAAATACGGGCGCTTCCTAAGTTTCGGGAAATTTATGACTACATTGAAGAAAAAGTCATCGCCAAAAATCCCAATTATGCGGGCGCTAAGCAGTGATAAGTGAGGATGAGGGGAAAGAGGAGAAAGGGACAGAAGGAAGGAGGGAACGAAGGAGGAAGGAATATTTCCCCACACTCCCACTTTCCCTCACTCCCTCACTCCCACTTTCCCACACTCCCTTACTCTCATTTCCCCAATTAATATAATGTGCGGCTATCCGTAGTAGCACGCTAGTCGCAATCTAAATCATGATTTAGATAAATTAGATGATGTCAATTTACAGTATCTCAGGTTGAATTCAGAATAATGGATTTTGGTATCGGGTTTCTCTCGAACAACGTGATGCTGCCAATCATAGACTTGTTCTATAGCATTGTGCCTAGCTATGGACTGGCGATTGTAGCATTAACATTGATCATCCGCTTTGCGCTCTATCCCCTGAGTGCTGGATCAATTCGCAATATGCGACGGATGCGGATCGTCCAACCCCTGATGAACAAGCGGATGCAAGAAGTTAAAGAGCGATATAAGGACGATCCGCAAAAGCAGCAGGAAGAAATGATGAACGTCCAAAAAGAATTTGGCAACCCGCTTGCAGGTTGTTTGCCACTGCTGCTACAAATGCCAGTATTACTGGCACTGTTTGCGACTTTGCGGGGTTCACCTTTTGCTGGCGTTAACTATAGCGTGAATCTCCAAGTCTTGCCTGCAGAACAAGTTGAAAGAATTCAACCGCAAGCCTTTGCGACTCCCCCACAAAATATTTATATTTCTGAAGGGGAACACGTTAAGGTAAATGCCATCCTTCCTGGAGGCAACAAATTAGCAGTGGGAGAACATACGAAGATAGAATATCAAACTCAGGAGGGTAAACCTTTTCAGGCAGTTTTAGCAGAACACCCCGATACTCAGTTAATCCCTGAATGGAAAATTACCAAAGGGGAGGAAAGGATAAGAGTTGATGCACAGGGTAATATAGAAGCCTTACAACCAGGGGATGTTACAATCCAAGGAACAATTCCCGGACTCGCCTCAAACAAAGGATTTCTCTTTATTGATGCCTTAGGTAGAGTTGGTGCAATTGATCCAGACGGCGTTGTTCACTGGGATATTGTCGCCATGGTCATCCTGTTTGGTATTACTCTTTACGTCAGCCAAATCCTTTCCGGGCAAAATACCACGAATGCCAACCCGCAGCAGGACACTGTTAACAAAATCACGCCTGTGATCTTTTCAGGGATGTTCTTGTTCTTCCCGCTGCCAGCTGGGGTGCTGATGTATATGGTGATTGGTAATATTTTCCAGACATTGCAAACCTATATTCTCACGCGTGAACCCCTACCAGAGGAACTACAAAAAATTGTAGATACTCAGGAGAAAGAAGAAGAAAGCGCAAAACAAAAAGCGCTACCGTTTGAACCAAAAAGTTCTAAGAAAAAGACTACAGGGTAATGATGACAGACAGTCGAATGAAACGAGGTCAGGAGTGGTTGAAAACCCTGCTGCAACTTAGTGGGCTATCTGTTGATATAAAAGGTGAGAAAGAAATAGCCGTCGCTGAGGATGAAGAATCCCCAGAACAGGATAGTTACTGGTTGACAATTGGTGAAACCAATTTATCACCCGAACAAATCGAAATTTTAACCGGTCCCGATGGTTCAGTGCTAGATGCGATTCAGTATCTAGCAAATTCTATTCTCAACTTAAGTCAACTACAAGGAGAGCAAGCCTCTTACACTGTTGAATTGAATGGCTACCGCGTTAGGAGAGACGCCCAAATTCGCGCAATAGCTGAAGCAGCAGCTCAGCAAGTGCGTTTTTCTGGTCAAGAGGCAGAAATCAAGTCACTCAGTTCAGCCGAACGCCGTCAAATTCACACTTTTTTAAAAGAGTTTGGTGACTTAGAAACCTTCAGCCGAGGAAAAGAACCGCATCGTCACCTTGTTGTACGCCTTGCATCAATGGAGTAACTGAGGAGTTAGGAGGAGCCAGATGGGGGGTGAGGCTGCGCGGACGCCACATGCTTACGGAGGGAGGTTCCCGAGCCAGTGCGTTGGGGAGCCAGTACTTGATGAGGGTTTCCCTCCGTAGGTATCTGGTGAGACAGCGCTGCAGGAGGGTCTCCCTCCGTAGGCGACTGCGAATCCGAAGGGCATCCGGCTCTGCCGACTTGTAGCAACTGGTGTCCCGTTGTAGCACCTGCCGTGCGTCTGGCGTTCAAGAGTGAAGAGTGAAGAGTGAACACCAAAAGTGACAACTCATCACTCATAACTCATAGATATAACGATTTTGAAATGGCTAAGAAAATTTCTTATATCATAAAGTAAGGTCGCTAAAGTCGTGACTCGAACGACTGAGGCATTATATTTGATTGCTTAGAAACAGTCACACAAACTTAAAGGAATTGGCGATGACAGAAGCAACAAACGTGCTCGGCACAAAGCTAGAAATATGCTGCTCTTCTCCCGTGACTGGATATTATCGCGATGGGTTTTGTAACACAGGTGGTATGGATTTTGGGTTACACGTTGTTTGCGCCCAAGTGACAACAGAATTTCTTGAATTCACCAAATCACGAGGAAACGACCTTAGTACCCCAGTTCCCGAATATCAATTTCCTGGTTTGAAAGAAGGCGATCGCTGGTGTTTATGTGCTGGTCGCTGGCAAGAGGCTGTTGAGGCTGGCGTTGCTCCCCCTGTTATCCTCTCAGCAACCCACGCTAGAGCTTTGGAAGCGGTTTCTGTGGATGATTTGAAAAAACATGGCCTAACTTCTTCTTAAAGAAATCTAAAAATTTGTTTCACTTTAGTAGCAACCCACTTAGCGCTTGATACATTGACGAAAACTCAACTTCAGACTGATTTTCATAGCTTCAATTAAAGTCATAATAAGAGCAAAAATTACAGTGGGTGCAACAAAATTAAGCAATGGTTACAGTCGTTGTTGTCATCAACATACTGATCTCGCTGATTCTTCTCTACGTGGCTTGGCGAGTGCGGCGACTGAAGAGGCGACTGACAAGAATAGCTAATATCTTTATTGCTGCTGAACGTAGTTCCCATGCAGTACTATATACAGCACCACAAGCTCTTTACACTAGTCTTGGGAATATTAATAATCTACGGCATAAAGATCAACCAGCACGACTACAAATCCAGCGGCTGCGACAGATTTTCAGTCTAGTTGCACTTGGACAGCAAGTCTGGCAGAGTAATTTTCTGAGGTTCCGAGCAAAATTAGTGAAAAAGAGAAAGTAGGCAGTAAGGGCAACCTTTCTGGCGAATCAATTGTCTCTCTAAATTTAGAAAGATAAAATCTTTTGGATTTTGCAAGGCGTGAAAACCCACATAGAATGGGTGTAAGGAGAGAAACAAAAAAATGTCTAACAACCGTTCTGGATCATTTTTTGGCGGTATGATGCTAGGCGCAACCATTGGTGCTTTAACTGGGTTGCTCATTGCTCCACGCACAGGACGCGAAACCCGTCAACTCTTGAAGAAATCTGCCAGTGCTTTGCCAGAATTGGCAGAAGATATTTCAACGAGTGTCCAAATACAGGCAGACCGCCTTTCTGCAAACGCACGCTCTAACTGGGATGATACTTTAGACCGACTGCGGGAGGCAATTTCAGCAGGTATTGATGCTAGTTTGCGCGAAAGCCAAGCAATGAAGCAGCAAAGTGCTCAAGAAAAGTCCGATACCGTTCCTCAACATTTAGATAATTAGTAGAAGATATCAAAGTGATTGACCCCCTGTTTTGGCTGGGACTGTCCATACTCCTAGTCGCCGCCAGTCTGACTGCTGTTTTGGTGGCGGCAATACCAGCTTTGCAGGAATTAGCAAGAGCAGCTCGCAGTGCAGAAAAATTATTTGACACTCTTTATAGAGAGTTACCGCCCACTCTCGATGCTATTCGCATGACTAGCTTGGAAATCACTGACTTAACTGATGATGTCAGTGAAGGTGTTAAAAGTGCTGGTCAAGTGGTTAAACAAGTGGATCAAAGTTTGGATAGTGCTAAAAAGCAAGCACAAAACGTTCAAACAGGGACGCGCAGTTTTATGGTTGGTGTGCAAGCTGCTTGGAAAACCTTCACACGCTCCAAATCTTCCAGGCGAACAGTTGAGCGTCTATCGCCATCTCAAAAAGCAAAGCTGACATTACAAGAACGGCAAGCCCTACTAAGGCAGGAAAACCGCTTCACACCTGCACAAGGATACGGCAAGAACAAGAATTACAACGATTACAATGACTACAACGTTGGTAGTGGGGAAAACAATCTTGATGAACAGGATTCCCACCATCAGAAAGAATCTGAGAATTGGTCTGATAAAGAATAGAGTGTGTAAATCTCTATGAGAATAAGGGCGCAAGGCTTTGCGTTCTTATTCTCATATGCCAACCTTACAGACAAGCTTGCTCAGTGAGTTCTAGATCTGAGATATTAGATTAGAGTTAAAAAGTGTAAAGAAGTCTCACTTTTCCAGTACTCTTTTAAAACAACTTGTTCACTTTTCCTGTTGAGATTTGTATAAAAAAGCTCATGCAGCAAAGTTTTTGGAAACGAATTCTGGCTTTTGTAACAGTATTTTTCCTGGCTGGGTCGATTTGGATGACGCATTCTCCCAGCGCATACGCTTATGACAATCCTGAACTATTACCTGATACCCCAACCCCAGTTGTAGACTTAGCTAAGTCTCTTACCAGCGTTCAAGAAGAAAATCTTGTTAAGCAACTAGAACAATTTCAAACCGATACTGGCTGGAAACTGCGAGTCTTAACTCAATATGACCGTACTCCAGGTCGAGCTGTTATTCGTTTTTGGGGTTTGGATGACAAAAGCGTTTTGCTAGTTGCTGATTCCCGTGGCGGTAACATTCTCAGCTTTAGTGTGGGTGACGCTGTTTATGATCTTCTACCGCGTACTTTCTGGATTGAATTACAAACCCGCTTTGGCAATTTGTACTTTGTGCGAGAAGAAGGGGAAGACCAAGCCATCCTACAAGCAATGGAAACAGTGAAAACTTGTTTGCTTCGGGGAGGTTGCGCTGTCGTTCCCGGATTACCACGCGAGCAGTGGATTTTCACTTTGATTTCTTCTGCTATTGGTGGAGTCATTTGTGGATTTGCAGCTCAACCTCGTCGCCCAGGACAAGTTGTTGCTTGGCAATGGGCTTTAATCTTCTCGCCTTTATGGGGAATCTTATTTATCTCCTTCGGTATTGGACCAGTAGTGACACGAACAAACGACTGGTTACCCCTGGTTCGCAACATTTCCGGTTTTCTTCTCGGTGCTTTAGTTGCTTACCTTTCCCCTATTTTTAGTCAGTCTTCTAGTGCTGAGTCCTAAACCAAAGAGCAAAAGTCAAGAAGTGAAAATCAAACTGCAGGTAAACACAGATGCACACAGATAAATGATCTGTATTTATCTGCCATCTGCACGGCAGGTGCACCCAAAGGAGGAACCCCAACGCCAGATGCTGTGAGAGCGGGAAACCCGTCATTCGCACTGGCTCCGCAACGCACTGCCTCGTTCATCTGCGGTTAAAAATATCTTTAAACCAGCTTTTTGCAAGAAATATACTGATTGACACGCGCAGCATATTTTTTTGTCTAATTTCGGCTAAATTCTAAATACAGTCTTTCCAGAGTCACGAAGGTGTTACAAAGGGGTGGATATACAGTCTTGGGATTGGAGGATAGCTGTGGCAGATTCACCCGCTCACGCGTTCGGTCAAAAACTTGGCGAATTTTTGGAAATACTTGCTGAATATCTACTAATACCAGTAGCGACCAAACACGGGCTATACCTTGATAGGAAGGAACCACGCCCTGCAAGGGGAAATTTGAAGAAAGCAACCTGGACTGATAAATATGGCAGTAAGCATGATCTAGATTATGTGCTAGAAGGTGGTGGAAGTGTTACAAAATTGGGTGATCCCCTAGCATTTGTAGAGGTTGCTTGGCGCAAAGGAACAAGGCATTCAAAAAACAAAGTCCAGGAGATTCAAGGCGCTATTCTACCTTTAGTAGAGACGAATAGTCATTATGCACCTTTCGCAGGCGTCATTCTAGCCGGAGATTTTACTGCTCCCTCAATTCAGCAGCTAAAAAACTTAAATTTTAAAGTGCTTTATTTTACGACTAGTATGGCTGCTATGGCTTTCCGAAAGGTTGGTTTAGATATTACTTCAAGTGATACAACGCCTGACAATGACTACTTGGCAAAAATTTCAACTTACAACGCTCTCACCCAAGTTGAACGTCTTCAGGTTATTAAACAAATGATCATGCTGCATCAGCAAGAGGTTGATGGTTTTATACAGGAGCTTGAAAACTCTCTGACAAGGCAGATAACCCTTGTCCGCGTATTGCCGCTACATGGAGTTGTATACGAAATCACCTCTGTAATAGAAGCAATTGAGTTTGTTGAAAATTATAGTGCAACTAGTATAGATACTCCAGCGTTGAAATTTGAAGTTGAAATTAGATATGGTAATGGAGACAAGATACAGGCAACGCTATCTCAAAAAGATGCTGTACTTGCTTTTCTCCAAACTTACCAGCGGATAACCCCTCCTTGACATAGCTGTCTAGCCCTGTAAACTTCCATTGAGTGGTAAAATTAACAGCGCTTTGAGCTAACATTTTAAAAGCATGACCGACAAATCCAGTCACTTCAAAGTTCACTCTTTTACTTGTGTAGACCTGTTCTGTGGTGCAGGGGGATTGACTGAGGGCTTTCGTAAGGCTGGTTTTACATCTGCTTTAGCAGTCGATGTTGACGAGCAGGCAGTACAGACTTTTCGCCACAATCACCCAAGTACAGTTTGTCTGCACCGCAACATCCAGTCTTTAAGCGGAAAGGAAATTCTCCAAGCTGCTGGTCTGATCCCTGGAAGTGTTGATGTACTTTGTGGTGGACCACCTTGTCAAGGCTACAGTCTTGCTGGTCTGAGAATTGCTGACGACCCAAAAAATCACCTCTTTCTTGATTTTATACGCCTAACTTCCGAGCTAGAGCCAAGGGTAGTACTGTTTGAGAATGTTGAGGGCATCAAGTCCATGCAAGGAGGGAATGTGGTCAATGCCCTTTTCCGAGAGTTTGAACGCATTGGATATTGCTGTGAGGCGCGTATACTGGATGCTGCCAACTACGGTGTGCCACAACATCGACCACGGTTCATTCTATTAGCAGTTCCAAAGGGTTGCACTGCAATATCCTTCCCGCAAGCGACGCATGGAACCCTTAACCAGCAGCTTCATCTTTTTAATGAAACTCCCTTGCCTTACGTAACAGCATGGGAAGCTCTCTGTGACCTTCCTTTAATAGATGCTGGAGAAGGTGCAGAAGAATTATTACATAGTGGTAACTACTACAATTTATACCAGCGCGAACACCGGGGATCTCGTTCTCCAGGAATGATATTTAACCATCGTGCTATTAAACATTGTGATCGAGTTCAGGCGCGTTACGCCCAAATACCTGAAGGTGGGGATAACCAGCTTCTGCCAGTTGAGTTGCGGACAAAAAAGCGCAATGTTTGGAAGCTTAATCGTGAAAAGCCTTCACGAACAGTGACTTGTAATCACCGAACAGATATTCTTCACCCAATACTTTCTAGAGGAACGACTGTTCGCGAAGCTGCACGACTTCAATCGTTTGATGATGATTATCGTTTTTTTGGGAATCTTACCCGTAAAGCCAAGTGGCTTACACAAGATGATCAGGTTGGAAATGCTGTTGCACCCCTGTTAGCTCGTGCGCTTGCACTCCATATTAAAAGTGTACTGGCACAAGAAGCACTCAAGGTTCAAGCCGAACTAGTGAAACAGACTTGTAATCAGAACTGCAACATTTGACCAGTTACACCCAATGTGAACGTATAAGGATATTTATGGGGATGTAGGGACTATCGTATTTATCTCTCCACCCTACGGCGACGGCGACGCGGTCTTTCATCTTCTTCATCACGGCGCAGGCGGCTACTCACCTCAGTAAAGAAATCCCGTCGTATACAAGGATAATCACTCACCCACAAGTCGCGACTGGGAATATAAATATCCGAAATTTCATCAATAGTGCTTAAATCTGAGCGATTTGACATTACCAATAATTCTGCTCTCTGACCGCGAGCAATAACTTTGTAGGCAGAACGCAGTGGTGCTTTATACTCAGCCGTAAATCCTGTATCATCACCTATTTCTAAGTGAATGCGTTTTTCTCGGTTTTCGACAATCACCAAATCGCCTTTGTTATCAACGGTTTCCTGTTTACCCATTAACTCTTCTGCAATCCAATAATCCAGCACTCGACCACGGAGAAAACCGCTGTACTTACAACGACGGCTTTTCACATTCCGCATACTCGCCCAAAACACTGGTCCCCACAGCCAGTAAAGGGCACCAATTAGCCCTAGCAAAAAGATGATTCCACCAAAATCAACCCGCAGAATCACTTTAATCACGAAAACAACAGCTACGGCCACAACAGAAATGAGCAGCCGTTGTAAAAAGTCTGGAAATTTCCCCCAGTAGTATTTGTACTGCGGACCAGTGGCAATTAGGGGAATGAGTTGTTCAAATTTCTGACGAGTTAATGGGACGATCATGAGTGCTGTGTTGTAAGTGGTGAGTGCTGAATTTTTTAAATCAGTTATCAGTTACCAGTTACCAATGTTCACTGTTCACTGTTTACTGTTAAAGAATTTTTTCTAATCCATATACTAACGACTTTAACTGGAGGACTTTGCGAATTGCTAGTAATACTCCTGGCATATAGCAAGCGCGATCGCTCGTATCATGTCTTAGAGTATAAATTTGACCAGCAGCACCAAAAATCACTTCTTGATGGGCAATCAGTCCTGGTAAACGCACACTATGAATTCTAACGCCTTCCTCGGCTGTACTACCTCTTGCTCCTGGTAATTTCTCGGTTTCTTCCACAAGAGACTGGTTATATGTTTTACCTATTTCTGCTAACATCTGAGCAGTTTGAATTGCTGTCCCGCTGGGGGCATCAGCTTTTTGGTTATGATGCAGTTCAATAATTTCCACGTGGTCGAAATGTTGAGAAGCCGCAACTGCTGCTTGTTGGAGTAGTACCATACCAATGGAAAAGTTGGGAATAATTAAACACCCCGTACTTGCCTTATCAGCAAATTCTGCTAAATCTTGAATTTGTTCTGGACTTAAGCCAGTGGTACCCACAACTGGACGAATTCCATAGGCGATCGCACTACGAACATTGTCATACACTGAACTCGGATGAGTAAAATCTACCATCACCCCTAGCTGTTTTCCTTGCGATGCAAACGCCAGCATCGGTTCCAATTGATTGGTAATTGGAATTTCCAAAGGTTCACTTAAACCCGCTAGTTCCCCTGCATCTTGACCTTGATATTCAGCTGTTGTATCAATCGCACCTACAAGATTCATATCTGCTGCTTGCGTCACCGCTTTGATGACCTCGCGACCCATTTTGCCCGCAGCACCAATGACAACAACAGGGATTGGAGTTTGATTCGCCATAAGAGAAATACTTTTTACACCATCAAAGGAATTGTAAATCCAGTAGGGATCTTCCTTCTCAAACATTCAAGATTCGCTCATTCAAACAGGTTGGATCTTTTTTGGAATTTTGAATTGCAAAGACGCCCATTTACTAGCAATAGGCATTCGCCAACCAGTTCCGAAGGCGCGAACCGTAATTTTCAATCCGGGGGGTGCTTGTCGTCGCTTAAACTCCGCACGCACCACCAAATTAGTCACTCGGTTTACTATTTCTGGGTCATGACCTGCAGCGATAATTTGTTCTGGAGATTGGTAATCGTGAATCAACCGTTGCAATATGTCGTCCAAAACCTCGTAAGACGGTAGCGAGTCTTGGTCAAGTTGACCGGGTTTGAGTTCGGCGCTGGGTGCTTTGGTCAGAACGTTTTGCGGGATAACTTCATCATTGCGATTTAACCAATGGCAAATCGAATAAACGCGGGTTTTGGGCACATCAGCAATCACCGCCAAACCCCCATTCATATCGCCGTAAAGAGTGCAGTAACCAACTGCCATTTCTGACTTATTACCAGTAGATAGCAACAGATGGCCAAATTTATTAGAAATTGCCATCAATAAATTGCCCCTAATCCGGGATTGAATATTTTCCTCTGCCAGTCCAAACTCTGTTCGGGCAAATAACTCAGCTAACGTATTGTCATAGCCTTGCATTAACTCCCCTATCTGTAAAATATGAGTTTTCATACCAAGATTTTCTGCTAATGCCAAAGCATCGCTGATAGAATGCTCAGAACTGTAGGGCGAAGGCATCAGGATACCGAGGACATTTTCTTTACCCAATGCTGCGGTAGCAACAGCCGCCACCAATGAAGAATCTATTCCACCACTTAAACCCAGCACAACTTTAGAAAAGCCACACTTGCGAACATAATCTCGCAATCCTAAAACCAAAGCGTGCCAAATTTCTTCATCTTGAGATTCATATTCTGGTGCTATAGAACCTGAGTGCAAATCTCGTTGCACCTCATCAAATTCCACAACTCTCAAATCCTCTTCAAAACCACAGGCACGACAGACTATTTCACCTTGACGATTTAAAGCAAAACTTCTACCATCAAAAATTAAATCATCATTTCCCCCGACTTGATTGGCATAGAGAATCAGTTGCTGAAAACGCACTGCACTATACTTAAGCATTGCTTCGCGAGACTTCTGCTTGCCAGCATTATAAGGAGAAGCCGACAAATTCACAATCAAATCTACACCCAAAATTGTTAAGTCAGCAATTGGATTCGTGACATAACTTCGCTTACCCCAAAATTCCTCATCATTCCATAAATCTTCGCAAATTGTGACGCCAATACGAATATCATCTAAGGTAAAATAACTAGCTTCTGAACCTGGTTCAAAATAGCGATTTTCATCAAAAACATCATAAGTTGGTAAAAGGCACTTGTGAAAAACTTGCTTGACTTTTCCCCTTTCTAACAAAGCGATACTATTAAATAAAGTTTTACCGCCCGTCTTGTGTGCTTTTACATTTTCTTCAACCGTGCCTACTAACACAGCGAGTTCTGGAGGCAAATCTTGTGCTAGTTGTTCTAAAGCAATTTCCATTGCTTGAACAAAACTAGGATTAAGCAATAAATCACGGGGTGGATAGCCACATAAAGAAAGTTCTGGCGTTAATAATAAACGTGCACCATCTGCAACTGCTTTTCGTGCCACCTCTAGAATTTTTTGGGCATTCCCTGGCAAATCACCAATGGTAGGATTAAGTTGAGCGATCGCTATCTTCATATTGGATTAAGGATTATAGATAATTACGTCTTGTCTTGCCAATGTTTCAATTAAAGAAAAACCAAAGGTTTATCCTTAAAAGGAGCAAAAGCTTCCGCATCAAATTTATATAAACTAGCTGGACGACCAGCACCACGCGACACCTTTATTCCTGTATCGTATAGAAAACCTAACTTGAGTAAACGCGCTCGAAAATTAGAGTAATCCGAAAATATTTCTCCTAAAACTGTAGTATATAACTGATATAAATCATTCAAAGTAAACACTTCTGGCAACACTTCAAACGCGACTGGACTATACTCCAACTTATTTCGCAAACGCCTGTGTCCGTATGCCAAAATCTTGTTATGGTCAAAAGCTAGTTGCGGCAATTGTTTCACCGGATACCAAGCTATTCCAGTGACTCCATCAGCAATCAATTCTGCTTCCTCAAATCGCACGAGGGCAAAGTAACTCACCGATAGATAACGTACACCATAACTATCGCTTGCTTCTCGGGGATCACGTGATGGTCCTCCGAAGGTATAAAGTTGCTCTAAATAAAGGTTTTTTACCCTTATTTTTTCAGACAGAATCCGATACGCAGCATCTTCTAAAGACTCACCTTGACGCACCAAAGTACCAGGAAGACTCCAAGAATTTAAAAATGGCTCCTGCTGTCTCATGACTAATAGAACCAGCAGTCGATTTTGTGCAGTATCTACAGAGAAAATAACATTATCAACACCGACCTTGAAATCTGCTAAAGGAGGTTGTTTTAGCGCGTGTACAATCTTTATTTTGTTGTGTCCTGGCATATAGCCGTTTTCAATTGAATGCAATTTTGAGTTTGGAATTTGGAGTTGTTTGGCAAAAGTGCTTATAGTTTAACAAGTTAAATTTTCGGGTAGACATTTGTACAAATGCTCTTTGTGAATATAATCAACGACCAGAGGTGTCAGGGCTTCGCGATCGCCATTTTTACGATACGCTGTTGAGGACACATCTAGACCAATAAACTTGGCAACCGTGACTTTCCCGCCGAGTTTTTGCACAATATGTAAATTAGATTCATCTATTGCATATCTTGGGCGCGGTATGACCAAAAGTTGTACTTGCTGCAACAAATCTTCAATACGATACCAACGAGGCAATTGAACTAGTAAATCTGAACCAACTACTAACGTAAACTCCGCCTCTGACCAACGTTCTTTTGCTTTCTCCAAAGTTTCCAGCGTTCTCAAGTAACTTAATTCCTGTTCCAAAGCAATATTATGCTTTGACGAATCTATATCCAAAATCAAGAAATGTAACATCGCTACCCGATGTTCCAAAGGGGTTTGATGCGACTTCAATGGATTATTTGCCGCCCAAACTGCCACCCAATCAAAATGGTCTGACAGCCAACGAATAACCGCTTGGTGTCCAGCAGTTGGTGGATCAGCACTCGTACCAAACAGAGCAACTTTCATAGTATAGGAATCCGGTTTGATTTATGAACTTACTCGTGAAGACGCTTAACGCTTAACGCTTAACAATGTACCTAGTTTCACAAAAATCAAATATGAGTCTGATATTAGTCATTAGTCATTGGTCAACACTGAAAAATTCTTCTCCCTCACTTCTGTGCGCCCAGTCCAGTCAGGTTCTTCGTCTTTTCAGTCAACTGTTGTAACTGGGCAGAAATCTCCACTCTTACCGGTACAGGATTATCCAAACGTCGCGTCTGGTCTGGTAAACTAGCAACGGAAGTGGCAGTCCTTTGTCGAATTTCTGCCAAAGTCTGTTGCGGTTGCACTCGTTTACCTTCCTTAACAAACAACTGCAACAAAGGCAGATGTGAAGATTGAGGAAATTCTTCGTTTCCATATCTTTCGTATTCTTCACTCACCAAGCCCAAAGAGTCTGCTTTCACCTGACTTCCCTCAAAAGAGCGAAAAATCTGCTTACGTCCTGGGTAACTTGCCTTACCACTCGAGTGTTTCATCACGGGGATGCCATCAATTTCTACGAGTTTGTAGACTCCATTAACAGCAGAACCAGTCACCAGTCGCGTTCCCAGCCCATAACCATCAATCTGCGCACCAGCAGCCCTAAGCCGCGCGATTTCCCACTCGTCCAAGTCGCCACTTGCAAAAATTGACACATTTGGAAGAAGCGATCGCACTTGTTTTGACAATGACACCAAATCACCAGAATCCAACCTAACCCCGGCTAATTGGATTTCCCCGGAATTAACCTTTGCAGACAACCGCTCGGCAGCTGCAATAGTATCGTAAGTATCAATTAATAAGGGCGCACCAGGGAAATAACGATGAAAAACAGTAAATGCCTGGTCCTCGCTACCTTCCATTGCCGACAGTGCCATAATCAAAGCGTGAGCCATCGTACCACTAGGTTTTTCTCCTAGTTGTAGCGCCGCTAACACATTCGATGTTGCATCCAAACCACCAGCCAGCGCAGCACGCGCCGCCCACAAAGATGCTTGTGGGCTAAATGCCCGTCTGGTTCCAAATTCCAGCAGTGTTGCATTTTCAGACGCCACATCGCGTAATCTTGCCGCACGTGTCGCAATCAAACTCTGGTAATTTATGGTATTCAAAAGGTAAGTTTCTACCAGTTGTGCTTGCCAAAGAGGTGCTTCCACTCGCAACAGAGGTTCATTCGCAAACACTGCTGTTCCCTCAGGTACCGCCCAAACATTGCCAGTAAAACGTCCCTCAGCAAGGAGTGACCAAAAACTATCGGGAACATTGGCAAAAATTCCAGTTGCTTGCAAAGCCGCTATCCCAGAGGGACTGAAGTGGTATTTTTCCAAATATTCCAACACTTGCGCCAGCCCCATAGCTATCAAATAGCCAAAATTCTCTGGCAAACGTCTGACAAACAACTCAAAGCTTGCCCATCGTTGTTCTACACCTTCCCCCGCATAACAAGCCGCCATTGTCAACTGGTAAAGGTCTGTCAGCAAGCTGCTATCAACAGTAGAAAGTGTCAGTTCTTGATTCTGTGTGTTCTGCTGTTGCTGATTGTTTGTGGATGCATGGTTCAAACTTGGGAAACTAGTCATGACATAGCGCCCTTAGAAGAATACTTCTTTGACTTATGGTAAATTTTACTATAAATAATGTCAACTATTGAAAGAGCACTGTCAAAAAGTGCTTGTAACTAGAGTTTTGACGGCTACTATATTATTAGTTTAGTAAAATATTTAATGAATTTTAATAGTTATACTTATTAATAATGATGGTATCCCTAAAAGAGTTAAGTGAAATGTCAAACTATGCCAAACGAAGGATGAAAGATAAAAAATCATCTTATTGACACTTTCATTCCCTTATCCTTGATTGTTTATTGAACTGTTTTTTTAATCTAAAGTATTGCAACTATATATCACTGATTATTGCGGAAAATATAGATATATTGCCAATCCCAACCAAGGAGAATATGAAGAACTAGAGTAGATATATTAGAAGACATATCGCAAGTGAAGCGATAACAAAAATGGGGGTTTGATATTATGGCTATCTCCGAAATACTTGCTAAAGTCACCCAATATATTTCTGAAGCTGCGATGCGTATTTTTGCACCATCAGACGATGCATATCCCAATACTGGCGTACAACCATTTACAGGAGATCCTTATAACAAAAAGACAGCAGACATTTGGTGAATAATTCTGTGACATACTCCTATCTGACACGCCTTCCAAGGCATGAGGCATACTGCGGAATGCATCAAGGCAAGAAAAAAGTTTTGAAAAAACAAGATCCCCGGCTTCTAGCTGAAAGTTGGGGATCTTTTTTCACGAATCATTTAGGAGTGCTATGGCTTTTTACCTCAGTATTAGAAACTGAAGAATTGCGGTTTCGACACCGGTGCAATTGATGGTATCTTCAGCGATCGCACACAAAAAGCAGTAAAAGATTTTCAAGCACATTATTCTTTGGTTGCTGATGGTGTCATTGCAGCCAAGACTTGGGCTGTATTAATCAAGCTTGATAGTCACCTCAAAAATTGCCACAGCTAAAACTACGGTGGGTGTTAAAAACCACTTTTCTTTTATTGCTTGGGTAAGTAGGCATTTAGCCTCTTATTCGGCAATAGGAGTTAATTAATGCCCTGACTTTTAGTTTTTGCAAAGCCACTACGCGTATGCCTGCAGCACGCTTTACGCTTACGCGCAGGCACTTTCACACAAATGAAATAGAATTGCGATAAATCTTAATAAACAATAAAAATTTATCCAAAAATCAAGATAGCGCTCACCAAGAACTCCCTTCATCCTGGGCGGATGGTATTGCATTTATAGAGGCTTTGTTATCCTTCAGCAGAATCAGCCTTAATTTTTCGTTTCACTGCGTAAATCCTTTTTTCAACCAAAGTCTCACAGTAGACATTCCCTAGTTTTGCTAGGGAACAAGAAATAAGGAATGTGAAACAATGTTTTGGAAATTCGTAATTAGTGCTTTACTATTACCCAGTTGTCTTGGATTAGAGGTAGCCACAGCATCAGTCCAAAAAGGAATTCAGACACAGCCAAACTATGAAAAATTAGGAACGCAAGTTGCTCAAATTGAAGATAATTCGTTAACTCAGGAGAATTGGGAGACTGATGCTGAACAACTAAAAAATCATAAACACAACCATCATTACAAGACTCGTCGATATTACCGTTATCATAGACCTTGCCCACAAAGCTACAGATCTTATTACCGTCGCGGACACCATCCCGAGTACATTGATGACCGCAGACGAGATGATTATTACAACAGGGATTACCAACACAGGCGCTACGATCCCGAGTACATTGATTACCGTCGTGGGCGAGATGATTATTACAACAGGGATTACCAACACAGGCCCTACCATCCCCAGCATATTTATGACCGCTCTATCTATCACAACCCGTACAGATATTACCGTCACGGGCGCTACCATTACTGATGATGTATAGCAGGGAACAGTTATCAGTTATCAATTATCAGTTATCACTGTTCACTGTTTACTGTTTACTGTTCACTGTTCACTGATTTAATTACCCATTTCCCATCAACTGGCTTAGAACATAAGCCAGTGCAGCACTACCTATAGGAACTGTCAGATTATCAATACCAAGAAACGAAACTACTTCCAAGCCAGTGGCGACTAAAGCAACCGTTAAAGATATCAGCCAAGTTTGCCAAAGGTTCCCTTGTACACTCACTACAATTGAACTACCGATAATAAA
>NZ_JABXYX010000252.1 GCF_017982655.1 Brasilonema sp. CT11 | reverse complement strand
ATAAAAACTAAATATTATCGCCATAAAATCCAAATATCGATATAAATATTATCGATTCGGGTCTAAATTAACCAAATTTAATATTTCAAAATCATCATATCTACTTTTGAGCTATTAGATAAAAAAGTAAAAATTGTCACGCGATCTATCCCGCCAAGATCTTGACTTGACGTACCTTTCTTCAACGGGGATAACCTAACAAATACTTCTAATGGCACGTTATCTTTTCTATATAACATAAGAGAGGTCGATTTCTCTTTGTGACTGTTCAAACCTTTCGCGATCTTTTCTTTCGGGCTGGATTCCGTTTTATCTCCATATAATATCGAAATATGCTGATTAATAATTTCATTTCGATGGTACCCTATTTATAATAATAGATTATTAGCAATTATGGATTGTGTTGATTTAATTTAATTTGCGCGCGTTTACGATCTTACCAAATAATTGACAAAACCTTCTATTCACATAGCTAATATTATTTACTTCATTAATTAACGCAAATTGTCGCACTTTTTTAATTATTGGCTTGATATCAATGTCGCTCACGAGGCCATCGATCAGATCTGCCTCATTGTTTTTGTCGTATTCTAGCAACGCCTCTCGCTGTACATCATCCATGGTCTTATTTACAGATAAATATAAAAAATTAGTAATAAGTAGGGAAGAGGCGCGAGGGAAAAAAAAACACACAATACGAAAATTCGTAGCACTTTTACCAAAAAAGGAAACTCATTCTAATTACCTCCGATAGAAATCGTTAACGCTTTATATCCTACAGTGAGATTGTGGTACCCTTATAAGTACAACTCCTATCCGTGATATTGTCCGATCCTCGTGATCTCCTCTCGCCACAACATATTCACGAACTTGCGATCGATAGACCTCAATGGGTCATCCTCAGTCACCGCTAGCTCACCTGTGAATATTCTGAAGATAAAAGTAGAATTAGAACGAAATTAAACTTCAAAAAAAAAAAATGAAAAAGAATTTGCGCGGGAAAACGACTCCAAAAAATAATTGGCGAGTAATAGTTACGTACTTGAATACTATAAACCTAGTAGTTTCCTCTGGCATATCAACTTCTTGGTAATTTCCATACCCACCGCTGCCTCCGCTGCGATAATAAATCTGTTGTTTCGTCGCGCGAAGAATTAATTTCCCGTCTTCTTGCGACCACTTGCCTATTTTGGCTAATAACAAAAAGCATCATTACCAAATAAGGAAGTAATAGTGCCAAAGACCGTACCTCTATTATCAATGCTAAATGTGCCGGTGTCATACAAATTAATATCCCGCGAGTAATAAGAAGTGACGAATAACAGATTGCCTGCGCCATCGGGGAACGTAATTTTCCTATTTAGGAAATCAAAATAAAATGACGAGGAAATATCTTAGATAATTTTTTTCCACGTACGCAGGAGTAAAAGATTTGTATCCGTTAACCATCGCCCTCAACGCCAATAACGTCAAATTGTTCCGCAGGTCAGTGGCAGGATCATTCAATCGAATCATTTCTTGTTCGGTAATAGTTGTTTTCGCGCCATAATAGAGCAGAGTCTCGATCATCCTAACGGATAATTTTACAATTAGACAACTCGTCAAAATGACACGTGTCACCCAAGACATTCAACGAGAGTGAATATAACGACTATGACACGTGTCAAATGTAGTCTGCTGTACTCACATGATGCTGTCATATGATCCTGCTCTCATCATGTAATATCTCAATATATCTCGTTCGTGTTCGTCCAGGTACGGTGGCAAGGGACAATTGATGTCTAAATAAGGCAAGTCAGGCCAATGCATCTACATTGAAAAAATTTTAGGGTCAGATCTTAGCGTACCTGCTCCCAACTCAACGAGTCTATGAAGTAAATCCTCTTGGGAGCACGGCTCTTTTTGCAGCAGAATTGCCAAATAAGGCAATTTCTTGTCGAACGTTGCACCGTGCTCCAAAAGCAGATCCAACACGTTTAGACCGCAGCAATACACTGCAAACTCCAGCGGCGTAACCTTGTTGATAATAATTAATCAATTTTAAGTGCTACTATATAATTAATAATTAGTTTGCGAGACATACCATTCCCGGATCCAAGAGACGGTCGTAATTGCTCCTCATCTTTTGGCCTACTGTGCTCACGGGGATCTCCTGATCTAAATTAAACATAAATTCTGGGAATTTCTTCTGGCAGGCGAGCAGGGACTTGAAAAAATCGAAGGAAGATTTTTCCTAAAAAGGAAACAACATTAGATGCTAATATACTGTGATAATTTACTTACTGATAGTCCCCAATATGTATTGTCCATCGATGATACGAATATAAGACTAATAAGAACTTCTCTTTCGAACTTTTTAAACAGCGCCAAAATGTAACGCAGCGATTTTGAATTGAGAATATCGTCTAAATGATTGGAATCGAATGAATATTCCCCTAATATAGATAATATGCCTATTATTTGCTTAAAATCAGTGGTCTGCTCATGATGCAGCTCGTTAATGCAGATCTAAATTTAAAACCGGTTAGGTCCATTCAACTCCTAAAATTAGTCTTCTTACATCGATAACATGCTTCAACACATTATGGGCATCATATTTAAACACTTCTTCTAAGAAATTCTGACGTTTGACGATCGTTGCTACTCCCATCTTGTCCCGCATCGGCTTAATTTTTTGCAAAATTGGTTTGAATGACATATTAGGCCAAGCAAACTTCATTATTTCGATATCATCCGATTTTAAGGCAATCTACAGAATATTTTAGAGCAAGGATAAGGAGATCACAAAGGTTGGTAACTAGATCTGCTTACCAGAGTGATATATTCCATAAATAATGTTCTTATTGGCATTTTTGACTTGGAGTGAATTATCTTTCGGCTATAAAAAGAATTAAATTACCGTTAGGACGAAATTGTGAAAAAGATATTGAAAAAATATTTTCTAATTAAGATTTAGCAGTAACTGTCAAGTAAAAATTATAATAAATATATTTGTTATTTTTGATATCAATAATAACGTCATTACTTACGTAGTATTTTCAAAAACTATTTTTTGCATTTGAAGATCTGCTCCAAACTTGGTCGCCGTTTGTTTGCACAACAAAAATATCGCCCCGAAGTCTAATAAATCCCAGTGCCTTGCAAAATGATAAAATATCTCGTATGGGAGTTGAAGCAATGACAAAGAGTCAGTTTCCATTCCTTCTTATTCAGCGGATTATATGGATAGTTCTATTTAATTTAAATATAACATCAATAATAACGATGGTTTGTGGTCGTGGCTTCGTCCACAGGAAGATAATAGGAAAAAAAAAACCAGTCTGAATAATGTCAACGGTTTGCCCGCGGTTTATTCATAATTTACCAAAATATTATCAAAATATTATCAAATATTCATGTACTTCACTGCTATCTTTATTTAATAACGACAAAATTGATTAATCAAATAGAGGCTTGTTGATCTTCAGGACCCAAGTCATCTTGTCGTGGGTTGCATTAGAGCTTAGCAATATGCGCAAATTTAACACGACGTTTCACCGTTTAGCCAATGTGATATTACCCTCGGTCGTCCCAACGAAATTTCGGGGGTTTTTTGCTGTTATTAAACCAGTCAGATCCATCGCCAATCACGCACAATATCTATCGCATATCGAAATTTAATTTAATTACTTACGTTATTTTCTAGGTGTTAGAACGTTTGCATCGCTAAGTTTAAATGTCGCCACCGCTCACCACAGACAACTTGACTTTGATTTTTTGCCCGGGAAGTTCTCTACTCGCCGTTGGGGTGGTTATGACGCTCGAAGAATCAGGCGGCAAAATCAACTTGCTTTGTTCCATGAAGTTCAAGTAGGTGTGAAACAACGCGTCATTGGCTGGCGGGCACGTGATATCTGAGCCTTTCAAGGCCTGTTTTGTTTGAAAATCGTTGACTTCTTTCATGTACGGCACCACATTGCGGGAAAACATGTCCAAATAAGGATAAAGCAAGTTTTCGGGCATGTCGTACAGATCCGCTGCCCAAACTTCGGTGAGTTGCACTTGTTCGAGGAAATATCCGTAGTTTGAAATAGCAGCAAAGACACTCCTGTATAATATTGGCGGGCTAGTTAAATGGAAAGCCTGGCCTATGCTAATTGGCTGCAAACTAAAATGATAATTTCCAAATTAGGAAATACTGATTCATTACATCGTATCGTGCTTACCTTAAATAGATAATAGCCTTCGTAACGTAATCTACGGGAGTAAACTCTACGTTACTCGACGAGAGTGGCTCGGGGAATGCCGCCATATTAATTATTCCGATCAACATGCGGTTAATGAAATCTGTTTCTTTCAAATAACCAGTCTGGCTATGACCTATGGCGTAAAATAATGTTAATAATGTCCGCGAATGTTTAACGAACGAAAATACGAACCCGAAACAGCACCAGGT
>NZ_JABXYX010000057.1 GCF_017982655.1 Brasilonema sp. CT11 | reverse complement strand
AGAGGTCTAAAGCGTAGCGAGACCGTTCGGCACGGGGCCGTGCCCGAAGGGCTCAGGTCTTCCCCGGAGGGCTATCGGGGAGAACCTCCGGTTCCGCGGAGCGCTCCGCAGTCGCGCCCGAGAGCGGAGACCCTCCTCATGCGCGCTGTCTCACCAGTCACTCATGGAGGAAACCACGGCAGGTCGCACCGTCGGGGGAACCCCAACGCCCTTCGGGTTCGCCAGTCGCCTACGGAGGGAAACCCTCCTGCAGCGCTGGTCTCACCAGATGCCATAGACGGGAAACCCGTCTATGGCACAAAGTGCCACGCTGCGCGAACAGCACTGGCTCCGCAACGCACTGCCTCCCCAAGACGAGCCACTGCTGCAGGAGGGTTTCCCTCCATAGGCATATGGCGTCCGCGCTGGCTCACTTATGACTTATGACGAACACAAATGTTTAAGAAAATATTACAATTATTTAACAGATATTTTAAAAAACTCATGTCTACTCGATTTACTGCCTATCAATCAATCGAAATTGCTATTCCAGAACAGCCCATTCCAATTCAGCACTACTTACGTCAACCTCAACGCTTGGTTAACGCTTTAGTTGACCCTAGCCGTATCCAACAGCTTTCAGACGAAGTATTTCGGTTGAAAATGCGTCCTCTGAACTTTATGTCACTAAGTATTCAACCAACTGTAGACATGAGAGTCTGGGCTGAATCAAATGGAACGATTTATCTACGATCGCTAAATTGTGAAATCCTTGGTGTAGAGTATATCAACGAGCGCTTTACATTGAATTTGAAAGGGTATTTATTGCCAGAACCGCAAGTTACTAGCACCGTGATCAAAGGAAGAGCAGATTTAGAAGTGTTGGTAGATTTCCCCCCACCATTTTCCTATACACCGAAACCAATACTAGAAGCAACAGGCAATGGTTTGCTCAAAAGTGTTTTGCTGACAATTAAGCAAAGATTACTACATCAACTTTTAGGAGATTACTGCCGTTGGGTAACATTGCAAACGCGAGAAAAAGCGCTTGAGGATAAAAGTATGCCACTCTTCAACCCAGAGTAATTATGAATAAGTTTTAGTATTTATGAACATAGAATTGTGATGAACTACAGATGTACATAGACCTATGCAGATGTTACGTTGTTGAGTGAAATCTCAATACGTTCGTAGGATCGGCTAGCTCCAAATATACGTTTGTGGGACAGCAGTTGCTACAACGGAGGGAACCTCCGCAACGCACTGCCTCGCAAGTAAAAGGTGTTTGTGTTGATAGAAGCACCAAAGTAGATAAAGTAGTTGTCGTGAACAACTATGGATAAGTTCTATTTAGCACAACTAAGTACCGTGATTTGACAAGGACGAAACGATTTACGATGTAATGGTGAAGGTCCGTGCTGTTGCAGTGCCATCAGATGTCGCTGACTTCCATAACCCTTGTTGCGTTCCAAGTCATACATAGAATACTTAGAAGCGAGGCTAAGTATAAGGTCATCACGCCAAACTTTCGCAATAATGCTAGCAGAGGCAATAGCAATTGAGCGCTCATCTCCCTTGACTATCGTTTGTTGTGCCAGTGGCAAGTCTTTTACTAACTGATTGCCATCAATTAAACACAAAGCAGGCTGCACCTTTAACTTGAGAACAGCCCGCTTCATTGCTAGCATTGTTGCTTGAAGAATATTCATCTGGTCAATCTCAGCTGTTGAAGCAAAACCGATTTTCCAGTCTATAGCCAGCGCACAGATTTGTTGCGCTAGCCGCACTCTTCGAGAACTGGATAGCTTTTTACTATCTTTAATTTCAGCTGCTGTGAGTTGTGATAAAGCGCTATCTGGTAGTATCACTGCTGCTGCTACCACAGGACCAAATAAAGCACCTCGTCCGACTTCATCCACACCTGCAATCAGCCCTTGAGTACTTGAGCGCATGGAAAAATCTAGCCACCTCATCTGTGTGTTGGGTGCTGACAACTCAGTAGAAGTGACAGTTTGCTCCGTCTTAATCATAAGTTTCTTAGCTTTCAGTATCAGTCTCCACAGAGGAAGAACGACGGCGACGGCGGCGCTTATCACTTAGGCTGCTGGTTACTTCATTTTCATCTTCTGTGATTACGGGAAGATCCGAGACATCACTTGAGACATCACCCGAGACATCAGATGTCGTTTCTGGAATTGATTCGGTTGGTAGACTGGGTGTGACTACAGCGGTGACTCTAGCAGAGACAGGTGATTCTGAGGTTGATTCAGTTGGTGTTGCAGGACTGTGTCCAGGCAGGGTGACGTTGATAATAACAGATTTGGGATTTCTGACCTCCCGACTCAATTTTTCCAACGGAGAAACTCCCATCTGGGCGTAGACATCCTGTTCCTGAGACGACATTTCTACAGTTACAATCTCTGGTGGTTCTACCACTGGCTTGATTGGTTCTACCTTTGTCACCACTTTATGGCTACGTTCGATGACTCTGTCACTACCCCAAGAAGGTTTGCTAATACTGGGTGAGGAGACCTCTGATGGGGTGGGAAGTTCCGGCTCATCATCTATTTCCAAGTCTGGCTCGTTCAAAAACGCCAGAGGGTTATTAGTGCCAACCCGTGGTTCATCTTTGCCATTTCCCCCATTTAGCCTTTCTATGCGCGTACTACGCCGGGTACGACGCTTTCTGCTATCAGTCATTTCTTGGTAGCTGGGATGATTGGCTAGATTCAAAGCAGCCAAATCATTGTCACTCTCGTATGGTTCCCCATATCCTTCCAAGGTTTCCCGTGATTCAGTCGGTCGAGTAACTGGCAGACGTGGTTCTTTATAGGGCAAGGAAGATGCAAAGCGGTCTGGTAATTCTGTTGGTGCGGCGAGGGGTCGGCTTTCAGTTTCTCCTGGTAAATGGACAATGTGCCCTAAACCGCCGCAGGTGGAACAAACTGCACCAAACAATTCGTAAATATTTTGACCTTGACGTTTGCGAGTGAGTTCTACTAAACCTAACTCAGTCAGTTGGGCAATTTGGGGACGAGCTTTGTCTGCTTTGAGTGCTTTGTTAAAGTGTTCAAGAACATGCAGTTGATCACGCCGCGATTCCATATCAATAAAATCAACGACAATCACTCCTGCAACATTTCGCAACCGCAGCTGACGAGCAATTTCTGTGGCGGCTTCGCAGTTGGTCCATAAAACAGTTTCTCTCGCTGTTGCCGATCGCGTGAATGAACCAGAGTTGACATCTATCACTGTTAATGCTTCTGTCGGCTCGATAATGATATAGCCTCCAGAAGGTAAGTCTACTCTGGGTTTGAGAGCTTCTTTAATTGCAGCATTAATACGGAAGTACTCTAAAATGGGTGCGCGATCGCGATGATGATCTATTAACACCCCTTGCGGTGTTTGTCCACCACTCCAGTTTTGCAAGTACTGTTTCACTCGCTTCAAACCAGTACTGGAGTCTACCACAATTCTGTTTACATCTGCGCCGTACATATCCCTTAGCACGCGCTGGATAAAATCATCATCCCGATTTAAGAGCGCTGGCGGACGCGTTGATTGCGCTTCTTGCTGAATTGCTTCCCATTGCTTTTGCAGCAATTCTAAATCTTCGATAATCGCTTCTTCTGGTTTGCCTTCGGCTTCGGTACGAACTAACAAACCCATCCCTGCTGGTTTAATCAAAATTGCTAGCGCACGCAAACGGTTACGCTCGCTTTCACTCCTAATTCGCCGTGATAAATTGACTCCCCGACCGTATGGCATCAGTACAACGTAGCGTCCTGGCAAGGTAATGTTCCCGGTGAGCCTTGGTCCTTTAGTACCTGTTGGCTCTTTCATCACTTGTACTAATACTTTTTGCTGCGGTGTTAATAATTCTGTAATAGCCGCTGCTGTACGTCTCAGTCGTAGGGGCCCTAAGTCAGTGACATGAATAAACCCATTGCGCTCTGGATCGCCTATATTAACAAAAGCCGCATCTATCCCAGGTAGTACATTTTCCACTACTCCTAAGTAGATATCACCGATTTGGTGATGTCCTGTGGCCACTACGAGTTCTTGTATTTGGTCTTCAGAAAATACTGCAGCAATTTGATGCTGTTCCGCGATGATAATTTGTTTTGGCATTCAATTATAGTCCTCAAAAACTGGCAGCATTAATAGACTTGGCAGTTTGTTATACCTGTGGCCGCTACAAGCCTGCTTATGCGCTGCGCTTAAAAATTGCGCTCACAAAAAACTTAGAAAGCTACTTAGGCGCTTAACTGCGTTTACAAGCCTGATCCATCCAGAACGGTTGCAATTATTTAAGCAATTTAATGAACCGTCTGTGGTTAATTTTTGATGCAATACACAATCGCTGGAAAGTGCGAAGTTCTGAGTTATGAGTTTTGACGAGCCACTACGCCCAAGGGCGCAGCTAATGAAAGTGCGAGGGTTTCCCCCACCCTTGGAAACTGGCTTGCCTTAAGTAAGCGCGGCTTCAAGCGGCGTTTTATGAGTTGCTTACGCCTGTGCGCCCTTGGGGGTTCGAGAGCGTGTCCCTTTAGGACTTACAAAAAGCGCG
The DNA here is from genome assembly GCF_017982655.1 of Brasilonema sp. CT11. Lineage (GTDB taxonomy): Bacteria > Cyanobacteriota > Cyanobacteriia > Cyanobacteriales > Nostocaceae > Brasilonema. Next base: position 43,188 of record NZ_JABXYX010000057.1, on the reverse strand, counting down.
TCTGTTGGAGGAGATACCCGTTCGCCTTTGGCGTGCCGTAGGCATAGGGTAAGTTCTGGGTCATTTACACTTCAACTCGCCACTCGTGACTTAACACTATCTCAACACTCGGTACTCGTTACTCGAACTACCTAAATTGTGGATTGGGCATTCAATTAATTTTAAAAATCATAGAATCAGAGAAGCCAGCAAGCCTATTGTTGGGGAAAAGCTGATTCACACAACCGAGATCAAAGAGAGTGTTATTAATCAGATGGGGTATTTGTCTTAGATAAAAAACCCGCTAATCGTTTCACTCTAATATCTTTGCTTTTGCGCCCTGAGTATCAGGGTAGTGAATCAGTCCACTCAATGCAGCGCCAGAAAATTTCTCTTGATTCCATTCTAACGCAACCTTGTTAAAAATCAATTACCCAAAGGTACTACTACGGGCAATTACTAGCAAATTGCCCCAAAAAACTAAACTGCCAAAATCAGCCGATTCCGGTGAATTTGCAGCAGATTGAATTCTCTATCTGCTACTTGTTCTAGCATAAACAGGACTTGTTCGGGACGCAACAGCACCCCATCATGCCGACAGCTACCTACATATCGCAGGATAACTGCAGGTTCTTCCTGATGATCTCGGTGTTTTGGCAACTCTACTAATTCTAACTCAAATAAGCGATCGCGCAGATTTACCAACTGAGTTTTGCCTGACTTGGTTGTGTGTTCCCACCAAAACTCATTTTTGGCTTTGATGGTTTCGACCCAATCTTGCCATTGTACAGGTGTGGCCGAAATAAGGCAAGCCACAGTTATGAGATACTCACTAGCTTCCAGAGCTTGGTTTGCAGCACTTGCTTTTAAATCTAGCTCTTGAATCTGATATATGGGAATATCTAATGGCAGAGCATCAGCTAATTTTTGGCGAAAACTCTCCAAGTCAACTGGCTGTGTTAGCTCAAAATCTACAATTTCACCACTGCTGGTGGTTCCCAAAGGCAAAGCATGGGCGATAGAAATGCGAGGGGTTGGATGAAACCCACCAGTAAAAGAAATTGGCAAGCCGGCGCGTCGCACAGATCTATCAAATAAGCGCATCAAATCCAAGTGTCCGACTAAAGCCAAACCCCCTTGCTTGCCAAACCAGACACGCAGCCGTTGTGCTTTGGTCGTATTTGGGACAAACTCACCCGCAAATGCTGGGATAGAAGGCGGCTCTATCACAACATTATGACCAAAGTCAGTGCCACACACGCCACAGTGAGAACAACTTTCAAAAGAGCAATCTGGCACAGTTGCTGCATCTATTGCGCGTTGCAAATCTTCCTTAAGCCATTTTTTCTCTATACCAGTGTTAATGTGGTCCCAAGGCAGGGGTGAATCAAGGCAGGGGATCCAGGCAGTCAACGCTTGGTTTTCTTTTTTGCTCGTTTCCTCCTTTTCTTTCTCCTTGTCTGCTGTTGTTGCAAACAAGTTCCACTCGCCCTTCTCCACTTGGCGATATTTCCAATCTAAACCAGCTTCCCTGATGGCTTGTTCCCAAGCAATGAAAGCTTTTTCTACACTTTCAAACCAAGAATCCATGCCTGCACCTAATTCCCAAGCACGGCGCAATACTGAACCTAGGTGGCGGTCGCCTCGTCCGATAAAATCTTCCATTGCTGAAATGCGGACATCAGTGAAATTCACCTTCACGTCCTTGATACGGCGGAATGCTTGACGCAGTAACTCTTGCTTGCGCTTAAACTCAGCAGTGGAAACAGAGTGCCACTGAAAAGGTGTATGGGGCTTGGGCGTAAAGTTAGAGATTGTTAAGTTAAATGACAGTGGTCTTCTGCCTTTGGCTCGACACTCCCTTTGTAACCAGCTTACCGTTTCTGCTATGCCTAAAACATCAGCATCAGTTTCACCTGGCAAGCCAATCATAAAATAAAGCTTTATTTTGTCCCACCCTTGTTCCCAAGCTGTTTTTACACCCCGCAGCAGTTCTTCATTTGTCAAACCTTTGTTGACAATATCTCGCATCCTTTGAGTTCCTGCTTCTGGAGCAAAAGTCAGTCCTCCTTGCCGTACACCACCAAGGATGTTGGCAATATTTTCATCAAATCTATCAACTCGTTGGCTTGGTAAGGTAAGAGAAACATTCTCATCTTTTAGCAGATTTTTAATTTCCATCCCCACTGCTGGTAAGGATAAATAATCCGAACAACTTAGGGACAGTAAAGAGAATTCATTGTAACCTGTTTGCCGCATTCCCGAATCTATTACTTCCACCACCTTTTGCGGTTCCACATCTCGTGCTGGTCGAGTCAGCATTCCTGGTTGGCAGAAGCGACAGCCACGAGTACAACCACGCCTAATTTCAATTGTCAGGCGGTCATGTACTGTCTCGATATAGGGAACTAATCCTATAGAATAGGCTGGCATTGGGCTTGCTATGCGCCGCACAATTTGTTTTGGGACATCTGGGTGGTTAGGATGAACTGACCCATCCTCTGCCATATCATAAAACAAAGGAACATAGACGCCTGGTATCTGCGCTAAATCTAGCAACAATTCTTTACGACTCAGTCCTGCTTTTTTACCTTCTTCCAAGACTAAGCCGATTTCTGGCAACAGTTCCTCACCATCTCCTAAGGCGAAGAAGTCGAAGAAGTCAGCATACGGTTCCGGATTGGATGTAGCTGTCTGTCCCCCTGCAAAAATCAGAGGGTAACTAAAGGAGAAGGGTGTACGGGGGGACGACGAGGATGTTACTTCCTCGTTATCTGATTTTGTCTCCACCTCTAGACGTTCTTGCCAAGTTAGGGGAATTCCAGCTAAGTCCAACATTTCTAAAATGTTGGTTGCTCCGAGTTCATAACTGAGGCTAAAGCCTAGAATGTCAAATTCGCTTAGGGTTCGCTTAGATTCTACGGCGAACAATGGTGTATTTGTTGCCCGTAGTTTAATTGCTAGATCTGATCCTGGTAGGTAAGCGCGATCGCATAACTGACGCGGCTGAGCATTCAGTATATTATAAAGGATAATGTGTCCTAAATTCGATGCGCCCACTTCATAAATTTCCGGGTATGTTAGAACCCAATGGATTTCTGCCGTATACCAAGGCTTATGAATTGCTAAGAGCTCGTTACCTAAGTAACGAGCTGGTTTTACTATATCCGATGTGATTAACTTTTCAACTGCAACATCCACTGTGCTATCTTTTAGCTACCTTAATTACAGCTACTCACTTCTAACATTAGCATTTTAATGGTGTTTCAACAGAGCCACTTATTTTTCCTTAAGACTTTTTTTGACATGAGCTTCGTTTTCACTTATGGATCGCAAAGCAAGCTGCCTCAAATGCCGCTTTCCCTTCAAATATCTTAAAAACCCTATCTAACTGAGTCATTTCAAATATAATTCTCAAGCAGGGTGAAACAGAGCACAGGCTAAAGCCCCGTCCTAGCTTCTGAGATAGCTTAAGTGCAGACACTAATGCCATCAAGCCAGCACTGTCCATGGATTCCACATACTCTAAGTCTACGAGTAACAAAGAAACCCCGTCTTGTGAGAGTGCTTTGGTTATATTTGTTTCAAATTCTAAAGCGTTTGTGGCATTTAGGCAACCTTGAGGACTAATAACAGTTATTTTTGGATAGTCTAGTAGTACTTGCATCGTTTTAAAGTTATTGAACTTTAAGGTTAGATGTATTTGACCATAAACTTTTTTTTCTCACATCGACCATTCGTCTTAGTTATCTTTGCTGAATCTTTATTGCTATAGAGTTACTGTTTAAAGATTCTCAAAAACCCTAGTGTAACTGTGTTTCAATATACTTTTTTTTTAGATTTAGGAAAATATAATCTTCACAAATTGCCGTAGAGGCGAGGATAAACAGCTAATTACACCTAGAAATTTTATTTATCATACTTCGATTGAATTACTAGAGGAAGCGTTAACCTTACAACAGTCACTTCGTTGATAAACCTATCTTAAAAATAAGACACACAAAAAACCCCCGCAGTGAGCGAAAAGTTCCTTTGTGGAATATCCAAACCCTCCGGTTGTTCAAAGCAGCATCTTTACATAAGGTGCGCAACTGTTGTGGTACAACAGATCAGGATTTTTATCTGCCTGATCACTCGTACTGAACAACTGCGGTGCCTTTTTACTTTCTTAACTGCTTTGACGTCACGATTAGTCGCGTTAAAATGCCCCCATGACCGGATTTTGCCGTGTGGGTTAAAACGTAGACGTGTACAACCCTACTTAGTTGCCTCTTTCCCATTTGAGCAAGAAGTCTGTTGATAATTGGCAGATAGTTGAAGCAGCAATGAGCTATGTTTCCAGATTTTTGTGATCTTGATCGCTTACACAGACAGTTTGAGATCACTCTTTATATCAAATGATACCATAGATAATGATTACCTATAAACTGGGTGTAATCAGAATGACAACAAAATACTCTATTCGTCGATTAGTAGAAAAAGCTCTTGATATAAAAAAGTTGACTCCTGAAATAGAAAATGAAATCAACTCAGAATTGACACAACTGGGTTATATTTCAGACGTTGACTATGAAGCTTTAGAACTCTTAATGGCAGAGATGGATGCTGGTCGTGTTCAATTAGTTCCAAGCGCAGGTTGTTTATTCTAAGTACTTGGATTGATTACTTTTTACTGAAATTAAGTAAACACTATAGTAGTCACCGAACTTCAATAGCAGAAAAAATAGAAACTACAGTAACGGTAGTACCAATAATCACAGTGGAATATTGTCACTACTGATACTTTTTCTAAAGGTTAAATACACCTCTTGCACGAATAGTGGAAAAATAGAAAAGAACAGGTCGAGCAGAGAAATACTCATGACCTCTGAACCGTTCAAAGAACTACAACCATGTGAGTTTAAACGGTTGAGTGCTGCAGGAGAAAGCTTTTTTCGGACAGTCTTGAAGTCTTTCTTCACAACGAGTGCTGTAGGAGAAAGCTTTTTTCGGACAGTCCTGAGTGCTTTCTTCACAACGGATGCACGAACCAATTCAACGTATGAAAGATGCAGGCATTCGTTATCAGTCCTGAATTCTCAAGACGAGTATTGACTCATTTGCACTTCAACACTCAGAACTTTCTTTTTGTGCTTGCCAAATTTCGTGAAGAAACTGATTGAGTTGTTGCTTGGCATCTAAAATCTGTCCTGGTTTTGGTTGTTTTGCCAAAACCTCACTTAAAAAACCTATGACTTCTGTGTCTAAGGCAGGTTGAAATAAATTGATACACCAAAGCAGATCAGAAGCATCTCGCAGATCAATGATCTGCGGGATTTCTTGAGTAAAGGCGACTAGCAGCCAAGGACGTACCCAACACAACTGACGGGAAACGACTACTTGAATGACTTCTGCGTACAGCCTCCTGTCGCTATGCTCTAAATACACAATTTGTCCTGCTTTAAACTCCACACTCATGTTCATGCAGTTTAGGCGCATTTTTATCAATTCTAAGAGAATAACGTGTCAACACACACCTAAGCCATGCAGCTATCAACCCAGAAGCGCAAAAATTTTGACTAACCCCACATTTGTATGAGTATGCTATAAAATAGATAAATAAGTGTTAAGCAATATTTTGACAAATATTCTGCTGTACTAATTCAGCCAAAAAAGAGTAAAGAGCCGTGTCTGTCGAAACTTTACAGAAGAATTCAACATCCCGCAAGCTAGCGCCTCGGTATCGCGTTTTGCTCCATAACGATGACCACAACCCTATGGAGTATGTGGTACAAGTTCTATTAACCACAGTGCCAAACCTTACTCAGCCTCAGGCTGTCAGCATTATGATGGAAGCGCATAGCAATGGGTTTGCCTTAGTGATTACTTGCGCTCAAGAACACGCTGAGTTCTATTGCGAAACATTGAAAAATCATGGTTTGACCAGCACAATTGAGCCTGAGGAATAGTTAGGCTATTTGAATTGAAAAAAGTTTTACTCCGTTTACGCCAACGCCCTGCCCCAATAAGGCTGGGCGCTTTTATATTAACTTTGGTGGGAATATGGTTGCCCATAGCCGTACCTATTTATTTGTTGGTAGATGATTCCAATTTAGTCACTATCTTGACTATGGTACCGCTGGCAATTGGATTTTTCGTGCTTCTCCCTATATGGAACAAATATGTATACCAACAGCGACAGATATTTCGGCACTATGGTTTAGAAAGAACACGCCTCAATAAAGTGGAACTGGTGCGCGGCTTGGCTATTGGGCTGATTACCATTCTGATTCTATTTAGTTTAGAAGGACTCCTGGGTTGGTTGGTGTGGCAAAAACCCAATATTTTTTTGCTCAGAGTCGTTTTAGAAGGGTTAATTACCAGTTTGGGTGTGGCGTTTGCAGAGGAATTGTTTTTCCGGGGGTGGATATTGGATGAACTGCAGCGGGATTATACCCCCCCTGTCGTACTTTGGACAGATGCCACCATTTTTGCTGTGGCCCACTTTATTAAACCACTGCCAGAAGTCATTCGCACCTCCCCGCAATTTTTTGGCTTATTGTTGCTAGGGTTAACACTGGTATGGGCAAAGCGGGGTTCCAGGGGACGCCTAGGTTTATCGATTGGTTTACATGGTGGTTTAGTTTGGGGATACTACATTATTAATGTTGGGAGATTGATGAAATATTCTCGTCAAGTTCCCGACTGGGTGACGGGAGTGAATGATAATCCTTTGGCAGGGGTGATAGGGTTGGTTTTTTTGGGTGGGCTGGCGTTGTGGATGAGGGGGCGGGCAGTGAAATTTGAATAATTAAAAATGGAGTTTTGCTGGGTTACGGACAAAGTACTAATTCAGATTCTGAAGGTGCTTGTCCCAAATCGGCACATAAACCCCACAATGATTTACGGGGTGTAGGCGGGTTGTCAATTAACTCGCGTTCTATTTCAGGAGCAATTTGCTGAATCAAACGCACCTTGTCCACTGTTGAAAGCTGCAATGCTTGCTTAAGAACTTCCTGTAGACTCATAACTTTTTCCTTACGAAACTCTCTCAACCGATGTCCCTACCAAACACGCCCTCTCCAAATTCACGCCACTCAAATTAGCACCGTCTAATTCAGCACAAAGTAAATTAGCACCCGTCAAATTCGCACCAGCAAGATTGGCTTTGCGCAAGTCAGTTTCTTCCAAATTCGCCTCACTTAACAACGCACCTTGCAAATCAGCGCGACTCAAGTCTGCACCTTTAAGATTCGCCCCAGTCAAATTCGCGCCTCGCAAGTCAGCACCTCGAAAGTCAACTCCTTGCAAATTAACATTCATCAAATTGGCACCACTCAAAAAAGCACCTGCAAGCGAGACTTCACTCAGTCTTGCTCCCATTAAATTAGCACCACGCAAATTCCCACCTCGTAAGTCAGCACCCGTCAAATCTGCTTGCATCAAGTTCGCTCCCATAAGGTTCGCCCGCAAGTCAGTTTCTACGAGGTTGGCTCCCATCAAATTTGCACCTTCTAAATGTCCACCTTCGAGTTTTGAACCTGTAAAAATTGTGCCAACAAGGTGAGCACCAGCAAGATTAACGCGACTTAAATCAGCGTTTGATAAATCTTCATCCTCTAAATTTGTTCCTGGCAGATTTTTGAGTTTTCCTAATCGAATTTCTTCTATGTTCATATAAATTATGGATTATCAAGATAATTAAATTTTGCACACAGACACAAAGGTACAAAGACTTTCTCAGCGTCTGTGAGCTTTTGTATCAAATGATTATTTGCCGTAACTGCGAATCTGCTCACCAGTTTTGCTTTCGCTATCTAACCTGCTATTGAGTAGCCACATACTAGTGCTAGCTTTAGGCGTCACCACAGGTACATCCAGTCCCTGTTGTAAACCCATGACTAATAAAGCGAGTGTATCTACAAGTTTAGGATCAAACCGATAGGATTGCAGTTGCCTGCACTCTTCTAAAGCTTGAGCAAATATCTCCTCGCGATTATCTAAAGAGTTTTCTTTCTGATTCAGCCGCCATTGGAAATCAGCGACTAATGCGAGAATTCTCGACTCCAAAGGAATTTCATCTCCAGCTAACCCGGCTGGTTCACCTGTACCATCCCAGTACTCAGTTTGATGTGTGATGATTTGGGCGATCGCTCGCAATTGTGGCATAGTTCGCAGAACTTGCGCTCCTGGTACCAAAGGACAACTCAAGGCACAAGTGGGTACATCTTCTTGGTAGCGTGTAGAAGTTCCAGGAGAAAGAACGCTTTCTACTCTTTGCAATGGATCTATACGGTGCAGCAAAGCTGCAAAACGCAAACGTTTCATCTGCCATGCAGGAATATCCAAAAGTTGCCCCATTGTTTCTGCTAGCGCTACCACTTCCGCCGCTGCCATTGGATTGGTAGTATCAGTAGCATCAATAATTTGCGCCATCCGTAAAAATGCTTGGATTTCGTTGGAAACCAGGTTACCATCCAAGGCTTGATGGCGAGTTGCAGTAGGCACGGAAATGTTCACTTGCCCTGTTTGCAGGTAATCTACTACCCGAGAAACCACTGCACTCAAGTCTTCTGGTGTTGCAAGACGCGACTGAATTGCCTGTTTATGTGCCTTAAGTTTTTGTGCCAGTTCTGGGTTATATTCTCCGATGTGGGAAATTGCCAATTCTGCTGTTTCTTTGACTAACTCTGGCTCAAATGTCCACAAGCCGTAGAATTTTCGCTCTACATCTGATGCAGGTACTCCGCTAGAACCATAATCAGCTTCTGATAATTCTTGACAAATTACCATTGCTGTGTATCCAGGGGCGAGAATAATCAAGTGCCATTCCTCCGCCACTGGATCAGTTGAATCTAATCCTACCAGGTTCACATTGGGCAACTGGCTTGTGGGATGTTCAGCAAAGCCTGTATCCAGGGAAGCCATGATCGCGATTTGACCGGATTTTTTAGCAATATCTGCATATCTTTCGGCTTCTTGCAAATACCATTTTCCTTGTTGGAAGGCTGTGATGACTAAAGGTGTACTGTCGTCAGTTAAAATGTGGTCTTCCAGAGCATGACACAAGGAAACCAAGGTATTTTTGTAGTAAACGCCGTATTGAATTGGTCTTTTACTATGGCGATGAGCTGCTTCTAGCTTTTGTAAAATTGAGCCTTCTAACATGAGTTTAATTAGGTGAACCGCAAAGACGCTAGGGACGCTAAGGAAGAGAGAAATGAGAAAGTTTTGAGTTTTGAATTGAATTTGAAGTTTGCGCTGATTATTTTTAGTTTACTGTTTAAAGGCTACGCCACGCCAATGCACTGAGGGCTACAATGGTGATTTTGTGATCAGTGTGCCGCAAGCCGTAGGCATAGGGATTGCTATGCGCTGTGCGCTTACAAAGAACAGGATTGAAGACAACTGAAGGTAGTGTATTACTATTAACAAGTTTATCACCATAAAAAATACGAAAATTCCTGATGAAATTCGTCACAGAAATACTAATACTAAATACTACTTTAATTTACGGCATACTCTTAAGTATAGTGCCGATGAAAGCCTATGGCACTGAGGTTAGACAGCTTTTAAGTTCCCAAACTCTTAACGGGAAGGTTCAAACTCCAGTTAAAACAGCAGGCACTACCACCGAAAAACAGCCAACCACTCCACCGGCTAAACCAGTGGTTGACAATGCCAGAATGGACAACTATGAGAATCACTACCAAGTCAATCTCGACTACACCTATACAGAAGTGATTGCCCAACGGATGACTTTGCTAACTCCACAGGGAATTGAAGATTGGCAGCGGGCAAACCAGAGTTATTCTCCTGACACTCAATCATTGGAATTAGTTGAGGCTTATGTGATTCAACCGAATGGGGAAAAAGTCAAAGTCACTGAAGAAAATATTTTCACCCGCCCAAGCCAGGAGTCACAGGATGCACCCGGATTTTCCAACAGTATGACAACAACTGTGGTGTTTCCAAAACTGATGGTAGGTAGCCAAACCTTCGTTAAATGGAAACTGACTCAGAAAAAGCCATCAATTGACTTCAGTGATATGGAGACTCCATCATTTCGAGAGTCATCGGTTAAGGAAACCGTGCAAATCTCCATACCAACTTCACTCAAACTGCGCTGGAAAAAACGGGGTGCTTATGTGGTGAGTGATAAAATTCAAGGCGATCGCAGGATAATTACGGCTGTGATTGCCAACCAGCCAGCCCGTCAGTCTGAAAATGACATGGTTGATCCTACAGATGTTGATTCTATCTTTGTGTTTTCCAATCTTGATAGTTGGGAGGAATTGGGTAAAATCGTTTGGCGGAATTGGCACGACAAGGTTGTGGTGACACCAGAAATGAAAAAGCTGGCAGACAAAATTACAGGAGACAAACAAGGTATTGAAGCGACACGATTAATCTATAACTGGGTTGCTCAAAATATTAAATATGTTGCCGTTTACCTGACAGAATCTGCAGGCTACATACCCCATACTTCCACAGCAATTTTGCGAAATGGTTATGGAGATTGTAAAGATTATGTGCTTTTAATGCAAACTTTGCTAAAAGCCAAAGGTATTAATTCTGTGCCTGTGTTAGTTAACTGGGGTTCGATATATCAAACAGTTCCATTACCAACAAGTTCTCAGTTTAATCATGCAATCATTTATCTACCTGATTACAAGATTTTTGCAAATCCGACTGATAATTATGCATCTTTTGGACAACTGGATGTTTCTTTACACAATAAATTTGTAGTAATGGCAACACAAAAAGGTCTGACTGCATACACGCCAAAATCCATTGCTAATCAAAATCGCTATTTCATCACTAGTACAATCACAATTGCTAACGATGGAAGCATCAACGGGCAAAGTGAAGTGCAATACTTCGGAAGTATTAACAGTTTATATAGGCGCTATTTTGCTTCCGATAAACCAGACCAAATTATCAATAAACTTCTTGCTGCAACTCCTGAAGGGGGCAGTGGTAGCCTAGAAACTAGTGATCTCAATAATCTAGATCAACCTGTGACAGTCAAGGGCAAATGGCTTAGCCCTTATGCCGTAAGTATAGACAAACAAATTTATTTCAGTACGCCCTTTGGGATTAGTACGATAAATCCACAATCGCTGCGCGGATTTATCAGATTTAATAAGCGTTCCTATCCCCTGGTTGTAGGAGCAGGGAATGCAAGTTGGGAGTACAAAATTATACTACCTACTGGATATAAAATTAGTCATTTACCTGAAAATAGAAGCTTCTCAAACGCTGCTGGAGAATACAAATGCCGTTATGAATCAGGCAACGGATACATTCGCGTTCAGCGCAATTTAATGATCAAAAATGATATTTATAGTGCTGAAGAATATCCAGCATTCCAAGATTTAATTTACAAGACAATTAATGATGCACGCGGTGTAATGGTTTTAGAAAAATTTTAAAAACACTATGTTCCCCCGCAAGCTGGAAATAAGAATAGTTGACGGGGGACAAAGGTTATGATACTGCAAGCAACTTTTTCTCTTTCACCTCAAGGGGTGCACAAAGTGCTTCCTCTAAATCAGCACAGCCGACTCTTTCCTCTAAAATTTTCATAACTTCGCGTCCGAAGTCGTTGGGGTTGCGTCGCCATGCTTCTAAGCAGACTTCACCAAAGAAGGAACCGAGAGGTTCGGGATTCCAGAGAAGTTTTCTAGCATTCCAGGGCATATGGCTCATTGGATTGTACCCCTGTTTAACGATTCCTTCTTTAAAGGCATACTCTTCTAAATGGGTATGAGGTTGTAGCCCGATGAAGAAGATCGCAGGTTCAACTTTGTCAGCACCAAAAATTTTTTCTAATTCGCGGTGGTAGGCGATCGTTTGGCGAATAGTTTCGGGGCGTTCGTCAATAACGTTAAAGGAGTAGTTGACAGAGACTAAGTCGTTAAATCCAGCAGCTTTTAAGTCGCGACAGTTTTGTAAGACTGTTCGCAGGTTATAGCCCATGCGCATCTTACGAACAAGTTCTTGAGAACCACTGGTAATACCAATTTCAAAGTAGTTCATCCCAGTTTTCACCATCAACTCACACGTCTTTGGTGTCAGGTTGTCAGCGCGGATGTATGCTGCCCAGTGAATATCTGTCATTCCGGAATCGACGATTTTCTGTAGCAGTTCCTCTGCATCTTCGATAAATTTTCGGGCGGGGATGAATTGGGCATCGGTAAACCAGAAGTTACGTATGCCCCGATTGTAAAGTTGTCGCATTTCGGCAACAACTTCATCCGCAGGATTGATACGTACCTGTTTACCTTCTACAACCGTGTAAACGCAATAGCAGCAGTTATGGGGACAACCACGTTTGGTTTGCACACCGATGTAGAAATCTCCTTCCTGTAGGTAATAACTAAACTCGGACCAGATGCTTTCGATATAGTCGTAGTTACAAGCAGTTTTTTGTACTGGAGTGGGTTGTTCGTGGATCAGGCGTGTACGTGGTTGAGATTCTCCCACTATATAGCAACGCTCCGAACTAAACTCTGTTCCAGTTAAAAGTTTTTCTAGCAGGGTTTCGCCCTCACCGACAGAAACAATTGTCCCCTTTGGTAGACTTTTACCAAGCTGTTCGTAAAATACACTCACAGCACCACCACCCACAACGACGCGGATATCTGGATGATATTTTTGGGCACGTTTCAAACCACGTTTGATTAATCCGAGGTTACGCCACAGTTCCCCATAGTAACTTGTCAGCATCCGTAAGCCGCCAAAAGCACCGTGTAATTTCACTAGGGGGTTTTTGGCATAGAAAATTTCAAAGGAATATTGTAATGGGTTACCACCACGTCCACCCACAGGAGCATAAATTTGGATATCTCGCCACGAATACACTAGTAGTGTGGGTTTGAATTCATCGATGCACTGATCCAGAGCACAAGCGTAATCTAAAGGCGGTACTGTCCCCAAATCAAAAATCCGCTGTTCAATTGTGGGAAACAGCTTGTGAACGTGATCTGCAAGATAAACTACCCCAATAGGAAAGATCGGGTTACAAGGAAGGCGAACATACAGAATTCGATTGTCCATCACAAATTTTCCAACTTCTATCTTGCTGTTTTCAACGGAAGGCGAGAACAATATCTTTTAAAGAAGTGTTTATTTTGTTTTTTGTCCTATATCTTAATATTACTTGACATTCACCCAGATTATTGATTATTCTATTGTGTTTATTGAAAGCAGCGCCACGGGTGGCGATTGCCGGAGGCGCAGCTAGCTTAACGCCTCTATTTTTGGGTTCATATTGAATCTAAAATTAACACCACCCGCTATGAATGGAAAAAACACTCTTTTCCCCTACACCCCTATTCCCCTACACCCCTACACCCCTACACTTCTATCCCCCCTACTCCCCAGGATTTCTTGAAAGCAGTGAAAATTAGGTGAGCACATTCTGCTGTCATATTTCTAGTATCTGAGGTGAGATTCTATAATTTTTTTTCATACATCATATAGCTTTACAACAACACCAGTTATCTTTGGTAAGTGATGATCCATATACCTTATTTGTGTTTATAAAATTAGCGAAAACACGTCAATCACAAAAATTTTGATTTTTTAGTGAACCAGGGAACATTATATTTGTGGGAGCATAATGTACAATTGCGTAAAAGGCATAGATTTTTACAAATTTTTCATAAACTCGCACATCTTAAGATAGAAATAATCTAGAAAACTTCAGTTGGTAGTCGGGGTTACAGCAACTGGGGATCAGCCAGTGCTAGGTTTGCTGGTGTAATATAAAATAGTGGCGTAAAATTCCTCAGCAGTTATGGCTCAAATATTAGATCCTCTACCTCCTGAGCAATCGGGAAAACTGTTTTGTTGTTACGTAAATGCCACAAGTAAAATACAGGTGGCTCGCATCTCCAATGTTCCTAACTGGTACTTTGAACGGGTTGTTTTTCCTGGACAAAGGTTAGTTTTTGAAGCACCAAAACAAGCTCAACTTGAAATTCACACCGGCATGATGGCAAGTGCAATTTTATCGGATACAATACCGTGCGATCGCCTTGCAATCAGTGAACCTAACAGTTTTTTGTTTGACACAGATTCAAGACCAGTTATGGACCCTATCAATAAAAAACCAATTGTGCAAATTAATACAATAACCGGAGATTTCATAAAATCCTTACAAGTCGCTGGTTTAGTATCCGTTGATTAAGAAAAACAATTTTGCTTAGTTTGAGGGTTGCTGAGTTCAGCAACCCTCTTTTGTTTTGTGTTCACTAATGTCCTCATCGCCTCCATCACTGCACTGTGCCATCTACAATGTTTACTATGAACCTACCTTCTTTTCTTTGGCTGTGGAGAATAGCAGCATGGTCGATGGGTTTATCGCTACTAGCTTATTTACTGTTAGCGATAACCGGTGTTTGGATGTTTCGTGCCAGAAGACTACAGCAAGAAGAACCTAGCTGGCTGCATTCTTTTCACCATATGATTGGCAGTTGCATGGTAAGTTTAGTGCTGCTTCTGCTACTGATTGGCATTATTGGCACTTTAGGTCACTTTGGTTCTTTGGGACACTCGCCACATCTGATTTCTGGTTTGACAGCAGTGGTGCTGGTTTTGCTGTCTGCTGGAAGTGCATTGCTCATCAATGCTAGACGACTTTGGGCTAGACGTATCCACATAAGTGCTAATATTGTCCTGTTTTTTGGCTTTGCTTGGGTATCGTTAACAGGCTGGAGTGTCGTACAAAAGTACTTACCATGATCAATCACGATTCAGTTCGTTAATAAAAAGGCTATGAAAAATTACTCTCAGGTTATTAGCAGCTAATATTAATTTAAAGTACAACGATCATGATGGAGCCGTGACAGCAAACTCAGCCGATACTTCATCTTCTGTTTTTCGACTATCTCCTTTAATTAGGATCACACTTTTGTGTCTATATGTGGCACTTACCACACCCTTACCTTTCCTCTCGCAGGTAACAGCAGCACCCGTACCACCAGCGTTGTTATGGGTGGGTATTATCATCGGTTTTATTGGTCTGTATGCAGCGTTGAGTGAACGTGTAATTGTAGATGACCAGGGAATTCAGCTAACTTATCCTCAGTGGGTGCCACGTTTTTTCCGCAAAGGCTGGTCCTTACCTTGGTCTCAAATAAAAGAGTTAAAACCCCGCACAACTGGTCAAGGAGGAATCGTTTACTACTTTTTGACTCACGAAGGAAAAGCTTACTTGCTACCAATGCGTGTGGTTGGGTTTGCCCGTTTGGTGAAATTTGTGCAACAGAAGACACAGGTAGATACGACAGATGTCTATCCCTTAGCACAACCGTGGATGTATTTAATTTTACTTTTTTTGACGCTATTGCTGCTATTGGTTGATGGTTGGACAATCACCACAGCGTTAGCACAAGGCAATATAAATTAGAGTTTCACCTAAAGTAGGCAATCGAGAATCTACAGTACGGCGGATGTAACGAATAAGTTGTCAAGGGCGCAACCCAAAGACTAACTATTTGCTGCATCCGTTATCTGTGGCTTGCTAAATTGGAGTGACAATCATCACATAAAGGTTTAATTTGGAAATTCAACAAGACACCCAGATGGGGAAACTTACCCTCAAAACACAACTGCGACTAGAACAAGTCAGTCTTTTTGCCAGCCTGAAAACTCAGAGTCAGGATAACCAATTGGGATATCCAATATTACAGGATATTTCCTTTGAGGTGTTTGAGGGAGAACGCGTTGCTATTGTTGGACCATCTGGTGCAGGAAAAAGTTATTTATTACGCTTGCTGAACCGTTTAAGTGAACCTACAAGCGGTAAAATTTATCTGGAGAATCAGGAGTATTCCCAAATTCCTGTATTGCAGCTACGCTCCATAGTGACACTGGTATCTCAAGAGCCGAAGCTATTAGGAATGACAGTAAAAGAAGCTTTGGCTTATCCCCTGGTTTTGCGTGGTTTACCCAAACAAACAATTCAGGAACGTGTGAGTTACTGGATAGAACAGTTGCAAATTCCAAATGAATGGTTAACACGCACTGAGGTGCAGCTTTCTTTGGGTCAACGACAGCTTGTGGCGATCGCCCGTGCTTTAGTCATTCAACCAAAAATTTTATTGTTAGATGAACCCACCTCTGCCCTAGATGTAAATCAGGCTGACCATCTGGTGGAAATTTTGAGCCAGTTGGCTCAAAATTATCAAACAACGGTTGTTATGATCAATCACCAGCTAGAGGTAGCTTATAAGTTTTGTACGCGGCTTTTATGCTTACAACAAGGTCGCTTACTTGTCAATCAAGAAGCGTCTGAAATAAGTTGGGTTAACTTAAGAGAAAAGTTAACCCAAGCAAAAGCCCAAAACGAATTTGAATTTTGAATAAGTGAATTATTCTATTCTTCTTGTTCCTGTGTTTCAGCGCTGAGTACTAAGCATAGAACGTTGATTACTGAATCTTTCTTTAGGTAACTTTGTTGACGAGTTTGGAATATTAGCATTTAAAACTTCCGTGTTAAATCTGTATCCTACATTACGGATAGTTTGAATGAAACTAGGTTGGCGGGGATCTAGTTCTACTTTTTTCCGTAATGATAAAACATGAGTATCAATGGTGCGTGGATTATCTATAGCATCAGGCCAAGCGCGGCGTAACAGTTCTGATCGACTTAAAGGAACTCCTCCTGCTTGCGCCAAAACATAAAGTAAACTGAATTCCTGAGGTGTCAAGTCGATAAACTCCCCTAGGATGCGAACGCGACGTTGTACCAAATCAATTTGCAAAGTACCATAGTCTAAGTAAGCTGGTGCAACAGGTGTGCGCTTACGGCGAATAAGTGCTTCAACCCGTGCAAGAAATTCCTGCATCCCAAAAGGTTTGCAGAGGTAGTCATCTGCTCCCGCTTTTAAACCAGCCACAATATCAGCCTCATTATTACGGGCAGATAGCATTAGAATCAGAGGCTGTTGTTGACGATGTAACCAACGGCAGAATTCAATACCATCACCATCAGGTAAGTCGGCATCCAGAATAACCAATGTCGGTTGATGGCTTAAAAACACTTCTCTAGCTTGGTAAATACTTGCAGCTTGATGCACCCGATAGTCCAGTTGTTGCAGGTGCCAACCAAGCAATGACCTCAGATGGGGATTTCCCTCAATGATTTCAATACAAACCGAACCCACGGTGGCAAGACCCCTTAGCGTGCATAAATTTCAAGGTAACAAAGCCTATGTCTTAGGTTTTGTAATCCTTGTTACCTCAACTGTTATTAGATTCATATTTACTAATATCAATACAGGAAAAGCGTTTAATTAACGCGTTGTCCAAAGCCAAGTTAGTAATAATCTTAAATTTTTGTTAGACTTAGTGAAAACGCTTTTGATTACAAACTCTGCTCTCGATATGGGTGCCATCTACCGAGGAAGTCTCACTAAATGAGTTAACCTCTGCCAAAAAAGTTTTTTCGCTTTGCGGTGGAAACACATTCGATGTCGCTCTACAGACTGGTACTCACACTCCCCAGATAAGTTTTGTTATTGGTTGAGGCAATTATAACAATAGCTTACCTGATAATCATATTTCCAGTTTTATGGAATAGGATCGAGATAGTCTGTAGCCGATCGAGATTTTTCCATTAGGGGAGATATCGTCTTTTAGTTAATGCCAAACTGAAAGTGAGACTTTCCTTAGGTACTCGAATAAATTACAATCCTCTATTCCAGATAGTTTTCCAACAGCAGTTATGCTCCAAGACACACAAACCATCCGCTATTACCAAAGACTCACTGACGCCTTCGTCGAGTTATGGAATCGCGGTTATCGCATGGATGATATGCGGATGTATTTGGATGGCTATATAGCCGCACTGCAACACGGTAACGCTATTGAACCGTATCTGATTCATCGCTTAGAAGAGGAGGCTAATCGCTACTTGCACGATGTTTCAAACTTCACAATGACGCAACCACAACTGGATTACTATTAATATCTTGCTTTTTTTAGCAATAGTACCAGTACCTTAACGCAGGTAATTGTAACATACTTAATTATCTGCGTGGCCGTGATGAGAACTTTTGGAAATACTTCTTTACAATTGCGAACAAAACAGTTCTAAGTAATCAGTTGTGAATAATGAGTGAACTGATGAGTCAGATCACTCATTACTCAACACTCAGCACCTAGGACTGTCTTTATTAAGAACTAACTGCAATATGCTTCATTTTATGAAGCGAGTGCCACTTCCACTATTTGCTGCAATTCGCCTTTCTGGTACTGTTCGATAAGGACGTCCGAACCACCAACGAATTCACCGTTGATATAAACTTGGGGAATTGTTGGCCAGTTAGAATACTCTTTAATTCCTTGACGGATTTCGTGGTCATCCAAAACATTCACCGTCTCGAAAGGAACTCCCAACGTATTTAGGATTTGTACCACGTTGTTAGAAAAACCACATTGGGGCATTAACTTGGTTCCTTTCATGAAAACCAAAATCTTGTTTTGTTTTACTAAATGATCAATTCGCTCTTTAAGTTCTGGCGTCATGGTCTTTTTGTTTCCTGATTTGCTTTTAGTCTAGTTCCTGGTGTTGTCTTTCGCCTTGCATCATTAGTCCTAACTAATGATTATTTTCCCAAGCATCGGGAGTATATGTTTTTAGTGCTAAGGCATGGATCGCTTCACTTGACATAGCTTGCTTAAGCGCACCATAGACTAACTGGTGCTGTTGTACTAGTCCTTTATTTGCAAACTGCGATGAAACGACTGTCACTTGATAGTGATCACCGCCTCCAGTCAAGTCCTGGACTTGAACTTGGGCGTCTGGCAGTTGTATCTTGATCATTTCTTCCACTTGCTGCGGACTCATCATCGCAATTCCTAATCATTTCAAAGCTTAATAGGGATTGTAACTCCCGCATTTGGGCAATTTAACATCTATCTTAATAGAGACTTATAGTAAGTTGCAGTCAAAGAGGTAACTTGTCGTGACAAGCGAACGAAATACAGTTAAGCGTGCCTTATGAGGAGGTACTACGAATCGCGCTGAACGTGCACGTTAGCGCTTGGCATGCGGCGAGATTGTAAGGCTTGACCAAAGAATAACATCGTCAAAACCCAACTCAGTATCAAACATCAAAACTTCTCACCATCGCCAATAATCTCATCTTATCATTTCGATGAATGACAAGTGGGGATTAGGGGCAGTGGTGAGCAAAGGACAAAGGTAATTCGATTATTTCTTTTGAGGGATCTTTTGAGGGTTCTTTGGAGGATTTTTTTGAGGGGAAGAAGAGGAAGCACCAGAGGGCGAGGAGGAAGCGCTACCAGCCCCTGTAGTAAACGGAGCATCCACAAAGCCCAATTCCAATAACTGCTGATATGCTTTCTTACCTAAATCACGTGTGGGGTTTTGACTCTTAACTATTTGAACAAGTAACGGTACAGCTAGTTCTGGCTTATTTTGCGCTCTATGTACCAATGCTAGCTGGTAGGTAGCTTCATCTCGCATTTGGGCAGTTTCTAGCGCCTTTTTTCGTTGAGCATCAGCAACTCTATTGTCAATTCCAGAAAAACTAGAATTTAATTCTTGATAGAAATTAGACAGCTGATTAAATACGGCCCGTGCTTCTTGAAGTTTCTTTGCTGCGGTGTCGTAGTTTTGAGAAGAAACTGCATTACTTGCCTCTGCCATGAGACGCTTCCCTCCGTCAAGGCTCAAAAGGCTGTTATTTTGTGCTGTGGGACGAAGGTTATTTGGATCGTTCGGATCAATGGGTTGTTGTTGGTTAGATCCAGTGGGTAACTGTACTTGAGCATGAACAGGTGATAACAGACCCAGTGTTGCTATCACTGCTAAGGAAGTGAAGCGAAATATAAGAATGGTTGCAGACGAGTTCATGAGGTAATTTAAAGAGGTAACTAAAAAAACAGTTATGGAAACTTGGGGTATCTTAACTCTGTTTTGAACTTTGGCAAAACAAAGTCTCATATTCAGTTTCCCTGATTTAGACTGAACATCAATGAAATCAGGTTCCCAAAGCTTTCTGCATAGTACCTAAATTGCTCCTATGAACAAACGCAAAAATTCCTCTGATTTTTCAATCAGGAATGGTAATTGCTTGATGGGACTAAAAGAGGATTTAGAAATTGACTCAATTCCCCCTAAGCTCAGCAGATTTTGTCACCAAGTGTACATGAGCGTTAACTATTCGCAATTTCTGCAAATGCACGAGGAGTGATTTGTGATTCCTGATGGCTTAATTTTTGGAGAGCCATCGTTAAATCACCTGTAAGACGCTTGGCATCTTGTTTCAAGGAACTATTAGTGTAATCTGCTACATCTATTGCGGTTCCAATGTGAATACTCACATTCGTACCCCATGTAGGGCAAGATTCGCTGTAATTGATGCCGATGGGTACAATTTTTATGCCTAATCCAGAATGACTAGATTCAGCACTCAAAGCTAGACGAGCAATTCCTGGCTTTAACGGGTGAAGATTCGTATCGCGAAAAATATTTCCCTCTGGGAAAATAACCAACATTTCGCCCGACTCAAGAAGTTCAATACTATGACGGAGAGTTGTGATTGAGGGACGTTGAGGATCTACAGAGAACCCCCCTAAACGTCGAACAAACCAGCCTTGCAACCCTTGGCATTCAGTAATCGTGACCATGAATCGCAAATTTCGTCCAGTTACGCAGCGACCAGCTGCATACGATAATACCAGCGAATCCCAACGTGTTCGATGTGTGGGAGCTAGAATAACAGGACCAGTTTGAGGAAGATTTTCTTGTCCAGTGACTTTAATTTTTCCGAAGAAAAATGGAAGAACAACGTGACCTCCCAAGAAATACATTAGGGGACTTAACCAAGGAGAAATCTGAGAAGTTGTTATTTCAGCCACCTTAGCACTTTCTGGCGTAGTAGCAGGATGATCACACGGAGTATCAGAGCAAGAGTTTAAGGAAATCATGACGGTGGCTACTGGCTGTTAGGTTGAATACATTCAATACTTTGCTAGTTACACCGTAGATTTTCTTCCGTGACTTGTGTAGCACCCCCTGGACAGTTTTATCTCTGTCCGTTAGTTAGAAATATGTCGCCGTCTAGCAAACCAAGCTTGCAACTGCTGACGACAGGAGTATTCTAAAATACCCCCAACCACACGCAGGCGGTGATTGGAAACAGCGCTATCGGGGATATTCGCAACGGTACGAATCGCACCAGTTTTGGGGTCGTCCACTCCATAGACTAAAAGTTTTATACGTGCCTGTACAATGGCACCTGCACACATCGGACACGGTTCTAGAGTGACGTAAAGGGTGCATTGGTTAAGACGCCAAGTTCGTAAGTTTTGAGCTGCTGCTCTAATTGCAATAATTTCTGCGTGAGCGGTAGGATCATTGTCACGTTCTTTTCTGTTTTCTCCTTCTGCAATCAAACTTCCAGACGAATCAATAACAACAGCACCTACAGGAACCTCATCTGCATCACCCGCTATTTGTGCTAAGTCTAAGGCGCGACTCATCCATTGCCGATGTATAAGATATTCTGAGTAATCGAGAGACATATTCTGATTGCGGAACCAGCTAAACAGCCGACTGACTAAGAAGGGGGTCTAATTGAGCTTGCGTGTCTAGCTGATAAAGGTCATCACAACCACCGATGTGCTGATTGTTAATAAAAATTTGTGGTACGCTGCGGCGTCCATTGGCACGTTCTGCCATCTTTACTCTGGCTGCTTCGTTACCATCGATTTTGTATTCCGTGAATTTTACTCCTTTCCACCACAACAGCATCTTAGCGCGAATGCAATATGGGCAAGTTTGCCAGGTGTAGATTTCAACATTGGCTTTTATGCGCTCAGGATGGCGACCTAGTAGAGTGTTAAGAGAGTTCAGCATAATGTTTTTAAAGTTTTTTGTGAATCATTACCATCTATTATTTAGCCTAATTCATGGTTGGCACAACAGACCAGGGGAGCAGGGGTGTAGGGGGATAGGGGCAAAACAAGTTAAAAGTATCAAGTGAAGGTAACAAGTATTAATTTTGAATTTTGAATTTTGAATTTTGAATTCCCCCGTTCGCGTAGCGTGCCCGAAGGGCTTAGGGGGGTGGGGGTGTAGGAAAGCAGGAGCTTTTTATGTTGCCTAGCGTTACAGAGTTTTTTTACTTTGTTTCGTTTTTTTCTAAGATAAGTTCATTCTCTAAAATCAAACTATAAGGCCAGGTCAAAGCTTCCAGAAAGCAAGCAATCATGGTGACTTTTTTTGCTGTCCAAATGATGGGAAAATTTGCGTATTCGTCTAATTCTCTGAATTTTGGTCTAAATCCAACCCATTGAATAATAACACCCAAAAGATAAGAAAATAATGCGATTGATATTTCAATTGACATATAAATTTTTCTCCGTTCTTCAAAATGGTTCTATTTCAGAAATCTTTTTTAGTATTTTGTTTGACAGTAAGAGTGTAAAAATACGTTTGAATCCAATTTGGAACAAACTTGGTTGCAAAAGTCAAGTCAGACCATGACAAACAGTAAAATGCTCCTCAGTTTACAGACTTTCACTCCTAGGTCATAAAATTAGTTGGCGATATGTAGATACAACCAAAGTCAGCTAAATTTAGGTAAAGTTCAAAAGAAAGTTGCGATTAAATATTGCACGATTCTCAACAAGAGGCTGAGCCTCTGTACTCTCGTTACCAAGCTGAGCCTGGTAACGATCGCTTTTTGTTGCAGCAGAGCCTTCCCTGTAATAGGGTTAACTTAAGAAATTTATGCATTGAGGCAGGCAGTTATTGAGTGCTTGGGTTAGAGGGCGAGAGAAAAAAGACTGATCACCAACTGTATTGGTCTAGAGATACCTTTGACTGCAACTTGGTATAAACTTCATTGCAAAAGTCAAGTGAAATTATCAAAAAAACATAATTTTGTGTAAACTTTTTGGTATATGATGTGAGTAAGAAAATGTGTCGTTTAGTGCTATGGCAAGTCAGAAGAAGCAAAACTTAACATAGCGGATAGTGATACTATTTTCCATAAGTATCCCCACAGGTATCCGCCCTTTGGTAGACTTGAAAACTGAAACAGGTTTCTAGAACGACGCAAAATCAAGCAACCGAGAGGGCAGAGTTTGTGGAAAATACACTTGGGTTAGAAATTATTGAAGTTGTTGAGCAAGCCGCGATCGCATCCGCACGCTGGATGGGAAAAGGCGAAAAAAATACCGCTGACGAAGTGGCTGTAGAAGCCATGCGGGAACGGATGAATAAAATTTATATGCGTGGTCGCATCGTGATTGGGGAAGGCGAACGCGATGACGCGCCCATGCTTTATATCGGGGAAGAAGTTGGTATTTGTAGCCAGCCAGATGCCAAAAATTTCTGCAACCCCGATGAACTGATTGAAATTGATATTGCTGTTGACCCTTGTGAAGGTACTAACCTTGTAGCTTACGGTCAACCAGGCTCAATGGCTGTTTTGGCAATTTCCCAAAAAGGTGGTTTGTTTGCTGCTCCTGACTTCTACATGAAGAAAATAGCAGCTCCCCCAGCGGCTAAGGGCAAGGTGGACATCAACAAATCTGCCACTGAAAACCTGAAGATTCTCTCTGAGTGTCTAGATAGAGGCATCGACGAACTTGTTGTCGTGGTGATGAAGCGTGAACGCCACAACGACTTGATCAAAGAAATCCGAGACGCAGGAGCAAGAGTTCAACTCATTTCTGATGGTGACGTGGGCGCAGCCATATCCTGTGGTTTTGCTGGAACCAACATTCATGCCCTGATGGGAATTGGTGCTGCCCCAGAAGGCGTTATTTCCGCCGCTGCAATGCGTGCTTTGGGTGGTCACTTCCAAGGTCAACTCATTTACGATCCTGCTATCGTCAAGACTGGTTTGATTGGCGAAAGCAAGGAAGCCAACCTTGAGCGGCTACAGTCTATGAATATCAATGACCCCGATAAGGTCTACGATGCTCATGAACTAGCATCTGGTGAAACCGTCTTATTCGCCGCTTGTGGAATTACGACTGGTAACCTCATGCAAGGTGTCCGCTTCTTCCAAGGAGGCGCAAGAACTCAAAGCTTGGTAATTTCTAACCAATCCCGTACTGCCCGATTTGTGGACACTATCCACATGTTTGATAAACACCCCAAGGTGTTGGAATTGCACTAATTTTTTAAAAAGGGAAAAGGGTAACCCCTTTTCCCTTTACCCTATTCCCTATTCCCAATTAGTAATTAAGATTTAGCAAATGAATATAGCAGTGGTGGGGTTAAGCCATAAAACAGCCCCGGTAGAAGTTCGGGAAAAGTTGAGTGTTCCAGAACCACAAATTGAAGGTGCGATCGCGCACTTGCTCAGCTATCCTCATATTGAAGAAGTCGCAATACTAAGCACTTGTAACCGTCTGGAAATTTACGTTGTTGCTCAGGAAACCGAACAGGGAATTCGGGAAGTGACTCAGTTTCTCTCAGAACACAGTAAACTACCAGTCATATCTTTACGCCAAGATTTGTTTGTTTTACTCCATCAAGATGCAGTCATGCACTTGATGCGTGTTGCTTCTGGTTTAGATAGCCTGGTTTTGGGAGAAGGTCAAATTCTAGCTCAAGTGAAACACACTCACAAACTAGGACAGCAGTTCAACGGTATAAAAACAGTTTTAAATCGCTTATTTAAACAAGCCATTACAGCAGGCAAACGGGTTCGCACCGAAACCAGCATTGGCACTGGCGCAGTCTCCATCAGTTCGGCGGCTGTGGAGTTAGCGCAGATGAAATTAGTAAATTTAACGGCATCTCGGGTGGCAATTTTGGGTGCTGGCAAAATGTCACGCTTGCTAGTACAACATTTAGTATCCAAAGGCGCTGATCAAATTTGTATCTTAAATCGCTCTCTGGGACGAGCGCAGGAATTGGCAAAGCACTTCCCCGGACAACCGATCAAAACTTGCTTGCTTTCGGAAATGATGAGCGTGATTACCGAAAGTGATTTAGTGTTTACAAGCACATCTTCTCTAGAGCCGATTCTTGACCGCACTAAATTAGAGATGGTTTTGGAACCCAGCCAACCTTTGATGTTGATTGATATTTCCGTACCACGTAACGTTCATGCTGATGTTAACGGATTGGCAAACGTACAGGCGTTTAATGTGGATGATTTAAAGGCAGTCGTTGCACAAAACCAAGAAAGTCGCCGCAAAATGGCGCAGGAAGCAGAAGGACTCTTAGAACAGGAGACGGAAGCTTTTGATGTTTGGTGGCGATCGCTCGAAACAGTCACCACAATTAGTTGTTTGCGAAATAAAGTTGAAACTATCCGCGAACAAGAACTAGAAAAAGCATTGTCGAGATTGGGTTCAGAATTCGGCGAAAAACATCAAGAAGTCATCGAAGCCTTGACACGAGGCATTGTTAACAAAATTTTACACGACCCAATGGTGCAGCTGCGAGCTCAGCAAGATGTCGAAGCAAGACGTCGGTGTATGCAAACTTTACAAATGTTGTTTAACTTAGAGGCGGGCGAACAGTTTAGCTGAACAGTCCTTGGACAAGGCACAGGGATGCACAGAAGCGGAGGAACTTTTAAAAGGGAATTCTTTTTTGCACCCCTGTTCCTACTGATTGTCAGGTATAGTTAATTACCATAAATCGATGGCATAGTAAGCCCCAAAGCACTATTGCTCAATGACTTAGAACCGTATGGCTGCTTTTAATTTTTTGCTCTTAGGATAACTCTGATTAAAAATTCCAGGCAAGTTGTCATATTCAGGTCTTCAGAGGTATTAACCTGCATAGCAATGGCAACTTTGTATTTAGGAAAATACTTAAATATGGTTTGGTAGCCGGGAGTCCAGCCGGAGTGTCCATAAGCTTTCCCAAACTCAGTTTCACTGATGGTGACACCAAGCCCGTAATCAATCTTCTCGGCTGCGTTGCGGGGAATTGCGGTCAACAGATTGTCAAGATAAGCTCCCGCCATCGCTTTGCCCTCATAGAGCCATTTTGCCCAGTGAACGATGTCCTTTGGGTTAGTGACCAGACCACCATCAGTCCATTCATTGGCAGGGTGGAAGACTAATACACCATTTCTCATGTTTTTCTCTGGTAGACCTAGACGGTTATCTGGACTGAGATACCCCGGTGATAGGTTAGGAATATCACGGTGATTAGCGGGTTCTGTAAGGTTGAGAGACAGTGGATTGAGGAAACGTTTTTGTAGTTCCTCGTAATATGTCTTGTTGCTTACCTGCTCAATCAGCATACCAACGAGAATATAACCAGTATTGCTGTAAGCAAAGCCTTGACCGACTGGGAATAAAGGTTGATCATCTAACACGAACTCTAATAACTGTCGGGGTGAAAAATAAAAGTCAGGATTGGGAGGATCTGCACTGAATGCTTCTCGGAGTGTGGTTTGGAAGCGCTTGTTGTGATTATGGTTAGGTAAACCACTGCTATGGTTGAGGAGCATACGGAGTGAGATATTATCCCCATTGGGAAGACGGCTGAACCAATCCTCTTGTGCCAACCATCTCGCAATCGGGATGTCCAAGCTTAGCTTGCCCTCTTGTACCAAACTAAGTGCGACAGCAGATGTGAATGTCTTACCCACACTGCCTGAGAGCATTCGCATATCGGATGTCATTGCAATTTGATTTTCTTGGTCAGCATAGCCAGTCGCAAATTCGATGCATTGTCCGTTAGCAAGTATAAAGGCGGCTGTAGCGCCGGGGAAGTTTGTCTGTTGCTGAAGGATATCTAATGACGTTTGGAAGCGTTCAATATTATCAAAAGCATCTCTCATTTATGATTTCATCCTTAAAGAGTGCATAACACCAGTTCACCCATCCCTAAGTAAATAAAGATGGCACGCATGTACCCGCTATCCTTGGGCGGGAATTCCTCGCACATCTTGTTCATAGTAGTTGTAAGCCCCTACAATCACATATGGTTGTGGGGGTTTTTTTGTGGTCATCTTGTGCCAAGCAGCAGCCAATAAAGCAACATTCCGATGAGTTGAGATCACAAACCCATACAGGTGCTAAGTATTTCAGATCGTAGCTTTCTTTTCGCTCTCACATCTAGTAACTATTTGCTATTTGTTTCGTTTTAGACTCTATTAAAGTGCGATTGAAAGCAGCAGCCAAACCAATTGTTGCGAGTACACCTATGCCAAACAGAGGAGAAGGTTCGGGAATAGGTTTGGCTGCAGTAGCACTATAGCAATTTGCAGACAAGGAACTTCCATCAGGTACATTGCCATCAAAAACAAATGAGACACCTGGAGTTCTTGTATTTTCTATAAAAGCTTGTGTGGCACCACCTGGGTAGCAAACATTAGGAGGTTGAGGACCAGCAATACCGATATAGACATCTAAGCCTGCTGGTAAAGTTACTGTTTCTCTCAATTGCGCTAAATTAGGAGGAGGTCCGAAGTATTGAGCTAAAGCCAACTCTTGAATGACATCTAATGTCGTTTTACCATTACTACTATCGTAAAAATTACTTGTTAAATATCTACCAAATTTATAGGTGTTATCATTATTGTAATAGCGATAATAAGTTGTTTCTTGGGTTAGGGTTTGTTTTGTACATTCAGAGTTCAAGAACGACGCAATAACGGTAGCTTGATCTGAAATGGAGTCTGGAACCGGACAAGCAGCTGATGCGCGAGTCTGTCCAGCCACAATAACCAAGGGAGAAAGGCCGATAAATGCCAGTCCACCTAACCAAGCACCACAGTTTTGCTTTCTCATAAAGAAAATTATTTTTTAATTTTCAGGTTGAAATTTTCAGAATTTTATCAACCTTGTTGCTTTTGTGTCAATTGAAGATGTGAAATGATAGGAATTATTAAGTTCCACAAAATCAACGCTTATTAGACGTTCGTCATAGATTAATGGTTGGTGGCTTATTCAAACGAGGGTATCGACTGATTATCCTGCTATTAGGGCTATGGCTGTTTTTTGATTTAACTTGCCACCTAGGAGCAGAAATTTTCTGGTTTAGTGAAGTTGGATATTTACGAGAATTTTTGTTGCGCTTGTTAACGCAACTAATAGTGTGGGCAGTTGTCTTTTTCACCTCAGTGGGTTTTTTATTCAGCAATTTTCTTGTCACCTCAAGGTTGAAGTATTCCCCAAGCAGACAAGGGGACGAAACAATTCAAAATGGACTGCGTTCCGCTGCGCTAACAAAATTCCAAATTCCAAATATAAAAATTCCGACTTCGCACCTCGCCACTGAGAAGTCACAACTCGGATTGCGCTTGCTCTTGCCAGTGGTGATCACATTGAGTGTGCTGGCGGGGTTAGTGTTTATTTACTATGCTCAGCAAGCGTTAAATTTGTGGTTTCCAAATATTCAATTACCCACCAAGAAATTGCCATTGACACCTTCGTTACAACAGGTGTTGCAGCAAATACAAATACAGCAGATTAACATCCCAATTGTGCAGTCAATTTTGCTGTTGGTGTTGACAATTGCAATTGTGATTAATTATAAGTTTTGCTTGAGGGCGATCGCACTCCTGATCTGTTTGCTGCTGAGTTTTCTGTTATCAACACATTGGGTAACAGTTCTAGAGTCTTTTCATAGCACTAGTTTTAACCGCACAGAGCCGCTATTTCACAAAGATATTAGCTTTTACGTATTTTCTTTACCTATTTGGGAATTATTAGCATTTTGGCTAGTAGGACTATTTCTCTTTGCTGTCTGCGCAGTAACGCTCATTTACTTGTGTTCGGCAAATAGTCTCAGTGAAGGAAGATTTACAGGATTTTCTACACCGCAGCGACTTCACTTAAACGCTTTAACTAGCTTATTCATGTTAACAGTTGCCCTGCATTATTGGCTTGCACACTATAAACTTTTGTATTCCCCTCGTGGGGTGATCTATGGTGCTAGTTACACCGATGTTAAGGTGTTGTTGCCAATTTATAGTGGGTTGAGTATTTTGGCAGTGGCGATCG
Organism: Brasilonema sp. CT11; assembly: GCF_017982655.1. Lineage (GTDB taxonomy): Bacteria > Cyanobacteriota > Cyanobacteriia > Cyanobacteriales > Nostocaceae > Brasilonema. The sequence continues at coordinate 14,253 of NZ_JABXYX010000057.1, read as the reverse complement.
CCATATATCTCCTATTACGAATAATTCTTTTATCTAGAACAAAGAAAACAAGTTTTAAACTCATTCTCTATCCACCTCAACTCATTTACGCACTAGGATTATATATATTTGTCGCGGCAGTTTCTGGAGAAATTTTACCCTCAGCAGTACAACGCTTTGTTGTCCAACCAAATGAATTGAGTCGTGAACGCCCATACATTGAGCGTACTATCACCCTCACCAGAGAAGCTTTTAATTTAGATGCAATAGAAGCAAAAATTTTTGATCCGCGAGGTCAACTAACTGCAACTAATTTGCAAGAAAATGACTTGACTATTCGCAACATTCGGTTGTGGGATACACGCCCTCTTCTAGAAACTAACCGTCAGTTGCAACAAATTCGACCTTACTACAAGTTTCCTGGCGCTGACATTGATCGCTACACCCTCAAACCAGATCAAACAAATCAAAAGCAACAGACAATCATCGCAGCGCGAGAATTAGACTACGGTGATGTACCAGATTTAGCACAAACTTGGGTAAACCAACATCTGATCTACACTCACGGCTACGGTTTTACACTCAGCCCCGTAAATGTTGTCGCACCTGGCGGATTACCTGACTACTACGTCAAAGATATTGGACTTAATACAGGTAACGAGAGTTCTTTGCTGATATCGAATGAATCAGTTCGCTCAAGTGTTCCTATTAATCAACCCCGCATTTACTATGGCGAAATCACCAATAATTATGTGATGACGGGGACAAAAACTCAGGAATTAGACTTTCCCAGCGAGAATGATAACGTTTATAACGTTTACGATGGACGTGGAGGAATCTCAATTGGTGCAATATGGCGGCGATTGGTGTTTGCGGAATATCTTAAAGATTGGCAGATGCTGTTGACGCGCAATTTTACACCGCAAACAAAGCTGCTGTTTCGTCGCAATATCAAAGAACGAGTGCAGGCGATCGCTCCTTTTTTACGCTACGACAGTGATCCTTATTTAGTTGCTGCAGATGGCGAAGGAACAGATATCAAAGGTAACAAGACTTATCTTTACTGGATGATTGATGCTTACACCACGAGCGATCGCTATCCATATTCTGATCCAGGCAAAAATAAATTTAACTATATCCGTAATTCTGTAAAAGTTGTCATTGATGCCTACAATGGCAGTGTTAATTTCTACATTTCTGATCCAACAGATCCAATTATTCATACTTTAGGGGCTATCTTCCCCAAATTACTAAAACCCTTGGATAAGATGCCAGTCGCTCTTCGCAGTCATATCCGCTATCCACAAGACTTTTTTAGTATTCAATCTGAGCGATTGCTAACATATCACATGACAGACCCACAGGTTTTCTACAATCAAGAAGACTTGTGGCAAATTGCCAATGAGATTTACGCTAGCAAACAGCAGCAGGTAAAGCCTTACTACCTGATTATGAAACTACCGCAAGCAGAATCGGAAGAATTCATTCTACTACTACCTTTCAAGCCTGTACAACGCGCAAATTTAATTGCTTGGTTAGCAGCACGTTCCGATAAACAAGAATACGGCAAGATGTTGCTTTACGAGTTTCCCAAGCAGCAGTTAGTTTACGGAACAGAGCAAATTGAAGCTTTGATTAATCAAGATCCAGTGATTTCCCAGCAAATTTCTCTGTGGAATCGCCAAGGTTCTAAAGCAATTCAAGGAAATTTGTTAGTAATTCCGATAGAACGTTCTCTTTTATATGTTGAACCTCTTTATTTAGAAGCTGAACAAAACAGCTTGCCAACACTTGTAAGGGTGGTTGTTGCCTACAATAACCGCATTGTCATGGCAGAAACTTTGGAACAAGCGCTTGCTGCAATCTTTAAAAAAAATCAACCGACAACTCCCCCAATTGTGCGTCCCGTTCAGTAAGCAATTTCCTCCTCTCGTTCCTATGCTCTGCATGGGAATGCCTGACTTGAGGCTTCGCGCGTTCTTAAGAATTGGCGTTATCTTTCCTATATCAGTGCTAAATCATGTTTTTATACCTTTATCCGTATTTGTAAGTATTTACAAGATTGACAATACAAAAAATTCATAAAATTAGGGTATACTTTATCAAAACTTTATAAACATATAGCACATAAATTTACTAACTTTGGATGAGAACGTAAGTATAATCCGTATCCCTTTGTTGCCTAGATTTCGGATTTTGAAATTTTTTTAGGTAGCAGGTACAGCCTTTGAGCACGGCTACGGGTTTTTGATTAAGTTGTTTTGACACGTTGATACCAGTAGGCTTTCGTTATGCTTAAAAAAATCTTACTCCCGACCGTAGTGATATCAGGCACGCTTTTTGCCTCTTTTATGTTACTTTTAGCCCTGCAAGGGTCTAAGCCTGTGAAAGTCCAACTAGAAGAGCAAGAACTTTTCTATGGGGAACTAAAGGATTTTGTTTCTCCAGGAGTGGGAGCTGCATTCAGTTTTGGACTAGGACTTACGGGTGCTGTATTGTGGACATGGCAAAAATCTTTACGTCAATCTTCTGAGTTAGAAAACCAGTTGTCCAATCTCCAAAAGCAAATTTCGGAAAAAGACTCTCAAATTCACACGCTGAAAGTTTCACCATCCAGTCCGATGCTTTCTCAACTGAGATGGTTCTTAGACGAAGATGAGAGTAAAGTTCAAACAGCAGTATCTACTGCAAATACAAGTCCTAAACAGGCTGCGCCACGCATTTCCACAAAAAATCCAGAGGAAGCTACATTTTCTCAAGCCGTTACCAAACCGCTGGTGATTACTAGCACGGAGTATGAAACTCAACCAATAACAGTGAGTCAATTAACTGCACAAACAGCGACTTCTACATTACCCTCTGCTCAATCTGCTTTGGGATTCACTCAAAGATATGGTAAGCGCGTTGATGCTTGAAGAATCACAGTGATTTCAAGCACAAGTCGACGAGTTACACACGGAAACGCAAAGGCAAAAAAGTTTCTGTGTGTAATACCAAATCTGGCAACCTTAAAGTGAGTCCAGTGCTGCAGGAGGGTTTCCCTCCGTAGGCATCTGGCGAACCCGAAGGGTGATTTGGTAAGACATCCTTATACAATCGTTCCCAAGCAAAACGCCTGGGAACGATCGCACTTTGCTACTTATACTCCTATGCTGACTTGCCCAGATAAGCCTCCAAAACTTTTGGATGATTCTGAATTTCTTGTGCTGTTCCGTCAGCGAGATTTTGTCCTTCAGCTAGCACCCAAACGCGATCGCACAACGACATGATCACGTCCATATTGTGCTCGATGATCAGAAAAGTCATGCCACTGTTGTTCCAGCCAGTAATGTGATCGCATATCTCATCAATCAGTCTCGGATTTACCCCAGCGGCTGGTTCATCCAATAATATTAACTTAGGCTCAGTCATCAGTGCTCTTCCCATTTCCAGCAACTTACGCTGTCCGCCAGATAACCCTCCAGCATAATCATATGCTTTGTGCGCTAATCCTACTGACTCTAAGAGGAAAAGTGCTCGTTCTTGGAATTCTTTTTGTTCTTTGGCAATTTTGGGTTGTTGGAATTGGACTTGCCAAAATTTCTCGCCCGTTTGTTTTTGTCCCGCTAGCAGCATATTTTCTAGCACCGACAACCGCGACAGAGTTCTGGCTACCTGAAAGGTACGTACCATTCCCTTCTGGGCAATTTTGTGTGGCTGCAAGTTCTGTATCGGTTCGCCGTCAAACGTGACTCGTCCTTTGTCTGGACGGATGAAATTTGAGAGTAAGTTAAATAATGTCGTTTTACCTGCACCGTTAGGACCAATCAATCCAGTGATACTACCACTTGGTACTTGAATTTCGGCGTTATCTACAGCCTTAATACCACCAAAGTTTTTACAAACTCCAGTTGCAGTCAACAGAGGAATTTGGGATGACTCGTTATTTGCCAAGGGTGAGTTCCTCCTTTTTCCCTAAGATACCTTGAGGACGCCAAATCATCAGTACCATCAAGATCAGACCGATGATCATAATCCGCAATGCACTTAAACGGTCTGAATCAATAGGGAGAATTTTATCCAAGTTGCGCGTACCTTCATAGTACATAAAGTAAAGCACTGCACCCAAGACTGTGCCGAGATTACTACCAGAACCACCTAAAATGACGATGATCCAAGCAGTGAAAGTTTCTATCGGTTCAAAATTATTTGGGTAAATTGCGCTAAGTTGCCATGCGATGAAAGCACCTGCAATTCCTGCGATCGCACCTCCGAGCATCAGTGATTGTAGTTTATACCAAAAGACGTTTTTTCCTAAAGCTTTGGGAATCTCTTCATCTTCGCGGATAGCTTTGAGAACTCGACCCCAAGGCGATCGCACTAAAATTTCCAACCGCCAGAAGACAAAAGCCAATACTATAAGTGATACCAACATCAAACCTGTTGTGGCCTTGTAGTCATACAAGCCCATAACACCAGATATATAAATTGCCACTGTTAACAGTGCTAAAAAAACTCCTATAACTAGGTGTGATATAAATTCTTGCTTACTACCGACTTTCTTGTGTGACTTCGCAGAATTTGACACTCTAGAAACACCAACCCACCGCCATAACTGCCATAAAGTAATCAGCGCAAGTAGCGTCAACAGCCCAATCAACAAAAGTTTGATGAACAGATTAGGGACAAGAGTTGCCAACGGTATAGGATAACTTTGGACACCAAATGCTCCAGCTTTCCACTCATTACCAACAGGCAAATCCTGGTTATTCACCACCAGACGAATCAGTTCGCCAACGCCAATAGTCACAATTCCTAGGTAATCTTCTCGCAAACGCAAAGTCGAGAAACCAATTACCAAACCCAACAACGCTGCGATAACTGCCCCAATGATTGCTGACAGCACCAAAGGAACTCCTTTTAAGGTTAACAATACAGTGGTGTATGCGCCCAGCGTCATAAAGGCAACATGACCAAAGTTAATCAAACCCGTAAAGCCCCACTGTAAGTTCAGCCCCAAACCAAACAATGCAAAAATTGAAGTAGAAATCGTTAAGAAAATGAGATATTCAGCCATACGTCATGAGTCAGACAATTTTGGATTTTAGATTTTAGATTTTGGATTTATTCCACGGACAGATCCCTTTTTTGGGAATTTTGGATCTTAACTTATGGATTAGTTCCAAAGAATTTATCCGGCAGCTTGTACCATCAAGGAATAATGAGTCATGAGTCATTAGTTGACATTATGCATTGATAAATGTATAATTACACAAGATTTATCTCTACAAAAATTTGTAGAAGTAAGCGTAGCAATTTTTCACGAGCCTAAGAGTGTCAAATAAAATACGTTTCATGGCACTACTAAATGGTTAAGCTTCTTACAATCAACATCTTGTACGACATGGCAGACTGGGAGCAACGGCGAACTCTGTTAGTTGATGGACTTCAGGCAGAGCAAGCTGACCTGATTGCTTTACAGGAAGTTAAGCTACCAGAAAACACAGCTGCTTGGCTTGCTGATAAGCTTGATATGCCATACGTGCATCTAGTTCCAGACAATCGTCCAACAAGTATCAGCGACATCGGGGTGGGAAATGCGATTCTCAGTCGCCACCCATTTGTGGAAGAAGCAGTTCTGGATTTACAAACTCAGGGACGAGTTGCTCAATATGTACAAGTTAATTTGGATGGTCAGCCATTGGTGTTTTGCAACGGACATTATTACTGGTATCCGGGTCATCATCCAGAACGTACAAAACAAGTGCAGTTACTCATTGATTGGCTAAGTAAGCTTCCATCGTCCATACCAATTGTCGCAGTGGGTGATTTTAATGGCACACCCCAAACTCCAGCTATCATGCTGATGAAACAACATTTTACATCAGCTTATGCTGAGTACCACGGACAAGAACCAGAATACACCTGTCCTACACCTCTTGCTCGCCGTAGCTGGAAAAAGGCATTGCGCCAACTTGTACGGGACTTAATATCTAATCGCACTTTACGACCCTGGCGCGGTACCTTAGACTACATATTTATCAATCAACATTTGCGGGTACGTTCGTGCAAAGTCATTCTTAACCAGCCTGCACGGGAAAGCCGCACTTTGTACCCTTCCGACCATTTTGGCATTGCTGCTGACTTAGAATTCGTTTAAAAAAACTCTGGGTAGGCAAGAATTATCGGGAACAATCACAATGGTGAAATCAGCGCCAAAACTTCTAACTGTTGATGAATTTATTACCAACTACGGCGATCGCGATAGCGTTTGCGTAGCGCCCCCTTCGGGGCTAGCGCTGCTGCTTTTAGCAGAACGCTATGAGTTAATTGATGGTGAATTAATTGAGATGGAACCAACTGGACCACACGAACAGGTATCCGCCTTCATTGGGCGAAAACTGAATGTAGAAATTGACCGTCAGGATGCAACCTATTTTATTCCCCATCGATGCTTGATTAAATTGTTAGGGACAGATACCGCATTTCGTCCCGATCTCATTGTGTTAGACCAAACTCGACTGATCAATGAGCCGTTGTGGCAAAAAGAACCTGTTATTACATTAGGAAATTCAATTAAACTCATTGCTGAAGTCGTGAGTCAGTGCGTTGCGGAGCCAGTGCGTTGGGCGGCTTTGCCGACTTGAAGCACCTGGCGTCGGGTTCCCCGCGTTGTAGCAACTGACGAACCCGTAAGGGTTAGTACAAATTGGCAAAACGACTACGCCCGTAAGGTTGAAGATTACGCCACACTAGGGGTGTTTGAGTATTGGATTGTCGAGGACACTGCGTTGGTGAGGCAGTCCGGTCTTGGGGGTTTCCCCCATGAGGAACTGCCGAAAGGGTTCCCCGGCTTGTAGACGCGAAGCGGCTTCCCGAAGGGTAGCAAGTGTCCGTCGATTATCTGGGCATTGGTGGCAGAGAATATATTGGTAAACCTAAGCAGCCAACGGTGACAATTTGTACATTATTAGAGGATGAGTATCAAAAACAGTTATTTCAAAATAACGACCAACTTGTTTCCTTAACCTTTCCCAACTTGCAACTCACGGCAAAACAAGTCTTTGCAGCAGGACAATCTGTTCCCATGTAGTTTATTTGAGAAGTAGCCCCTTCTGCTCATCTGCCTTTGTCTGATGAGAAAATTCTGATGAGGTCATACTTATGCCAGATGTTTAAGGTCAAGAATTCAGCCAACACTTAAAACTGTATAAGGTAGACAGGGATTGTTAGCACCTTGGCTTAAACTTGTTTTTGAAAATCACTTTACCTGAGATTCCCCTATGGACGCTACGGCACTTTGGCAACGATACCAGAAATGGTTATATTTCCATAAAGGATTGGGACTATACCTAGATGTGAGCCGGATGCGGTTTGACGACGCCTTTGTAGAGAAATTGCAGCCGAAGTTTGAAAAAGCTTTTGCAGATATGGCGGAACTTGAGAAGGGGGCGATCGCCAATCCAGATGAAGACCGCATGGTTGGACACTACTGGCTGCGAAATCCTGATTTAGCCCCTACGCCAGAACTCACACAAGAAATCGTAGACAGCATAGAGCAAATCGAAGTATTTGCCGAAAAAGTCCACACGGGTGGAATTCATCCTCCAAAAGCGCCTCGCTTCACTGATATTATCTCTATTGGTATTGGTGGTTCTGCCTTAGGTCCCCAATTTGTTGCGGAAGCGTTAGCCTCAGACTTCCCCCCGCTGGGACTTCACTTCATTGACAATTCCGATCCAGCAGGAATTGACCGCGTTATAAATCATTTGAGAAACCGTCTTGCCAGCACTTTGGTATTGGTGATTTCCAAGTCTGGGGGAACGCCAGAACCGCGTAATGGCATGATTGAAGTTAAAAAGGCTTACGCTCGACAGAATTTGGACTTTGCTAATTATGCGATCGCCATAACTATGGCAGGTAGTAAGCTGGACGAACAAGCAAAATCCGAAAGCTGGCTCGCAAGATTTCCCATGTTTGACTGGGTGGGAGGACGCACCTCAGAATTATCTGCTGTCGGGTTATTACCAGCGGCGTTGCAAGGTGTTGATATTCTCGCCATGCTAGACGGTGCAAAACAGATGGATGACGCCACCCGCGTCCCCGATATCAAACAAAACCCAGCCGCATTGTTAGCTTTGTCTTGGTATTATGCTGGCAATGGACGCGGCGAAAAAGACATGGTTGTCCTACCCTACAAAGACAGCTTACTTCTTTTCAGTCGGTATTTACAACAGCTGGTGATGGAGTCCTTGGGTAAGGAGAAAGACTTAGAAGGTAACGTCGTTCACCAAGGTATCGCCGTTTATGGCAACAAAGGCTCAACCGACCAACACGCTTATGTTCAGCAGTTGCGTGAGGGTGTGCCGAATTTCTTTGCCACATTCATTGAAGTTTTAGAAGACCGCAACGGACCATCTTCAGAACTTGAACCTGGAATCACAGCAGGCGACTATCTCTCTGGTTTTTTGCAAGGAACCCGAGAAGCGCTTTATGAAAACCAGCGCGACTCGATTACTGTGACCATTCCCCAAGTGAATGCCCGGATCGTGGGTGCGCTCATTGCTTTATATGATCGCGCTGTAGGTTTCTATGGCAACTTAGTTAACATCAACGCCTACCATCAACCAGGTGTTGAAGCTGGTAAAAAAGCTGCGGCTGCAATTCTGGACTTGCAAAAACAAGTTGTAAAAGTTTTGCAAACAGAAAAAACAGCACTTTCTATAGAGGAAATTGCTCAAAAAGCTGGTGCAACAGACAAAATCGAGGCAATTTATAAGATTGTGCGTCATTTATACGCAAATCAGCGTGGATTCGTGTTGCAAGGAGATCTAGCACAACCCAGCAGTTTGAAGATTTCTGTTAGCTGATTAAAACAGTTATCAGTGAACAGTGAAACTGATAACTGATAACTGGTAACTGGTAACTGGTAATACCAAATCCGGATCTAATACCCCCTTTATTATTTAGTCCGCGTAGGCGGACTTTGTTTGTGTAGTCGCGATTTCTAATCGCCTGGGTTAAAAGGGGGTTAGAAAAGCGGATTTGGTATAACTGTTCACTGATGACTGATAACTGATAACTGATGTAATTCCCATATCATACTTTTGCGCAAAATTGTTGCCGAAGTAACAATTTTTTATGATAGAGCATCTAATATTGAAGGTAAAGCTTCAATTATTACGATGCTCTTTTAGGATACTGATATGAGTAAAACTAAATTCAGGGGAATTGAAATCCGTAGGCTGGAATCCAGTAAGGGAGGGATGGTAGAGTTCTTTACAGCTCAAGCCAGTCATGAAACAATGCTGGTACAAATTCCACCCAACACAATAGATGATTTATTTGTTCACAAAACACATACAGACCAACTATTAGTCGTAAAAGGACACTTTGTCCTTGCGACATTGCTGGATAAACAATACCAGTATATTCCTTTAAGTGAAGACCATTCTGTAGTCGTGACAATTCCGCCGGGAGTTTTGCACGGGGCGATTAATTTGAGTTCTGAACCGTGTGTTTTGGTGAATGCAGTACTGCGTCACAAACCACCTCAACCACGGGATTACATACCCCATAAACGACCATTTCCTTATGACTTAGAAGCAGCCCAAGCGGCGTTGAAGAATTTGGAAATCACAAATCAAATAAAGAATTATGGGGCGACTCCAGTATAGGTTGTTTGGGTTATGTTGCATTGAGGGTGGGTTAAGTAGCTCACCTTAATTTTTTTGTGTTTTTCATACTAACTTTGGGATAATAAATTTTAAGATAAACGAACCGCTAAGACGAGGCAGTGCGTTGCGGAGCCAGTACTGCAGGAGGGTTTCCCTCCGTAGGTATCTGGCGTTGGGGTTCCCCCCGTTGTAGCAACTGCCGTGCAAAGGACGCAAAGGTAAGAAAGAAAAGAGCTAAATTTGAGGAGTTGGTAAGTCACGCAGGAAGTAAAAGCGATCGCGTCTCCAATCTTCTCCTTTGATTCGTCCGACATAACCTGTTAATGGTGAGGAAAGTTCAACAAGAATTTCGTGCATTTCTTGAGGCTGTAATTTATTAAGTGAAGTCGCGCTGAAAGCACCATGAAGGGAATCAACACTGGCTCTTTCAAAACCTGTATTTTCTAGATATTTTTTGACAAGTTGCACTAAATGCGATCGCAATTGGATATGTTTTTTAACTTTTTCAATATATTCATCAATATTGTAGTCAATCTGTCCAGGAGCAATATATTTTTGTAGTTCAATTAAGTCAACAGAACCAGGATATTTTGCTTGTAGTTCAACTAATTTCTGTAAAGTCATAGCATTAATGATACTAATTTTAGATATTGCAGCCGATACTTGAAGTTGTTTAGTCGGTTTACCAGGACCAATAATCAAGCGAACAGCGTTCATATAATTTTCTTTAAGATGCCTTTTGCCAATCCTATCCAATTCCTCAACTGTACGATCAGGAATACTTTTACCTGCCTTACATTCGCAAACTAAGGAATACGGTTTTGAACAAAATAAATCTAAGCCTCCAGCACCACCTTTGTAATCAGATTCAACCTTAAATCCTAAAAACTCAAGGCTGCGGCGTGTTATATTTTCAAAGTCTGTGCCAGCTTGGTAGTTGCTTTTGCCTTTATCTTGTTCTATGCTGCGATCGCCTAACGCTGCAATGTTATTTATCCAAGCTAAATCTGGATCGTTTTGCTGGATAAATTGCTCAGTAGTAGTCCAACCTAAAAATACTTTGATATCTTGATCTAATTGTTTAGCGGCTGGGTTGGTGATGGCAAAGGAGGCTAAAGCACTTTGCAAATCTTCTAATTCTGGGTGCGGTGGCGGTTGACGTGTTTCTAGTTGGTGTTTGCGGATGGTAAAGATGCCATCCGCAAACACGGGGTTTGCTTGAGAAACTGTCAGAGGATAAGGTAAAGCAATGAATTGACTGTTTTTCTTGACAGGGACTTCAATTGCTTCAGGCAGGTAATACACGCGCAGGTAAGCCAGAAAGATGTTTTGCCGTTGCGTGAGTATTTCTTGTAAAGCTTCTTGTGTCCAAATCCTTAGCGACGATAAACCAGCGAGTGATTCAGCACTATTAATAATTTGGCATAATTCGCACTTTGCCCAAGCTTTAATTGAGACGGTTTCAGTACCAAGTTGAGTAAAAGCTGTTTGAGCAATACATAAGAAACTAGAGTGATAGTACCGCTCAACTGGCAGCACGTTCATTAATTCATCTGTTGGACAAAGTGCAAATTCTCGCCCTTGAGCAATAAATTTATTAGATATAGCTGCAATAATTCGACCTTGCAACAGTGCCTCAATGTCTGATGTAGGCAAGCATAATGCGATACTAATCACAACATAATGACTCATTCTTTATTAAAAGATGTCTATGCTTACCTCTTCCATATTGCTAACTTCCGGCGTATTTACCACGCCCTGATTACTTTCTTCATCAACAGCATCTTCAGGTACTTGTCCAGATGGATCGCTGAGAATTTCACGGATAAGGTAATTATCAATTGCTATCCGCTTCGAGCGAATAAAATCCAAAATATGCTGTTCGCTTAACTCATAATCTTCACGAGCCTTCATAACGAAATGCAGTGCTAAAAGTGGCTTAATATCCTCTGATTTTAACAATACCCATTCACCTCCTAAGTCTTTTGACAAAAGTTGGATTAAACACTGTTGTGCTTGTGTTGCACCTTTGTTAATTTGCTTAGAGCGAACTAAGCAGCCCCGAGTTAAATCAAAATCTTTGTAGCGAATTAATCGTCTTAATGTTGCTCCAACTATCTTACCTCCAGAATCCTGAAGAACAGCTACGCCAATTTTGACACCTTTACCATTTTCCTTGCCAACAACTTTGAAGTCTATGTAACCTTTGTCTACAGCTTTGGCTTTAACATCTTCTATTTTTTCAATTTGTACTTTTTCTATAGTTTCTCCAATCACAGCAGTGAAGCCTAACCGTAGTGCTTGAGCAAGGGTTGCTTTATCCTCCATATAATCTTGTATGGTAGTTTCTAAAGCAGCTAATTGTTGATTGTAAACAGGTTCTACAGGGTCTTTTTGCTCGATTTTTCCTGTTTCTCCATCTTTCACAGGAGGTTGAAAGTTTTCAGCACACCATTGCAAAACTTTTCTGACAATAGGTTTTTCCTTACCCAAGGCTCTAAGTTTCTCTTCATTAAAGGGATAAACTGCATGAGGAGGTGTTAATCCTTTCTCTTGATAAAAGTCTTTAAGCCATCCAGATACCAATGCAACAACCTCATCAGAATTAAGATGTTTTAAATCAATAATTTTTTGAGCAATTCTGTCTACAACTGATTCAGCATTTGGTAATCTTTTTATCTCATTTATCCAACAATCTGGAAAAATACATGTTAGCAAAACACCTCGTTTTATTTTGTCATATAAGTCTTTAGCGAAGATAGCAGTAACTTGTTGTGCAGTGTATCCTAATTCATTACAGGTATTGTTCTCCATCTCATCAAAACAAACCACTATTGGTTTGTAATCACTAATTAAATCGAGAATTTGCCGCACCGTGTTAAAGGATTCAGCTTCTTTATCCTTTGCACTGATATTAGCTAACCCCATTGCATCAGCTTTTGATTGTGGTAAGTGATGACCAGATAGCCATCGAATGGCAAATACTTCATAAGCTGGATCAGGAGATAGTGTCCATAAAATTGCAGTCAAAATATCAGGATTTTCAATATCTGGCTTGACACCAAGTATTGTATCTCGGAAAATTTCAATAACCTTGGGATTTTTAGCTAAATTTCCTCGAAATTGCTTGATTAACTCCTGAGGTGCATAATTCTTTTTATAAGCCTCATTGACTAAAGCTGTTGCTAATTCCTGCCATTGACTAACACCTTGGCTACCTATTTGTTTGAGACTACTTGCCAGAGTGCTTAAAAATTCCGCTGTAATGCGGTTTAAGTTATTGCACTGACTCATGTAAACGAATAAAGCACTACCATCAACCTGTAATCTATGTCGAATTCGGCTGATGACATGACTTTTACCTAATCCTCTTTCTGCTGTAATGGTGATACCCACAACTTGCCGTTGTTTGTTACGAACTTTCTCTATTGCCTCATATACAGCATCCGAAGCATGAGCATTTAACGATGGAACATCAGGAAAACTTTGTCCCCAAACATTATGTGTTGTAACTACAAAGCGTCCCTCAAATGGATTATGGTTTTTGATGACATTAATTAAGTCGTTGGACATGGATGTATTTGCAGTATTTGCAGTAGCGGTGTACTAGGAGTTAGCAGGAAATCAGTAACAATTGGTGGATTAGATTAGTTCAAACGCTTGGCATAGCAGCGTAGTCCACTGACTTCAGTAGTGATGGAGTCTTCGAGTTTGGCTGGATCATTATCTGGTAAGCTACCACCTTGCAGTTGCAGAATGTCATGAGCTTGTATTTCCAGCATCCACTCGTTGAAATGTTCACGACTGACACGCTCACCTATTTCTCTCCTGATCCTGTAAATTGGTACCAAATCATCTAAGTTATAGTCGCGGTTCAGTTTGTTATAGACTTCCAACGTCACTTGTTTAAACTCGTCATAAGATTTAATCCCACTGTTCACCCCATTCGCCGATACAGATGCAGCTACCGCACCATTCATCTGACTTATCCACTTCAGCAGTCCATGAACCACCCAAGCACCAACAGTTTTGCTTTCAAACCTAAACTCTGGACTTGTCAAACCCTCACCCAGTACTTCTAAACCCACAGGAGATAGTAGAGAGTAGCCTTTTTTGGAGATGGCGATCGCCCCTTGTTCCTCCAATTCCTTAAAGATGCTCTGATAATTTGCTACCTTCTTGTCCTTAGTAACAATTCGCTTATTGAGTTCACCTTTCTTCACTTCCTGCTTTGTTCCTCCCAAATCCCACAAAGCCAGAAGAAGACGAGTTTTCAGTTGAGTCTCAATAATATGTAATTTTTCTGACATTACTTTCACGGTTTTTCTCTATAGAATAACTAGTATCATTGTGGCTTAAATATCTGAAATTACGTAAAAGTACGGTAAAGTTTCCAGCTCGTATTTGAAGATCACCTGAACTGAATGTCTTAAACTTTTCCTTGCACGTAGATGTTTCTAGTCAGGTTTATACCTGCTGTGATACTCTCTCTATAGAACCCATTTGACATCTAAAAAGGTGCTGCAAGCCTCTTAACCATCAGCCGAATAAAACAAAGATTAACCTTTGCAGTGGCATTAGCTAGAGTTCTCTCAAAGTTCTTGACAAGAATTTTGCA